>DASXKQ010000343.1:0-99688 GCA_036496745.1 Polyangiaceae bacterium
GATCTCGTGCTCAGCGACATCGGTTTGGGCGACGGCGACGGCTTCCAGCTCATGCGCGCGGTGCGCCAAAAATCGCAGGTCAAAGCGATCGCTCTCAGCGGCTACGGCACCGAATCCGACAAACGCGCAAGCCGCGAAGCCGGCTTCGACGCGCACGTGACCAAGCCCGTCAACTTCGACGGCCTCCTGCACGTGATAGCGAGCGTCTGTCGCTAGTCGCACAGCCCCGCCGTACACGTGGTCGCGCACGCGACGCCGCAGTCGCCGCAGTTGCTCGGATCCGTTTGGGTGTCCACGCAGACTCCGCCGCAACCCGTCTGACCCGTCGGGCAACACGTGCCGTTGGATGCCGCATTCCCGGCGGGACAGACGCACTTGCCCGCGCTGCAGGTCGGCGTCGGCTCCATACAGGCGACGCGGTTCGCGCAGGTCGTGCCGCAGCTGGCGTTGCTGTCGAGGTTCGTCTCACAACCGTCGTTGGCGCCTCCGCAATCGCCGAAGCCCGGACTGCAGCTGATGGTGCACATACCCGCCGCGGAGCACGCGGGCGTCCCGTTCACTGCCGAGCACGCGCTGGTCGCGCAGGTGGTGCCGCAGCTCGCCGTCGTTCGGGTGTTCTTCTCACAACCGGTGCTGGCAAGGCCGTCGCAATCCAAGAAGCCGGCAGCACACGCCGTGCACGCGCTGGCGGAGCACGTTTGGTTCTGCGCGCACGGCATCGCGGCCGCCCAGACTCCGTTCGGACCGCAGGTCGCCACGCCGCCGGCGCCCACCACTGAACACGTCTTCGTGCCCGGCGAGCATTCGCCCGAGCAGGTCCCGCTCACGCACGCGGATGCGGCGCAGTCGGTGTTGGTCGCGCAATGCTGACCGAGCGCGCAGTCCGCCGGGCAGTTGCCGCCGCAATCCGCGTCCGTCTCGGTCCCGTTCTTGACGCCGTCGCTGCACGTCGCCGCCACGCACTTGGCGTTCATGCATTTACCGCTCGCCGGCAGCGCGCAATCGGCGTTCGTACTGCAAGCCTTCATCAGCCCGCAACCCGCGCAGCCGCCGCCGCAATCCACGTCGGTTTCGTCGCCGTTCTTGACGCCGTCGCTGCACGCAGCGGCCGCACACTTTTTCGCGGTGCACTTGCCGCTCGCGGGCAGCGCGCAATCGGCGTCTTTCGCGCAGGCGGCCTGCACCGCGCAGCCGCCACAGCTTCCGCCGCAATCCACGTCGGTTTCCGTGCCGTTTTTCACCTGGTCGCCGCACGTTGCGGCCACGCAGCTTCCGTTCGCACAGAGATACGGGCAAGGCGCCCCGTCCTGCCAAGTCCCATTGGCGCCGCACGTTTGCGGAGTGGTCGTCGTGCCTTTACAGCGCGTCGTCGTCGGACCGGTCGGATCGCACTCGCCGCCGCACGCGCCGGCGCTGCACACGAACGGGCAGGTTTCGACGAGCTTGGTCGTGACGAGATCCAGACCACAGGCGAGCAGGTCCTTCGTGCCTCGACAAAAGTTCGTGCCGGCGGTTTTACCGACGCACTCAGTCACGATCGGCTGGCAGGATCCTGCGTTGCTGCCCGGCGTGCTGTCGCAATTGTTGCTCCCGCTGCACGGGTTCAAGGCGCTCCACGCGCCCTGACTGCAGACGAGCAGCCCTTTTTGAGCGTGACCCGCGCAAGCGTACGCACCGTTGCTCGAACAGCTCGCGCCCAACGTACCGACCGCGGTCAGATCGCCCGTCGCGCCGCTCGAGCCGGCCGCCCCGCTCATGCCAGCACGGCCACCCGAACCGGCCACGCCGCCCGAGCCAGCCACGCCACCCGAGCCAGCCACGCCACCCGAACCGGCCATGCCGCTCGAGCCACTCGCGCCCGCACCGCCACCGCCAGCCGTCGCAAGCATGCCGCCGGCGCCCGCTCCCGAGATCCCGGTATCGCCACCGACGCCGGCGCTCGCGCCCGCATCGGGGCCTAGGCCTGCCCCGGCGCTGCCGGCAGACTCGCCGGCTGGGCCCTGAAAATTGGCGTCGGAGTCGTTGCCCAAGATCGCATTACACGCAGCGAGCAGGAGCGTGAGCGACGCGAGGGCAGTCGTGACTTTGCCGAGGATCATCAGAATGCTCTCCTCACCTGCAGCGTGCCCAAGCCGACGCTTACTTGCGCGGGAGCCTCGCTGCGCGAACTCGGCGCCGTGAGCCAGAGCGTAAGAGCCGAGACGAGACCCACCGCGCCGACGATCGCGCCGGCCGTCGCGATATTGCCGGCTGAATACGCGTCATGGGTCGCCGTGACTCCGCGCGGATCGGTGCACGTCCCTCCGTTGCAATACTTCGCCGCTCGGTCGTGATCGGTCTTCGACGTCAGGCCGAAGCCGACACCCACGCCGGCACCGACGACCCCGACGACCCCGGCGACCAGCGAAAATGCACGCTGGGTGCCGCCGCGCGACTCGGGCGGCACGCGCGCGGGGGAAGGCGCCGCGTTGCTGACCGCTAGCGGCGCGCTGCTCTGCAGGTCGGGCTGGAGCGCACGGACGTTCAACGTCGTTGTCGTCTCGCGCTTGACGATCACCGCGCTCTGCCAGGGCAGATACCCGGGAGCCTTCACGACGACCGAGTGCTCTCCCTCGTCCGCCGGGATGGGCAGCCCCCACTGAGGTGTGCCCACTGGCTCGCCGTCGCGCACGATCTCGAGCCCGCGCAGCGCGCTCACTTCCGCTGGAACCGCGATGACGAGGTTCGCCAGATGTGGCCGGAGCCGAGCGGCTTGTTGGCGCGCCTCGTTCTCCCTCTCCGCATTGCCCGTTGCCTTGGCGGCCGCGGCGGCCTCCAGATACTTCGTCCAAGCCGAGGCAACGCGGTGCTCTTCCTCGTAGCAGCGGGCGAGGTTCAGCAGCGTGCCACTGCCCGGATCCAAGCGCTGACTCTCCTCGAATTTGGGGCAGGCGTCGCGGACGCGCCCCGCCGCGAGCATCGCTTTGCCTTGCTCGAAAAGAGCTTGAGCCGCGGCGCTGTCCGGCGCCGACTGCGCCGACGCGGGTCCTGCGGCTACCATCAAACCGACAACGAAGACGGAACCGGTCGCCGAGTAGCGGGATGGGCTGAACAAAGGCGTATCTCACTTTCGATCGTCGTACACACTGAACTTGGTTGAAGGCGTGGGTCTCGGAGACGGAAACGCCGTCGTGGGCGGCGCAGCGGCGGGCGGCGCAACGGCGGCGGGCGAAGGCGCGCGACGCGCCTGAGCCACTCTGGGAACAGCGAGCTCCGGTCGCGCTTTCGGGCGCCGCCTTTCCGGGACCACTGCGCTCACGCCGACCTTGGGCAGAGCCGCAGATTCGACCTCGGGAACCGCAGGTTCTGCGACCGCGGGCTCGGGCGCGCTGGTCGCGACGCTCGGCGGCGCGCTGGTCACGACGCTCGGCGGCGCGGCCGCTTGCGCATCACGGCTCGTGACCGGCAGATGCCCGAGCGGCGACTTGCCCGACCAGACGGCGTAGCCTGCGATGCCCGCCACCATCGCCAACAGCGTCGTTGCGACGGCTCCCGCGAACCAGGCTTTGCCGGGCGAACTCATGACGCCCGACGTGTGACCCCACGAGGCGGGGGTGCTCGAGTGTTTCGCGGGTCGCGCGGTCTTGACGCTGCGCGGCGGCTCCAGCAAAAGGAGCGGGCTCGAGGACACGCCGGCGCTCCGCATCACGCCCTTGATGCGATCGAACGAGATTCCCGCGCGCTTCGGACCAAACTCGACCAACGCGCGCGCCAGGTCGGCCACATTCGCGAACCGTGCCGCCGGATCTTTCTCGAGGCAGCGCAGAATCACGTATTCGAGTCCCTCCGGCGCGTCCGGGCGCTTGTCGCGAAGCGCCGGAGCCGGTGACGAGACGACCTGCAGCGCCAGCTGCGGCATGGACTCGGCCTTGAACGGCGCTTCTCCCGTCAGCAGCTCGTACAAGATCACGCCCAGCGCCCAAATATCCGTGCGGGTATCGGTGCTAGCCGACGACTGCAGCTGCTCGGGCGACATGTAGAACGGGGTGCCGACCAGCGCTGCCGTTCTGGTCAGTCTCGAGCCGGAGTCGTCGAGCGTCGTGTGTTTGGAGATCCCGAAATCCAGCACTTTTACCGACAAAACACCGTCCGGACGTCGGATCACGAATAGATTGGCCGGCTTCAGATCGCGGTGCACGATGCCGAGCGTGTGCGCTTCTGCAACCGCTTCGCAGGCCTGGAGCACGAACTCGACCGCTTGTTCCGTCGCAAGCGGACCGCGCTCGACGAGCCACGCCTCCATGTCGCTCCCGTCGAGATACTCCATCACCATGTAAGGCGCGCCGCTCTCGAGCACCCCGACGTCGAGGACGTGAGCCACGTGCTCGCTCTTGATCTGCACCGCGGCGCGCGCTTCCCGATCGAAACGTGCCACGGCCTCGGCATTCGCGAGGGCTTCAGGCAGCAGGAATTTGATGGCTACCGGCGCGTCGAGTTGCAGATGACGCGCCGCGACGACCTCACCCGTGCCGCCGACGCCCAAGATCCTCTCAATCAGGTACTTGCCCGCCAGAACGTCGCCTTCACGGACGCGTGATTCTTTGGGTTCGGGGTCTGTCATGAGCGCTTTCTGCCGCCATCTGCTGCGTGACAGAAAGTGCTCGAAGCATTAAGCGCGCCAAAGACCGGGCACGCTTCATCGCGGCCGTTCGCTTGGCAATGCGCGCCCAACCACGTTTGTAAGGGGCAAAAGAGCGTGCTGCGGCAAAAGTGCACTTGCGCTCGCCATGACGTTTCACCGACTGAAGTGATCTCCCAGCGCGTGCGCGCTCTCGCACGCGGAGACAACCGCGTCCGGGGCGCGGGCTTGCAGCAGCGGAACTCAGAAGCGATCCCGAGGGGCACCGCTGACGTGCCTTACTCCGAGAGGGTGACAATTTGCCACAGCCCCTGAGCACGAACCGCACGCCCTGAGGCATGGAAATCTTCTTGCGACCGAGGCGCGACCTGCATTACCAAATGAGACTGCCACTGTCGCGTGACGATGGCAGTCCGCAAAACTTAAGCTTGCTGAGGACCGTGCAATGTCGAACATCGAGGCACCCGTTACCGTCTGGTTGCGAGAGAAGCAGCAGGATCATTGCGACCGCTGCGGGAGCAAGAAGTACGTCGTCGGGTCGACCGCGACGTTGATGCCCGTGCCGGCCACGAGTGAGCAACTCAGCACGCAGCCCACGGTGATCCCCGTGACCTGCCAGAACTGCGGCGACGTGAAGCTGCTGTCCGCAGACGTCCTCGAGTTGTAGCGCTAGAGCGTATCTTGCTTTGTTGACGGACGGGGCAAAGGCAGAGCTAGGGCGTGGTTGGGGAAGAGCGGGAGGTTGGGGAAGAGGCAGAGCGGGAGGTTGGGGAAGAGGCAGAGCGTGAGATTGGCTCGCCTCGCGACGCTCGCGTGCACCAGTTTTGTGTTGGCCAGTGCTCAGGGTTGAGCGGGAGCGTGGGCGGGAGTGCTCGGGGGGTTGAGTGTGCTGCTGTGCTCGGCCGCTGCAAGGGGCTGCTGCCCGCGCTCCGCGCGGCGCCTGCGGCAATCGGCGGCCGCGTCGGCGCGCGAGGCGCTCAGCGGGTCATCGGCACGCTCGTACGGCTCGTCGAACCGCGCAAGTGAGCTTCAACAGGAGCTCGGGGGAAGGTCCGCCGGGTTCGTGTTTGGCTGGGCGCAGATCACGCTGCGCCGAGAGCGACCACTCGCCGCGATGTCGGTCGAAGTGGCATAGACTCGAAATGACGAGTCAACTTCGATTGGTTGGAGTGTGAGGCAATTTGTCACTCGGTTAGGAGATTGAATATCAGGTAGTTGTGCGGGTTGGAGGACGCTATGTCGGACGGCAAGATTCGACTCGAAAAATTCGAGATCCCTCTCGAGCGGGACGTCTTTTTGCGCACGCTGATTCGTCACCTTGCCGGAACGCTCCACGACCTCGTGGGCTTGAACGAGGCAGCGGGCTTCCTGTCAATCGTCGGTCGACGCATGGGCGACGAGATCGCGAACGGCTACAAGACCGCGCTCGACGTTTCCAAATTCGATCGCGACCAAGTGCGCGACGTCTGCCTGGATTTGAAGCGCCGCATCCAAGGCGAATTTTACGTCGTCTCGGAGGACGACGAGAAGATCGTATTCGGCAACAAGCTATGTCCGTTCGGTGACAAGGTCGTCGGGCGCAGCGCGCTGTGCATGATGACCAGCAACGTTTTCGGCACCATCGCGGCCGACAACCTGGGCTACGGAAAGGTCGGCTTGGAGAAGACGATCGCTGACGGCGATCGGGAGTGTCGCGTCGTTTTGTACTTGAAGCGTTCCCCCACGGCCGAGGCAGCGCCAGGCCGCGAGTACTTTCCAAGTACCTAGTCGTGCAGCTCCCATCCTATGCCGTGCCCTTACTGCGGGCGCTTCCGGAGGCCGCCGTCTTCGTCACGTCCGACGGTCAATTGCTTGCCGCGAACGCGGCAGCGCGCGCTGCTTTGCACCTGACCGACGAGTGCCCCAGGGATTGTCACCTGACCGACGTCCTGGGCGGTTCACAGGAGAACCTGCCAACGACCTTGAAGAGCTGGTCGCGTTCCAGCGAACCGACGCCCGGCGCTTGGCGGCTGCACGACCAGCCGGAGCCCGTCATTTTCAACGCGCACGGCTCGGTGATCGAGCCAGGCGACCCTGTCACGCCCGCGCTCTTGCTCGTGCGGTTCCAGCGGCGATCAGAGGCGAATCCGTTCGTGCTCCTCAATCAGAAGCTCGCCGACCTCAACGACGAGGTCGCGCGTCGCGTGCAGACGGAGGACGCCCTGCGCCGCAGCGAGGGCGCCCTTCGCGAGCGAGCGAGCGAAGCGGAGTCGTTGAACCGCACCAAAGACGAATTTCTGGCGACCGTCTCCCACGAGCTCCGCACCCCGCTAAACGCGATCTTGGGTTGGTCGGAGCTATTGCAGCGCCGCGCGAGCGAGCCTGAGCTTGCCAAAGGGCTCTCGGTGATCGCCCGCAACGCGCGCGCACAAGCGAAGCTCATCGACGACGTACTCGACGTCTCGCGCGTCACGACCGGCAAGTTTGCGCTCGAGCGCCGCCTTTGTAACCTCTCGGCGATCGTCGAAGACGCGGTCGAGATCATTCGTCCGTCCGTCGCCGCGAAGGACCTCACGCTATCGGTCAACTTGCCGGCGCACAAATGCACCATTTTTGCCGACCCGGACCGGTTGCGGCAAGCGGTCTGGAACCTGCTCTCCAACGCGCTGAAGTTCACGCCCAAAGGCGGACAGATTCAGGTCGAGCTCGTGTGCCGCGCCTCGCAAGTCGCGCTCACCGTGCGCGATACGGGCGTCGGTATCGCGCCCGGGTTCTTGCCCTTCGTCTTCGAGCGTTTCAAGCAGGCCGACAGTACGACCACGCGGCGCGTCGGCGGCCTCGGGCTCGGGCTCGCTCTGGTTCGCCACATCGTCGAGCTCCACGGCGGCACCGTCGAGGCCTTCAGCGCGGGTACGAACCAAGGCGCGACCTTCACGGTCCGCTTGCCGCTTTCAACCGCGGATTTCCAGCCCGCGGCACGGCCTACGCAACAAACCCCTGTCGGGCCCTTGCCGACCGAACAGCAAACGTTGCACGGCCTGCGCGTGTTGGTGGTCGACGACGAGCCCGACGCCCTCGATCTGCTCAGCGCGCTCCTCGCCGGCGCGGGCGCCGAGGTCGAAGGTGCGGGCTCCGTGAGCGAGGCCTTGCGGGCGGTCGCACGAAAAAAGCCCCACGTGCTCGTGAGCGACATCGGCATGCCCGACGAAGACGGCTATTCGTTCATCCAGCGCCTGCACCAGCTCGCGCCAGGCGGCGCGCCGATCCCGTCCGTCGCCCTGACCGCGTACACCCGCTCCGAGGACCGCGCCAAAGCGCTCACCGCCGGCTTCACCGCGCACCTCGGCAAGCCCGTCGACGCCGCCGAGCTCGTCTCCACCGTAGCGAACCTGGCACGGCCGGCGTGAGCGCGAGCGGCGAATCATCGCGCGGCTGAGTGATGATTTCCCCCCGCATGAGTTCGACCAGATTCTCCTGCTCGTCGAGGTGAGTAAGGATCTGGCTTGTTTTTTAGAGCTCATGACAGCATCCTCCGGGGCGTCTAGAGCTCACGGGCCGCGCGCACCTGCAAGCCGTGCCAGACGCGCCTCGACCCACCGGAGATGCGAAGATAGCGGTGACGTGACGAAGTCGCTGAGCAAAAAGCCTGCAAAGGCCGGAACGAAGAAAGTCTCGCCAGCGGCGAGACTTTTGACCGGCGCGGCGGACGTTCGACCTATCGCCGCACCGACCCGACAATCGACCGCGCACGATCGTGCCGGACAGTTCGACGAGGTTCTCGCGCTCATTGAGGCCGCACGGCGGCGGGCGTATCAAGCCGTCAACGCCGAGCTGGTGGGTTTGTATTGGGAGCTAGGCGAGTACATCAGCAAGAAGATCGCGGCTGCCGTCTGGGGTGACGGCGTAGTGAACGAGCTCGCCGCTGCGATCGCGCGTCACTACCCGGGGCTTCGCGGTTATACCCGACCAAACCTCTTCCGGATGCGGCAGTTCTATGAGGCTTACCGCGGCGATGAAAAAGTCTCACCGCTGGTGAGACAATTGCCCTGGACCCATCACGTCATCATCTTGAGTCAAACGAAACTGCCCGACGAGCGGCTTTTCTACGTCCTCGCGACCATCAAGGGTCGGTGGACGAAGCGGGAGCTCGCACGGCAGATCCAAACGGGCGCCGTGCTTCGCAGTGACAGGGGCGCAAAGAAAGTGTCGCCGACACTCGTGCAAACGCATCCGACAGCTCTCAATGAGTTCAAGAATGCCTACTTCCTTGAGTTCCTGTCACTACATGATGGCCACTCCGAGGCCGACCTCCACGGCGCGTTGCTACGCAACCTCGGCCGCTTCATCACCGAGCTTGGTCCCGACTTCTGTTTCGTCGGTTCCGAATACCCCGTGCAGGTCGGAAGCCAGGACTTCGCCATCGACCTCCTGTTTTTTCACCGCGGCCTCTCGTGCCTGGTCGCATTCGAGCTGAAGATTCGTAGGTTCGAGCCCGAGGACCTAGGCAAGCTGAGCTTCTACCTCGAGGCCCTCGACCGCGACGTGAAGAAACCCAACGAGCGTCCTTCGATTGGCGTTCTGCTCTGCGCGACCAAGGACGACGAGGTTGTCGAGTACGCGCTCGCGCGCACGACCTCACCGACGCTGGTCGCCGAGTACCAGACGATGCTCCCGCCGAAGGCCCTGCTCCGACAGAAGCTGCACGAGCTATACGCGCAGCTCGCGCCCAATCTTGCGCCTACCGGGAGAACGCACCAGGGCGTTCTACGCAATAGGAAGGCCGGACCTCGGCGCAAAGGGAAGACCCGATGAGCGGCGTGAATCTACCGCGCACGTCGATCTTCCGCGACGCGCTGCAGGTGTCGCCCGAGCGCATCGCAAATCTGAGCGATGCGGATCTCAACGAACTGATGCGCGATCTCCTACGAGCAGAAGCTCACCGGTGCAAATCACCGCTCTCCCAGGTTTGCGTCAATACTGAAGGCGCCGCCAAGGATGACGGTTGTGACGGATGGACGGTGGCGCCTGCGATTGACGATGATTGGCTCGGCAACGCGGACACGTGTTGGCAGATCAAGGCGGGTACTGCCGGTCAAGCCCAGAAACTGGAAGACAAGCACGAGGTCCGCAAGAGGATCCCAAAGGATACCCTGAGCGCCGGGGGGCGATTCGTGCTCGTTGCTAGCGGCTCGACCAGTGGCGTCAAGGGCGAAAGGGATCGCCTCGAAGCGCTAGTCCGAGACGCAAATGCCGACGGAATTCCGACTGGAAACATCGTAGTCATTGGAAGCGAGCGGCTGACCGAGTGGTGCAATCAGCACCCTGCGGTTGCCGCAAGATGGGCAGGGCGACCGAGCGGCCTCTGGACGTTTAGCGACTGGGCAATTTCGGAGCCGCACCGGGGAGCCTGGCATGCGTCCCCTGCCGTAGCCGCAGAATTAGCGGCCCAACGAGCCGCTCTCGATTTCGAGACCGGCAGCGTGCAGCACCTTCATATTCACGGACAGCCTGGGGTTGGCAAAACCAGGTTTGCTCTCGAGCTTTGCCGCGAGGCCGCTTGGCAGAGCTCAGTGATCTATTTGCGGCAAGCGACCGAAATTCGACTGAGCGAACTACTCGACAGTGTAGCCCAAGAACAAGGGGTACGACTCTTCGTCGTCGCGGACGAGGTGCAACCCGAACAGCTCATGACGCTGCGCGATTCCGTTGGTCGGGCCAATGGTCGCGTGCGTCTGATCACGATAGGTCACAGCAAGACTCCGGATCCCGCCCGCATTCCTGCGCTCGCGGTGAGCCCGCTTGAACCGAACATGCTCACGGCGGTCGTCAAGGGTTGGCATTCTGCTATGCCCACCGAGCACGTGGACTTCGTCGTTCGCTTTGCGGACGGATACGTCCGCCTTGCGAAACTCGCCGCAGACGCTGTCTTAATGGGTGCAGCGATCAATGTACACGGATTGCTCACTCGCAACGAGATTCGTGTGTTCTTCGATCGCATGCTCGGTAGCGGGGACAGGCGCGCACTCTACGTTGTCGCCGTTCTCCAAACTGTGGGCTGGAGCGATGACAAGCGGGCAGAGGGCGAGGCGGTCGCGAAACATCTCGACCTAAAGTGGAACGAGGTTCGGGCGCAAGTCGACGACTTCAATCGGCGCTTCGGTATCGCGCCGCAAGGTGGTCGCTACCGTTATATTTCTCCAACTCCTTTGGGAAATCACCTCGCCGTAGAAGCCTGGTCGACCTACCCCGATCTGCTACGCACCTTGGTTGATAAGCTTCCTTCTGACACCGCCAAAGAGGCCTACTACGCGCGAATTCGCTCGATAGCCAGCAATCCAGAGGCTCGAGAGTATGCCCGCGAGGAGTTGGATTTTTTTTTTCGAGCAGATAATTTCGTCGACCCACTGAGCGCACGGAGGTGGTCTGCGCTATCGGCTGCCGATCCGGAGCAAGCGGCGCGGAACATTTCACGAGCACTGGCCGATAGCAGCTTGGAAGAGAGGGCCAAGATCGAACGTCAGGCTCGCCGAGAGGTCGTGTCGACCCTCGTCCGGCTTGCGTGGAGACCTGGGGCTTTCGCGGACGCAACAAAATCTCTTGCTCTCCTCGCTGAGGTTGAAAACGAGACGTGGGCGAACAACGCGACGGCGGAGTTTATTGCCAAGTTCCAGCTCTATCTGAGCGGGACAGCACTGCCTTTTCTGGATCGTCTAGGATTGCTCGACGATCTGCTCGACCAGAATCGGATCGCTATTACTCGTCTCGTTATCGCGGCGTTGGCACGGGTTGGTGACCGTCAGGGTTTTCGACTCAACACCGCTCCCGCATCGGACGACCTCCCGGAAGAGGAATGGCAACCGACCACAGTCGCTGAGCTGTTGGCGTGCATCGAAGCTGCCCTCGATCGACTATCCAGAATCGCCGAACGTGCGTTGCCCGAGCTGCAGGATCCCCTAGTCACGACCGCGAAAAAGAATCTCGCGATGATGCTCCGCGATACCCCAGTGCGCCCGTTGGTTGAACGCTTCTTCGACGTAACGCGCGCAGCCTATCCCGACTCGCGCGAGCCACTGCGCCGAGCCATCGCTGACGTGATCCATCGCGAGCGCAAGTACTGGAAAGACCTATCTCAAGCGGAACTGGCCGATCTTGACGCACTCCACGCGCGATTCGAGGACTCTTCGTTGACCGCACGCCTTCGACAGCACGTCGGTCAGGCACAGTACCGGCGCGAGGACCAAATCGACCTCCGTCCGCTGGCGCGGGAGCTCGTTGAGGCGCCAGATGCCTTGACCGAGGAGTGGCCTTGGCTAACGTCGGGGGACGCAGCCGACGCTTGGCGATTTGGCGAGGCCCTTGCCCAAGGGGATCCGCAACACACGATCGCGGCGAACGCTGCACTCTTGTCCACGTCCGGGCATGACCTTCGCGTCCTGTGCGGGTACATCTCCGTGTTGCGGGGATCACTTGGCGACGATTGGTACGATCAATGGGTGGCGACTCAGCTTGAGCGCGCGCGGCCCACTGAGTTGCTGTTCCAGGTTGCGTGGCGCGTTGGTCCCTCAGTCGTAGTTGCGCATCACGTCGCTCGCTTCCTACAGACCAACGATATTTCCGCCGAGATCGTGGGCCAGCTCGGCTTCGGAAAATGGGGAGATTCACTGGAGCCAGAAGCCTTGGAAGAAGTGCTGCACGCAATGATCGATGCCAACCACAACGCGACCGCATTGACTATCCTCGAGAATCGCCTTGAGTCGGTGCCGGCTGAGCGCCGGCGGTGGCTTCCCCTCGCACTCGAGCTCGTGCAGACATCCGAACTCATCCGAGGCAGCCAAATGATCGGATACTACTGGAAGGAGCTCGCGATGCGGGTCGTTCCTGAGCATCCCGGCGAGGTTGCCGCCGCTATCGCGCGTGAACAAGCCGATCGTTCTGCAGGCACGTGGTTCGCCGAACACAGCGAGGCTACGGAGGTTCTCCTTGCGTGCGTTGAGCAAGACCCAGGCGCGGTCTGGTCAGCTCTTCTGCCCCATCTCAGCACTCGCGTTGGCACGTATATGTTCGGTGTCGGGTTTCCCCGAGGAGTCATCGCTCGCATCGCTCCCTCGCGAGTCTTCGCGTGGGTGAATGAACTGCCGGAAGAGCGCGCAGCCGCAATCGCAAAACTCGCCCCAAAGGACCTCTCGAGCGACGAAACGTTGGCCGCCCTTATCCTTGGCGCGTACGGAGATCGAGACGACGTAGCCCAGGCATTTTTTGGTGAGTACCTGTCCGGCGGCTGGGTGGGTCCCGCATCCGCCCGCTGGACTGAACTAGCTATGAATGCAGAGGAGGTGGCCAAACGCTCGAAGCTGCCCAAGCTCCGGAGCTGGGCTACCGAGACCGCTCGCGGCTTCAAGGAAATGGCTGAGCGTGACCGCCAACGCGAAGAGGAAGAGGAAATCCGCCGACGATGATACAGTACGCCTCGCGCGTGATCGATGCGGCGCGACGAGCCCCGAATTCTAGTTCGTGTCGTCCGACACGCCGGTAAGGGCTTGCAGATCGGTCACGTTCTCTTGGAAGAGACCGGAGGTCACGCTGTTGTCGAGGCTGCCGCCTGCCGCGAGCGAGCCGTCGGGGTGGACGTACGTGACGCCCTTCGTGAAATCCGCGATTTGTGCGACGTGACCCGTGCCGTTCAAGACGGCGGTCGGCCCCGACAATGCGTCGCGGAAGATTTTGAACGACGAGCCTTGCGGAATGCACCAGCGCACGGAGGACGCCTTGTCGTTGAAGTCGTTGGCCCCGAAATTCTTGCGGTCTCGTTCGTTACGCGTGGTGTAGTTGATGCGGTAGAGCTGCGCGGCGTCGTCGCCGAAGGAGTTGTAGTTGGGGTCTTGGTAGAACTCGACCCAGGCATCCGAAAGCGTTGGGCAGGCCGAGCCCGGGGCGTGGTTGCCGTGTCGCTCGTGGAACTCCATGCCGCGGATGAAGCCGAAAAACGGAGCGTACGGCGGCGTGCGCTGGAAAGGCTTGCCGTCCTCGCCGAGGCCGTTGCCGTAGACGTTGCTGGGGTTGAGCACGAAGCCGTCATCGTCGTAGTCGGTCGAGTAGACGATCACCTGCCCGTTCGGGTCGATGTACGTGCCCGCACCCGAGCTCATGTCGCACTGGTCGTTGCCGCTGTTGTCGCCGCACTGCATGTGCTTGCTGCCTTCACCGTCGGAGACCAGATTCAGGATCGCGTCGCCGTCCACGATCGTTTCCACGATCACCTTGTCCGCGCGCGTCATCGTGGCGCAATAGCGCGTGCCGCAGCTCGAATTCGGCCCGCCGGGCACGAGGTCGACTTTGTAGTTCTCGACGATGTCTTGGTTGTGAGGAGGGACGTCCCCGCGCGTGCCCAAAACGAACAGATCGCCGTTGCAGTCGTTCACGAAGTTGAAGCTCTGCCAACCGGGCGGGGCGTCCGGTCCGCTGAAGCTAACGATCGCATCCGGCGGGCGACCGGGAGTGCCCCAGAGATTCGGGTCGTCGAGGTCCGTGCCTTCCGAGACGTAGAATTCGAACTGCCCGACGGGAACATCGGGGTCGCCGATCAGCAGAAAGTGCCCATTATTGAGCTTGGTGATGGCGACGGCCATCATGCTCGTGCCGGGCGTGAAGGTGATGGTGTCACCACCACCCAAGAGGCCGCCTATCAGGCCGCCCAAGGGGCCGCCCAAGATACCGCCGCCTAGGATCCCGCCCGGGGACGGCAAGGACACCGTGATCTGAGTGCCGTTTTCGTGCGTGAGATACGAAGAGCGCAGCTGAGGATCCAGGGGCTGAGCGAGATCCCAAATTTGTACGATGGGCTTGCTCGTAGTCGGCGTGCAGCCGCCCGTCTCGATGCCGACGATGCCGACGATTTGCCCGAAGGTCGTGCAATTCTCGATGAAGCCCTGCAGCGAGACGGCGACGTGCGTGCCGATCGCCGAAAGGCCGCCCGGGTGATTTTGCACGCCCGTCGGATCGAGCACGACGCCGGGAGTCTGCTGCGGGCCGAGCCTCATGAACGAATCACCGGGATTCGGAAAGGTGTCCCAATCAGGAGCCTGGCCGTCGTCGTTCTCGTTGTAGGCGCGGTTCGTGAGCAGCAGCTTGCCTTGACTGCCGCCCTTGAACTGCATTTGCGCAACTCCCATGATCGCCCCGGCCTCGCCCGGTGGGTGCGACCAGGCGGACACGAAGACGCTGCCGTCGAGCGAGGTGCCGGCCATATAAGGCATGCGCACGATCGTCTCGGTGTGAAAGTGCTCGCCGTCGAGCTGCGCGTAGCCGGCGCGATCGTAGTGCCAGGCCATGAGATCGCCGGTCGAGTTCAGACGATTGAGCACGTGGATCGCGTCGGGCACGCAGCGGTTGTTGTCACTCTCCGTCGCAAACGCGACGCGACCCTTCAGGGACTTTGCCGAGCCGAGCGCGGCGGTGCACGCGCTGCTGCTCAGCGGCGTGAAGGTGCACGCGCCGCTCGACGGCGAGCAGCTGTCCGCGGTGCACGGATCGCCGTCGTCGCAGGTCGCTTGACCCTGGCCGCACACGCCCGCGTGGCAGGCTTCGCCGTGGGTGCAGGCATTGCCGTCGTTGCAAGCGGTCCAGTCGGGCGCGGCGGGTGACGCGCCACACACGCCGGTTGACGGGTCACACGTCCCGGCGTCGTGACACTGATCGGAGGCGGCGCACGTCTTCGCCGTGCCGCCCTGACAGGCGCCGCTTTCGCACGAGTCGCTCGAGGTGCAGGCGTTTCCGTCGTCGCACAGCACGCCGTTCGGCTGACCGCCGCACGCGTTTGCGGGCTCAGCCACGAAGCGCAGATTGTCGATCAAATAGGTGCCGCTGGTCGGCACCTGCACGTTGAGCACGACCGTGAGCGTCAGATCGGAGTAGCCCGCCGTGAGCAGGCCTGTGATCTGGCTGCTCGTGAGCGGAAAGCTGATCGTGTTCCACACGTTGAGCGGCTTGCCGGTGAGCTCGACCTGCGACAAGAACGCGCTGTAAATGCTACGCGACGGGCAGTTGATGTACATCTGCATCGTGCCGAACCAGTACGGGTTCGCCTGCGCGGTCGGCAGCATCACGTCGAGCGCGAGCGTCGGGCTCACGGCCGAGAGCGTGGAGAGCGGGACGCTCAGAATCGGCGTGTAGCCGTTGCTCGGCCCGGGTTTCACCGCGAGCGAGTGAGCGCCCTCGGTATGCACCGGCGACGACGACAGCTGCGCGCCGTTCGAGGCCGACCAGAGCGCGGGCGATTCGAAGCCGAGCACGTCCCCCACCACCACGGATTGTTCCAGCGCTTGCACGGATTCATCGGCAGCGCGCGGCGACGACGAACAACCGATCGCGGCGCAACCGAGCAGCAGCCCGACGACGCCCAGCGCGACTCTCGGCCTCGAACCGCCGATGCTCGACTCGTTCAACAACGCTCGCTCTGCGACAACGACCATGCTCCCTCGCTTTCGACGAGTCGATTCGCACGACGTGAGTTTGCCGTCAACCACTCGCGACGCGTCGATTTCGAGAACGCGTGGCGCAAGTTGAGCCACGCGTTGAGCGATTGGAGCGAACTTGGCCAGCACCGCCTGAGTCCAACCGCGGGCTTGCCGGAGGGTGCGCAGATTGTTGGCCAGCGCGTCCGCGATCTTCTGCTCGTTCTCGTCCATTCCAGGAGAGCAAAGCCCGGCCGGACCCCCCTTTCGATGTACTGATGGACAACAACGCTATTGTCTACTGGTGAATGTCTCCCCGGCGACCGCGCGGTTGCTAGAACCATTCGAGAAGACTGCGCAGCATCCACGCCGTCTTCTCGTGAATCTGGAGCCGCTGCGTGAGCCGATCACAGGTTGGCCACTCGCTAGAGTCTGAGCCCTGTTCTGAAGGGCAGGATGATTCACTATCTTCGAAATCGGTTTGTGCGCTTGACGCGCGCACCGGGCATCAGCTCCCATCAGTCGTGGGAGTGCTCGAGCGTTGAGACTGGTGTGCATAGTCGTGTCTGTGAGCGTGCTGGCTTGCTCAGGCAAGTCCAGCTCGTACGGCTCGGGTGCGGCCGCCGGCGCGGCGGCTGCCGGCATCGGAGGTACGAGCGGCACCGGAGGCACGGCCGGCATCGGAGATACGAGTGGCTCGGGCGGCTCGCGCGTTTACCCTCCGGCGGTCTGCGGCGACGGCCGTGTCGCGTCGAGCGAACAGTGCGACGACGATAACCTCAATTCAGGTGACGGCTGCAGTCCGACCTGCCAGATCGAAGCGGACTGCACCTGCAATACGGGCGGAACGTCTTGTAGCTGTCAGGGTGTTTGCGGGAACGGTGTGCTCACCAGCGCAGAGGCGTGTGATGACGGAAATATCGTCGGCGGCGACGGATGCAGCGACGATTGCGGATCCGTCGAACCCGGTTGGTACTGCCCGGCGCCTGACAAACCGTGCCGGCCCATCTGCGGTGATTCCCTGCGAGTCGGCGGCGAGACCTGCGATGACGGCAACACGCAAAGCGGCGACGGCTGTTCGAGCACTTGTCAGATCGAGCCCGGCCCATGCATGAGCCCAGCCTGCGTCCCGCAGTGCGGAGATTCGATCGTAACCGCAGACGAAGCATGCGACGACGGCGTCGCCAACAACGACGGGGCCTACGGCGGCTGCCAAGCGAACTGCGAATTCGGCCCATTTTGCGGGGACGGCGTCAGCAACGGGCCGGAAGAGTGCGACGACGGCTTGCTTCAAAACACGGCCATCTACGGCCAAATGTCAGGATGCACCGCTGGTTGTCGCCACCCTCACTACTGCGGCGATGGCATCGTCGATACGGCGTTCGGCGAACAGTGCGACCTCGGTGCGGGCAACTCGGACAGCTCGGCGTGCCTCCCAACCTGCATGGTGGCGCTGCGATGAAGCGGTGTTTGGACGAGACGACCACGCTTTCGGCATGTCCCTTGCTTCTGGTAATGGAAGGAAAAGCCCTGTGACCTCCAAGCCATGGAGAGCCCATGAGCAGTTTTGGACAGATCCAGCAACGTTTGGGGGACCAGGCCAGTTTTTTCCTGGAGCACACCAGTAGGACGATCGACAAAGCGCGATTGCATCTTCCGTCGGCATCGTTCGTCGACGACGTGTGGGCGGCGTCTGACCGCGCGCCGCGCGTGCTGTGCAGCTTGCAGTCACTGTTCGATCACGGACGCCTCCGGCACACGGGCTATCTGTCGATTCTACCGGTCGATCAGGGGGTCGAGCATTCGGCGGGCGCGTCGTTCGCCAAGAACCCGGACTATTTCGATCCGGAGAACATCGTGAAGCTCGCGCTCGAAGGTGGTTGCAACGCGGTCGCCAGCACTTACGGCGTGCTCGGCGCCGTCGCGCGCAAGTACGCGCACAAGATCCCGCTACTCGTCAAATTCAACCACAATGAGCTGCTCACCTTTCCAAACAAGGCGGAGCAGATCACCTGGGGCACGATCAAAGAGTGTTGGGAGATGGGCTGCGTGGCCGTCGGGGCAACGGTATATTTCGGCTCGCCGGACTCCGCGCGCGAAATCCAAGAGGTGGCGCGGTTGTTTGCGCAGGCGCACGAGCTCGGTATGGCGACCGTGCTCTGGTGCTACCTGCGTAACCCCGCGTTCAAGGTCGGCGGCGTTGACTACCACGTGTCAGCGGATCTCACGGGTCAGGCCAACTACCTCGGCGCGACGCTGCAGGCCGACATCGTCAAGCAGAAGCTGCCTGAGAACAACGGCGGCTTCAAGGCGCTCAACTCGGGTGACTCATCGTACGGCAAGCTCGACGAGCGCATGTACAGCGAGCTCACGAGCGAGCATCCGATCGACCTGACGCGTTATCAGGTCGCGAACTGCTACATGGGGCGCGCGGGTCTGATCAACTCGGGCGGTCCATCCGGCAAGGACGACCTCGCGCAAGCCGTGACAACCGCCGTGATCAACAAGCGAGCCGGCGGCATGGGCATGATTTGCGGACGCAAAGCATTTCAGCGTCCGTTCGCGGACGGCGTCGAGCTCGTGCATGCGATTCAAGACGTGTACCTCTGTCCGGAGGTCACGATCGCCTGAGTCTATGGGTGCGGCGCGGCGTGCCCTTCCTCTACGTTCACTCCGCCGCAGCGACCTCGCGCGAGCGCGGTTGGGTCACGCACGCCAGCGTCTTGGCAACGCCCGGGACCTCGGTCACGTGCAGCGGCAGGTCTTGCGAGCTCCGAGCGATATCGCCGAGCCCGACGATGCCGACCAGCTTCCCGTCCGAGTTCACCACGGGCACGCGGCGAATCTGCGCCGATTGCATGGCTTGCTCGATCTCCTTCAAGTGCATGTCGGACGAGCACTTCAGGGGCTCTCGCGACATGGCGCTGGAGACGCGCGCAGCGCGGAGCGGAACGCCTTGCGTGTAGGCGGCCATCAAGGCATCCCGATCGGTGAGCATGCCGACTGGGTGTTCTTGCTCGTCGATCACGACGACGCAGCCCACGTCGGATTCCCACATGATGCGAGCAGCCTGTTCGAGCGAATCGTCCTCTGAACAAGTGCAGACGGGACTGGTCATCAAAGTTTCGGCTTTCATCGGCACACCTCCGTTGCGTTCTCGTCAACGAACGCGCAGCTTTCCAAGCAAGAGCTGATCCAAGCTCCCCCAAGCAATAACGAACGATCTGCGCCCGTGGGCCCGTCTGTGCCGTGGGTGGATCGACCCATTCCGCGCCGGCGAAACGCCCCAAGCGAGTCGCACGGGGAAAAAAGCCGGACGGTTTTTTTTTGCGTAGGATCGCGCGAGCGCCCGAATTTCCGGAGCCGACCGACGCGACGTATTTTGCGACAGCGCTCACACCACAACCGATTGTCACTGCTCCCAGCTCGGGCGTCCTTGGTCGTCGCGCAGCTCAACCGCCTGGTCGCCCTTCTGAACACGATGCGCCACAATCACGTCGCCGCCCGCGCGCGACTCCGCCCGCCCCTCGACGTGCACGCGATCGTGCTCGGAGAAATGCAGGCCCGCCCGGTCGAGGTACCAATCCGGCGCGAGCTCCACGTGTATCGGAGCCTTGCCATCCGGTTGGATGACCAAGTGCGTGTAAGTCGCTGGTTGATTGGGCGAGCCCCGCTCCACGCCGAGCACGTTGCCGTCGGCCGTGTAGGCCGGCGCGGAGTGCGCCGCGGCGCTGTCCGCCGGGGTCAGATCTGGTCGCGCCGCGCAGGCTGCGAACGAGACGGTCAGCAAGAGCAGTCCGAGAGTTCGAGGAGTCATGTCACTGTGCCCGAGCAAGACACGTGCCCGAGTGGCCTTCGAGGCCGTCGTCCATTGCTTCGCGACTCGGATGGGATGTACGAATTCGCTCCATGGGCGCTCCAGTGACGACTTGGCTCTTGAGCCATCACATCGTGTCGCTGGTCGTCGCTGCGCTCACGCTCGTGTTGGCCGGCTTCATCGTCAACCAACCCCGCCCAACCGGCAGCGCGCTCGCGTGGCTGCTCATCATCCTCTTTGCTCCATACCTTGGCATTCCGCTCTATCTCGTGTTCGGGGGGCGCAAATTTCGCCGCCGCCGCAGCTCCAAGTCGCCGCTCACTCTTCCGACGGAGAAAGAGCCGGGACCCTTTGGACTACGCCGTCTAGGCCACGCGACGTCGTTCACGCGCACCGACTGGTGCACGGACGGAGTGAGCGCCTACCAGCAGTTCTTGAGTGAGGTGCGCAGAGCCAGCAGCAGCATTCGCATCGTGACCTTCGTGGTCGGAGACGACGAAACTGGCGTCACGCTGCTCGATGCGTTGGCGGAGCGCGCAAAGGCGGGAGTTGAAGTGCGTTTGTTGCTCGATGGTTTGCTGGTAGGTCGAGCGCCGCGAGCGCCTCTGGCTCGCTTGCGCGCGTGTGGCGGCAAGATCGCGCATTTCATGCCCCTCTTGCACCTCCCCTTTCGCGGACAAGCAAACCTGAGAAATCATCGAAAGATTGCCATCTTCGACGGCGAGCGCGCGATTGTCGGCGGCATGAATTTGGCGGACGAATACATGGGGCCTTTGCCGAGCGAGCACCGCTGGCGCGATCTCTCCCTCCTCCTCGCGGGCGACGTGGTGAGCGTCCTCGACGGGATATTTCGCGCCGATTGGGAGTTCGCCTCGCGCGAAGTGCTGGGTTCGGCCGTGCACGGCGTTGGTCCCGCGCAGCGCGATGCAATACCGGTGCGCGTGGTCCCCAGTGGACCCGACGCGGCCAGTGACCCACTCTACGACACGCTCTTGACCGGTGTGTTCCGTGCAGAGCGCCGTTTCTGGATCGCGACTCCCTATTTCATCCCCGACGCACCGCTCTTGAAAGCGCTCGTGCTCGCCGTGCGTCGCGGCGTGGACGTCAGGATCATCGTCCCTGCCGCATCGAATCACCTGCTGGCCGACCTCTGCGCAGCACCGGGGCTCCGCCAACTGCGAGCCGAGGGCGCGACGGTACGCCCCCTCGCTCAGATGCTTCACGCCAAAGCAATGCTGATGGACGACGCGCTGGCCGTCGTGGGATCCGCCAACTTCGACATGCGCAGTCTCTTCCTCGACTACGAGGTCGCTGTCTTCTTCTCCGATCCAAAGCAAGTCGCACGGCTCGCTCACTGGTTCGAGCAAACCACGGACCTTGCCGTGACAAATCATGCCGACCCAAGCTGGCTACGATCCAGCGTCGAGGGCATCGTTCGGCTCTTGGCGCCGCTCTTGTGACGCGCGAGCGTCCTGGAGCTCACTCGTCGAGCCAGGCGACGTCGTCGAGCCAGAAATCGTAGCTGGTGCCCGGATCCACGGCGGGCATCGTCCACTGCACGGTGTAGAGCATTGCCAGGTCCAAAGTGCCGCCGTCCGCCAGTTGGGAAAACGGTACGCTGTAGGCCTTCCAGGAATTCGCAGCCGGTGTCTGGACGGTGAAATCGTTGATACAGCTGTCCGTGAGGGCGCAGCCGGTGACGGCGTCGGCGTTGTGATCGTCGTAGAGGTCGAAATGCACGGGCTGCAATTCGTTGACGGCGAGCGGGTCGCGCGCGCTCTTCATCCAGAAGCGGAGTCCGCCGTGTGCGCTCGCGTCGAACGGAGCATTTTTGCCGCTCGTCGACTTCAGTGCGAAGCCAATGCCCGAGCCCCATTTGGAAAAGCCGTTCGCTTGCACGTGGAGCGCGAAGGAACTGCCGCAGACCGGCGCCGGCAGCGCGTCGCGCAGCTGACTGACGTCGCCGACGCCCGCATCATTGTCAGAGTACGGAAACCACGAGCCGTGCACGTCGCCGCCCGTCACTTCCGTGCTCCCGACCTCCATGTTGGCGATCATCTGGCCGTTCGCGACGGGCGTGGGGCCGCACGCATTCACGTCGCCCGATTTGCATTGCGCTTCGGGCACACAGCGCTGCGTGGGCAAGCAGCACAGATAGCCGGCCTCGCACGGGCACGGGCGACCGTCGACCTGAGCTTCTTGAACGCAGCCGCTCGCAATGAACACGCTGAGCGCGAGGCAAAGCCGAAAAAGAGCTGTCGTGCCGCTCGAGACGTAGGCACGCCCGAGCATCGTCAAAACGTCCCGCGGACGCGCAGCAGGCCGTGTTGGTCCGTCGCTTCCAGTTCGACGGGCGGGCTGTTCGGCCACAGGAGCAGCAAGAAGCCCGAGGCGATCGCGGCCCCGCCTACGCCGATTTCCACGCCGGCCGCCGTGTTGCGCGCGTGGATCTTGGCGTTGTAACTCAGCACGTCGGTTTGCGATCCCCCGTTCGGGATGCTCTCCTTCACTTGCTTCGCTGAGATCAATGTGAGCGCTCCGCCGGTGACGCCCAGTGCTCCGGCGGCGACCAAACCGTTGCCGAGATACCAGCGCCAGGCTGGCAGGGGCGAGCGTGGCGCGTCGAGTGGGACGGCGTAGCTCGGCTGCGCGCTGAAACGTGCGACGTCGTCGCCGCGGAACGGCAAGGCGAACAGCTCGTTGAAGGCGTCGTTCGCCGCGCCACGCGAGAGCACTTGGCTCGGCTGCGCGCGGAGCTCGGCGAGTTCGATCACGTCGGGCGCCGCCGGCAGCACGACTTCCGTGTCGCTGCCCACGCGTCGCAGATACAGGAGGCCGGAGCTCGCCGGTCGCACGAGCTCGAGCTCTTGGCCCGGTGCATTGTGAAAATCAGCAATTCTCACGCCGCGGGTGTCTTCGAGCAAATAATGCGCGGCCTCGACGCCCTTGATGTGGACGCGGCGGTGAAGCCCTTCTCGCAGATCGAGCAGTGCGCCGTTGGCCGTCGCCGGGCGCGCGAAGACGTCCGGGCGAAAGCGGTCGCTTTGTACCGCGGCGTTGGCACGCTGCACGAACCCGGTGATCTCCTGGTAGGTGACCTGGCCGTCGCCGTCTATGTCGGCGGCGCCATACAAGCCCGAGCGCACCTCGTGACTGAACACGCCGGACTCGAAGCCCGCCCACTCGTGGCTCTCACGCGCCGACGACGTGGACAATAGCAATCCCACGCCCGGGCGCGCGGCGAGCCCGCTCAGCTGGCTGAAGCCTTCGGCGCGACGGCGTTGTCCGCCGGGCCCGCGCGCGGTCGCCAGGAAGTACGAATAACACGCGTCCACGATGAAGTGCGTCTGATCGGCCTTCGTGCGATCGACGATAGCTTCCAGATCTTTTTCGCCGAGGCGCGCGTCTTCGAGCGAGATGTAACCGCGTCCGTTTTCCACCGTGCCGTGCCCCGCGTACACGAAATAGACGACCGTTTTGACGTGACGCAGCCGGGCCTGTTCGAGATCCGCCGCGAGCGCACCGACCGCGCGCGTCAGTTCGGCGCCGGTCGGCTCGAGGGCTTCCGCCGCGGCCTGCGGGTGTAGCCGGCGCGTGTTTTCATCCAGCCTCGACAGCAAGTAGCTGCGCGCGCCGAGCGAACGAAATAGCTCGAGGTAGCGAGCCGCGTCGTCGTCCGCGTAGCGCAGCGTGGCGGCGTTGCTCATGAAGCCCTGGTTCACGCCGATGATCAACGCGAAGCGAGCGCTCTCCTTCTCATTGCCCGGGTCCGGCGCGCTCGGCGCGGCGCGCAGCTGCGGAGCGACGACGAGCGCTGCGCAGCAGAGCAAGAGCAGGAGCGCGCGCTTCATGGGCGCTCCACGCGCAGCGACAGCTCCGTTTGAAAGCCGCCCGGCGCGATGCCGGCGAGCGATGCGCCTCGCCGCCAGCGGCTCTCGAGCTCGCGCTCGATCGTTCGCACCGAGATTTGATCGTGAGTGAAGAGAGCAATCACCTGCAAGGTTCCCCCGTCCAAGTCTTGCCGCACCGCCTCGGGCAACTCGTGAACATCGCGTCCTGCCACGACTGACACCCCGACCGGATCGTCGGCGGCGTTCGACCAAGCCGGGTGGTACCAAAAGACATGATGATGCTCGTCGATGCCGAACACCAGCAGGTGCTCGAAACCAGCTGGATTGACGTAGGCAAAGGCGAGCTCATCCTTCGGCGACACGCGGTCCTCAACGAGCGCGGGCGGCTCCCCCGCGTGTAGCCGATACACGAAGAGCGCCGCCGAAGAGCTCAAGCCGTCTCCGCGCGCGGCGAAGGCGGCGGGCTCGTTGGCACGCGGCGAGCCGCTCAGTCGCGGGACGAGCCAGAGTGCGCAAGCAGCTAGCGCGGCCGCTGCCAGGACCACCGTGAAGTCCCAGCGCCTCGCGGGTGGCCGCTGGGCCGGCAACCCGAGCCCGTGCGCGAGCCGGTCCTCGGCCGTCCACGCGCACGGATCGAGTTCGGCGAGCAGGAGCTGCCGCTCGTAGTAGCGCCGGCAAGCGTCGCACTCGGGTAGGTGCTCGCGCAGTGCTCGCTCGTTCGCGGGTGAAATCTTTCCGGCGAAGTGCGCGGTAACCAGCCGGTACATGGCATGCTGAGACATTGCGGTCATCGTTGATCCAACTTGAGCAGGAAGCGCCGAAGCAAGGCGCGAATGCGATATTCCTGATAGGCGAGGGTCGTGCGACTGATCCCGAGCTCACGGGCGGCTTCGACCTGACCGAGCTGCCGAATGAAGCGCAGCTCGAACACGGGCGTCCATTTCGCCGGCAGATGCTCGCTGCGAAAGCGTTCGATCAGCAGGCGTGCCTCGGCGCGGCGCTCGAAGCGCTCGGCGTCCTGGCCGGTTTCGGGGACGTCCTGATCGGGTGCAGCGGGCTGTTCGAAGCGGCGACGCCGGTGATAATCGATCGCCTGGTTACGCGCGACGGTCGAAAGCCAGGCGGGCAACGACGCGCCGCGGGCTTCGAGCCTGAGCGCGGCGTTGCTCATCAGGCGCAGGAACACTTCGTGGACGACCGTCTCCTTGTCCGCGCCGGCGAGCACCCGCCCGACCGCGCGATCGACCAGCGCAAAGTGCTCTCGGTAAAACGCTTCGAAATCCGAGCGCTCGCCGCCTTCGAACCGCGCGGGCGTGGGCGCATCCCGCGCGAGCAGCAAGCTCGGTTCGTCTTCGGGCAGCGGTTTGGTCAGCATCTACGGACCTAGTCCCCCAAAACTGGAGACGAACGGCGCCCTTCGCCGTGACGAAAAAATCCGCCAGCCTCCGCCGGCCGCCCAGAGCGGATCATTCCCGAGGATACCACGCGGCCGTCAAACCGGCCCGCTCGGTGGCGGAACCACCCAGCCGCTTACCACCACATCGTGGCTTCCACTTTGAATACGTTCAGGTCGGGACGAGTGGTGGGCGCGCTGCGCATGCCGGTTTGATTCACGGTCAGGGCACCGAAGCCATCGGGCGGAACGGGAGAGGTCGGCGGTTGCACGCAGCGGTCCTGTCCTGGTTGGAAAGTTCCGTCGCTGGGTGTGACCAGCGGGAAGCCCGCGCACGTGCGCTGCGCGTAGAAGTAGCGCGAGTACTGCACGCTGATCGATTCGCGCGTGACCCAGTTGGATTTGAAGACGAGCCGGGGTGAGAGGATCGCAAAGGATTGTTCCGGGATCCTCTGGTTCGGCAGCACGCGGTCGAAGCGCACGGCAGCCGTGAGCCAGGGCAGTGCGGCGAACTGCAAGTCGGCGCCGTACTTGAATTTGCGCAAGCCGTCGTTGGGGGCGTAGTCGCTCTTGACCTCGTTGAGCATGCCGTAGGCGACGAGCTTGAGGTCTTGCCCGTCCCCCCAGAATTTTTGGCCGCCGGACGCGAGCTGAGTCGCGTTCGTGAGACTGAACTCGTATTGGCCGAGCAGTGAGTCGACCTTGCCCGTGCCGAGGCTACAGCCCGCTCGCGGATCTTGGCCCGCCGGAACAACCGGCGCGAGCGCGTCGGTACGGCAGCTCGGTCCCAAATAGTTGTCGGTGACGCCGAGTCCGAACTCACCGCCGCCGGAAGCGTGCAGCACTTCGATCGCACGCGCCACCGTGAGCGCGCGCGTCAAGCCGATGTGCGAGTAGCCGAAATACAAGTAGCCGAGGGCTCCGAGCTCGAAGCGGCCGTCCAAGCCCGCGACCCACATTTTGCCGTCGCCCAGATTGATGATCGACGTTTCGCCATCGCCGGCTCGCTCTTCTTCCTGCGTCCAGGAGCTCAGATAGTTGGCCGTGAACTGCATGTCTTGAGTGTGGTTGAAGCCGACGTGGGCGTGATTCAAAAGCGTGAAGCGTGAGTTGTTGTACAGGCTCGGATCCGGGCGCTTGGCGCCGATGCCGTGCTCGACCCAGAGCGTGTCCTGCTCGCTCAGATCGAAGTCGAGGTGCAGGGTCTCCCCCGCCACGTGGGTGCGCCCGAACAAATAGGTGTCGTACTCGCCGGCGTCGTATTTTCCGGCGGTTCCGTATTTGTTCCAGAACGCGCCCGCACGCAGATCCATACGCACATTTTCGTAGCCGAGGTCCGGCGTCAGGTCGACGTAACCCTGGGCGATGCCGAACTGTGTCGACGGCTCGTTGTACGAGCTCTCCGTAAAGTTGTAACCCTGGATCGAGACAGTGCCCTTGGCCCACGAGTTTCCGACCGAGAAGAACATCTCCGCCCAATCCTTCTTGTTGTGCGCGGTGCTCTGCCAACCCAAATACTGATCGTCCGGGATGACCGGCGCGTGCACCGTGAGCGAGCTCTGTCCGGGTCCGGGGCAAGGCGAGCCCGGAGTCGTCGTGCTGGCGAGGCAGCCGCTGCTCGGGTCGCGTTTGCCGAGACCCAAACGCATGGGTGCGCGGATATAGCCATGGAACTCGAACTTCCAACTCTCGCTATCCGTCACCGCGGGTCCTCCCGCGCTAGGAGCGCGGGGGACTTCAACGGTCGTTTTGGCGGCCGGCGTCGTTGCGATCGGAAGCGCGGCCTTGGGCGCCGGCAGCGCGACCGCTTGAACGGGCTCAGGTTGCGCGGCGGGCGCGGGCGCGTTCGCCGCGGGCGCTTCGACTTTTGGCGTCGCGGTTTCAGCAGGTGCCTGCTCTGTCGCGTCCTCTGCCGCCGCCGGCGACGCGAGCAACAACACGAGTCCCACCAAGACACACTTTCGCATGCGATTCTCCCGCTCGCACCGCGAGCTCGACCGGTCGCTACCTACGACGACGAGCGCTTGGAGCGCGTATGCAGGTGAACGAACGACAACGCTGAAAATGACGAAGTCGGCTCCGCGGTTGACAGCTCACCGGCCCGCAACCGATGATTTTCGCCAAGGAAGGCTTCGCGCGATGAGCATCACCATTACCGCCTTTGAGCGGTCCCCCGATGGCGGCAAGGGACTGGCGCGTGATACGCGCGTTCGCTGGGCGCTCGAAGAAGCGGGCCAGCCTTACGAGGTTCGGCTTGTTTCTTTTCGCGCGCTGAAGGAACCCGCGCATCTGACGCTTCATCCTTTCGGCCAGATCCCCACCTATGAGGAAGGCGATCTCGGTCTATTCGAGACCGGCGCGATCGTCTTTCATATCGCCGAACACCGTGCGGGCCTGCTGCCGACGGATGCAAATGCCCGGGCGCGCGCGATCACCTGGATGTTTGCCGCACTCAACACGGTCGAGCCACCGATCCTCGAACTCGCAACCGCCAAGATTGTGGAGGGCGACAAGCCCTGGCGTCAGGAGCGCCTGCCGCTGGTCGAGGGTCGCGTCCGCGCTCGGTTGGGACAACTCTCCGCTCGGTTGGGCGCCGCCGACTGGCTCGACGGCGCGTTCAGCGCTGGCGATCTGTTGATGGTGTCGGTGCTGCTCAGGCTGAAATCGTCCGGCATTCTGGACGCATACCCAAACCTGGCCGCCTATGTCGCCCGCGGCGAAGAGCGGCCCGCCTACAAGCGGGCCTTCGCCGCGCAATTGGCAATTAACACCGCCAACGCCGACGATCGTGATGAGAAACTCGCCGCCAAAACCGAGGATGGCTAGAGGCGGAGTGCCGTGCAGTTACTTCTCGAGTGAGGCCTGCAATGGGCGAACCCCCTGTGCCTGCACGTTCACTGGTGGCTGACGGCGGGCTCGTGCTCGTGGTGACCCTGGCCGAGCCGCGAACTCAGGCGCGCCAACGACGACGGCTTCGAGAGCGAGCTCCGAGCGCACCGAGAGCGAGATAAACCCACCAGAGCGTGGGCTGAGAGCCCGCGCCAAAGCGACAAGCGCAGCCTCCTTTCTTGGCTCCGCTCTCACTCGGGCTCTGACTGGAAGCACCACCGAGACCCGCTGAAGACTGCCCCGCGGCGCCCGAGGATTGCCCGACGCCACCCGACGTCGATTGCCCCGCGCTGCCTGACGTCGATTGCCCCGCGCTGCCCGACACTCCACCCGCAGAAGCGCCGCCCGCGCCGCCCGCGACCACGTTCATCGTCTGCGCCATGACGGCGCTCGAAGTGGCCGAATTCCCCGCGGCATCCCAGGCTCTGGCCGTGAACGAATGCCCGCCATTCGCCAAGATCGCGCTGTTGAAGGACGCCGTGTACGGGCTCGTCGCGGTTTGAGCGACGGTTGCGCCGTCGACCAGGAATTGCACCAGCACGACGCCGCTGCCTCCCGCCTCGTCCATGGCGGTGGCGGCGAGCGCAGCGGTACCCGTCAGCACGTCTCCCGCGGCGGGCGTGGTGAGCGCGACGCTGGGCGGGACGAGCTCCGACGGAGGCATGCCGAATTTCCCGAGCTTGTCCTGGTCGTGACCATTGGCGTCGATCGCGCCGATGTCCGCCTTGCGGCCCTGTGCATCGACGTCCTGCGGATCTCCGGCATCGATCACGGGGCTGCCTGCCTTGGGCGTGTAGCGCGCGCGCAGGATCGCGAGCACGCTGGAGACGCCCTGCAGACCCTGCCACACGTCGGCCTCGTTGATCACGCTCTCGATGATGCCCTCGATGTGCGTGCTCTCGTCGACGGTGAGCCGGTTCCCTGCGAAGGGGTGCGCGGCGAGCTGGCCGTTCAGCACCCCGATATCCCCAGTGCCGCTCACGTCGTGAGCGCCGGCGCCCGTGAAGTCGTAGTTGGTTTTGTTCGTGTTGTCCGGCGAATAAAAGGCGTTGTAATCGGCGTACAGATACGCGGACGCTCCTCCGGTCACGCGCGGATCACCGGGGTTGTCGTTCTGTTGATTGCTGGAATAGGTGATCAGATTGTTGCGCAAGCTCGCAACTTGCGAGCCCTGATCCATGCTCACGGTCGCACCCGGGAACGGGCCGAAATCCTTGCCGCCCGCGTCGAAGGTGTTGTTATAGATGGTGAGACCCGTCTCGCCGAGGTAGCACTGGATCCCGAGGCTCCCGTCACCGTGCCAGCCTGGCACGAACAGGTTGTGGTGAATGCTGGTGTTGGGCGCAGTCGTTCGAATCCAGGTGTGACCATAGCCGAACACCACGTTGTAACGAAGCTCACCGGTTGCGGACTGCAGCGGCCAAGACGCGTCCCAGATGAAGTTGTGCTCGACCAAAATACCCGCGCCGGCGCTGGTAAAGTCGAGGATATGGCCCTGGCTCCATAGGCCCGGGCTGTACACGTGATGATCGTAGTTCCCGCGCAAGATCGTGTTCGAGCCGGTGACGTTGATCACGGTGCGCGGCCCGATCAAGACGTTGCTCTGCTTGTCCGTGTCTCCGCCGATCAGCCAATTCTGCCCGGCGAAGCCGAGCTGCCCGGCGCCCACGCGGTTGCCTTGAAACAGCTTTTGATTCGTCCCGCTACCGGTCAAGCTGAGGATGAACGGGACCGAAGGATCGTCCGGCACGAAGCTGAGGCGATTGTTCGCGCGAAACTCGTTGCGGTTGATGGTGACCGCTCCGCTGCCGAGCGTCAGATTGATGAGCCCGTCGTCCTCGAACAGCGAATCCTCGATGTCGGCGCTATCGACCGAGCCGGTGATGCCGGCCACACCCGTGATCAAGCTATTTTTGATCACCAACCCGCCGCTCGCGTTCACCTGCTTGCCGTTGCCGATCACCAGCACGTTGTTCCAGTTGATGGTCCCGCTCGAGTTGCTGTCGTCGAGCGACACGATCGTCTTACTCGGCTGCGGGTCGACGACCACGATCAACGGCGCGCTATCGACCGTGTCGATCGCGACGCCGTCTGCCGAGAATAGCCCACGGATCACGAACGTGTGCGTCCCGGCCGAGACGCCCGTCACACTGAAGGGGAATAGCCCGATCGGGGCGTCATTCCCATTGTGATCGAAGGAGATCGTATTTTGCACCGTGGTGCTGCCGGTGAAGCTGTCGACCTGCAACACGCCGTCGACCAAGACTTGGCGCTCGGGCCAACCGGTGGGAGTGCCACCGCCGGAGCATTCCGCTTGCCTGGGCGCGCTGTAGTCCGGAGGCGGACTTTTGTTGGAGATGGTCTCGCCGGGTGGGCACACGATGATGCCCCTGCTTTCACGATCATCCTCGAGATCCGCGTGCAGCACGATCGGCTGACCCTCCGTGAAATGCATGCCGGGCGCTGGGCTCTTGACGCTCGAGATGTGCGCGGCCGCGGGCACCGCTAGCAAGGAAACGGCAAACGCTATGAGGAACGCGGGCTTTGTCTGACTCACGGTGCCTCGCTCAAGCACGATCCATACCTGCCCGGGTCGGGTCGCCGCAGCGCAGCGTTCAGCAGTTTTCTGCTCGCTGCCTGGGCGCGGCGCGATCTGCCGGATCGCACTCCGGGCCGGCGGTCACGCCGCGGCGGGCACCCGGCGATCACATGCGATTTGACAGATCGCAGTGCTAGCCCGGGCCTCGCACGCAGAGTGCCATGAAAGCTCGGCATTTCGCCGCGACCGACACGAAAGTGAGCAGGGCTGCGCGCCTGGCGCGTGACGTGCATTGCGAGCGCGCGCTCGGATCGCCCTCCCTAAAAAGGAAACCGTTTCGTGAACTATCGCAAGTCCATCGCGCTCGTGCCGTCTTCGCTCCTGCTGCTCTTCTCGCAAGTAGCGTGGTCCGCAAATCCGCCGACGCCCTCGGGCGGGCATCCACGGCTCTACCTGACCGACGCGCGACGCGCGGCGCTCTTGAAAAATGCCGGCACGAACGGGACCGCGGCCGCCAACCTGGTCGCACAGTGCGATGACGTGATCTTGCACCCGGTGACGGACCGCGGCGGCGCCGATGCGTTTGCGTGGCCCTCCGCCGCGCTCAACTGCGCGCTAGCGTATCTGGCTACTCAGGACCAAAAGTATCTCGACGCGTCGATCAAGTATTGGCACACCTCGCTCGATGACGACCAGACTCAGGGCGATCACTTGGGCTGCGTCGCCGGCGTGGACGCCAATTGGCAAATGGATTGGGACGGCACGTATCCGCCCCCGCCCGTGCTCCTGACGGTGATGCACGACACGGGCTACCCGATGCGTTGGTATGGTCCGTTTCTCGCGCTGACCTACGATTGGCTGTACGGGGCGCCCGGAGTCGACGACGCGTTGCGGGCGCAGACGCGCGTGTGCCTGACCGCGTGGATGGACGAGTATACGAAGAACGGCTTCATGAACGACGTGCCCGGCACGAACTACAACGCCGGCTACCTGATCGGCAAAACACTATCCGCAATCGCGATTGGTACCGATGGTGGCGCGGACGGCCACCTGTGGAACGAAACGCTGGACGACGCGTTCGGCAAGGTTTTGATCGGCACGGGCGATCGCTGGACGCCCGCGGGAGGCAACAACTTCTACGTCTACGGCGGCCTCGTGGGCGGCGACAAACCGCCGCTCAGCGGGCCGCCGATCGGTGCGCTCGTGGGCGGTGACTGGGGTAGCTGGCAATATGGCCCACTCAGCGTACTCGAATACTCGGCGGCGACGGTCGCGCTCGAGGAGCAAGGCGTGGCGCTGCCTCAGATGGACGATTGGGCGAGCAGTCTATTTTTACGCTACGCGCACGGCACCGTGCCCACGCGCGACGCCGAGTACGCGGGCTGCGGCGATCTCGATTCCCCGACGCCCTATCAGACGCCGACCGTCGGCGTGCTCGACGCCGTGCTGCTCGGCCCGGTGAGCGACCAGGTCGCCGCTTGGGCGCTGGCAATGAAGAACGAGCAGGGTCAAACGGGGTCGGTGATCTGGGACGCCCTGGCCGAAGCACGCGCCGTCACGCCGCTGGACTATCGCAGTCAAACGCCTCCGCCTCCGCTCTGGTATCTGTCGCGCGGCTCGCGCAGCGTCTACGCGCGCACGGCCTGGGACACGCAGGCGTACTGGGGCGTCTTCAGCTCACCGCCGGCGCTGCTCGATCACCAACACTTTTCCGCGTCGAGCTTCGTGTTCAGCCGCGGCGCCGATCACTTGATCGTCGACCCTGCGCCCTATGGCGGTAACACCAGCTGGGAATCGAACGCCGTGACGGCGGATTCGTCCGTCGTCGAGGGGGACTATGCACCGAGCCAGACGCCTTGGAGTGAAGCCGAGCTGCCCTGGGCCCGCGGCACGGCCGACGCCGTGTTCGCGGCGCGCAGCGATTTCTCGAAGGCGTTCATCATGGCGGGTACCCCGAGTGACATTTCCTACGCCCATCGTGAGTGGGTAATGCTCCCCGAGGGCGAGGTGGTCACGCTCGATCGCGTCCACACCAGCGCAGCGTCGCGCAACACGCACATCAGCTTTCACACTAACACGGGCGCCGGCGGGCTCACGCTGAGCGGCGGAGTCGCAAGCGGCGCGGTCGGCGGCTCGCGCGTGGTGATTCACCCGGTGTTACTGTCCGGAGGCACGCCCGAGATCACGCAGCCGTCTACCGGAGATTGCATGATCTCCTGCAATACGCCGTGCGCGGCCTGCGACATCGCGCGCTTCGCAGTGGACAAGTACGCCGTCACCGTGCCGGGCCCGTGGTCCGTAGCGATTCACGTGATCGACGGCCTCGAGGCCAGCGAAACCCCGGCGCTGGTCGGCTCGCTCAACGACGACAATTTCGACCCGGCGCCGAAGCGTAACGCGGCGGTGGTAGGCGCAGCCGTTTATCGCGGCGAAAAGCAGAGCTACGTCGTTGCCTCGAGCGCGCAGGACGGCGTCAGTCCAGCCACACTGAGCTACGACGTCCTCGGCAGCTCGCCCGGGCGACACATCGTGTTCGATGCACCGGAGGCGGCGGACGGCAGCTCGACCGTGACGGCATCGGTCGACGGCGACCGTTGCGCGATTCAGATCGTTGCCGGCGCGGGCGGCGGGTTCGCCGGGCAGCCGCTGATGTTCAGCGTGTCGAGCGCGGCCGATGGCTGCGTGGCTCAGGAAACGACCAGCGTCGCGCCAGGCGAGCCGCCACCCGGCAGCGGCCTGTCGCCCGATCCGTTGCACTCTTCCGATGCGGGAACGCCCTCGCCCTCACCCTCGCCTTCCCCGTCCCAGAGGACGCCCGCGGCGTCACCGAGCAGCAAGAGCGGCTGCGGATGCCGCGTGCCGGCCGCGCCACCCGACTCCAAGCAGCTGGCCTTGAGCTTCACAGCGCTGGCGCTCGTGCTGAGTCGACGACGGAGACGCGCGGCGGGAACACAGTGACAGCAGGAGCGACAATGGGCTGAACCTCAGCGCTTGAAGTGGCTGAGCAGCGCCGACCAACCGTCGCTCGTGAGTTCATTGCCGTTACCGCCGCCCAGATCGATCGCGGCAAAGAAGGAGCTCGAGACCACCACGCTGCCGTCGGCGGCCAGCAGCGCGTCGCTTCCCTCCTGCTTGTTGCCCGCGCTGTCATGCGGGCGGAGCGCCAACAGCGGGCTCGCGTCGTCGCCGTTGTCCGCGTACTGCACCAGGAACATGTCGGTGTCGGTGGGATCGAGGCTGCCCGTCAAGAGCCCGCTGCCGAAGTCCACGCCGCTCGAGCCCGAACCAGGCGTGATCACGCCGACCATCACCACGTCGCCTCGGCCGTTGCTGGCGACCCGGCGGACGTCCTGAGCGCCGTCGTCCACCACCACCTTGGTCCAGCGTGGCTCACCAACGACGGCGCTCACGCTCGGCGTGAGCTTGCTGAGGAACAAGCCGCGCGTATCCGGCGCGGTGCCGAACGGGTAGCTGTAGGTCATACCTCCGATGGCGATGTTGCCGTTGAAGGCGCCCGCGACGACCAGATCGTCGTCGCAAGGATTGGTGGCGATGCTGTAGACCGCGCGTTGACCGAGGCCGTCGTTCGACGGAAAAGCCAGCGGCGAGCCCAAAATACTCGGGCCGCTCGCGCCGTTCTGCAAGCGCGCGACGAACGCGACGTTCCCGTCGCCCTGATGTCCGCCAAAGACGTCCTGGGCCTGGGCCATGCCGCCCAGCAGGAGCGTCGCGTCGCGTTCGGAGTAAGCCAAAGTGATGGGCGGATCGGCGACGCCCATAGGAAACTGCTGGCTCCACAAGCAATGTCCGTTCGGATCGAACTTCGTCAGGTAGAGGCCGCTGCCCGGGTCTGCGGACTCGAGGCAGCTGTCGAAGTCGAGCGCGCCGCCTTCCGAGAACGTGGCCAGGATCACGTTGTCGTCCGCGTCGACGACGACGCTGCGCCCACTCTGATAGCCGTCGTTGCCGAACGCGTGCAGAAAGCTGAGCCGGCCATTTGCGTCGAAGCGCGCGAGGTACGCGTCGAGCTCCGCCGGATGGTTCGCGACGGTCGGCACGCTGTCCAGCGACACCGATTCGACGCTCAAAGTGCCCTGAAAATCCCCGCATAGGACGGCCCCGCCGTCACGCGTCGCGACCAGCGAGCGCACGTCGAGCGCGAGCGTCGCGCGCAGCGAGCTCAGCCATTGATAGCTTTGATCCGCCGCGAAACTCGCCAGGAACAGCGCCGACGTGGCTTCGGGCGGGGCGGAGTGATTCAAGTCGAACGAGAGCACGGTGTTGAGCTCGCGTTGCCCGCTGACCAAGAGCGAGCCAGCGCTCGAGCGCGCGAGCAACGGCGCTTCCGCCGAGCCATACATGCTCGAGTCCAAGCTCAGCGCGCCGCGTGGATTCGCGCCGCAGGTCTCGGAACTCACGGAAGCGTCGTGCTTCCGTGCGGGATCGGCGACTGAATAGAAGCAACCCGGCAGCGCGATCGCGACGAGCACGCCGGCAGCGCGCCGGGCAGAAGGAAAAGAGGCGGACCCCAAAAGCACGTAGCGGTAAGCATAGCCTGCTGAGACTCGAGCCGCGACCTCGAGCACGGGCTCGCAGCGGCCTTTCCCGTTGGCTAAAGAGCCGAGCCTGCCAAATGCTATAAGTTTTCGTGTATGTCGAGCGCTAACCCGAGGCTCCACGCCGAAGACGTTCAGACCGCGCTGCAGCGCCGAGTCTCGGGCACGGACGAGCCGACCGCGCATCTCACGCTGACGGCGTTCGAAGGTCCGGACAGCGGTCTCCGGATCGACGTGGACGCGGCGCGCTCCTCGCGCTTGTTGATTGGACAGAGCCCGGCCTGTGACGTTCGCTTGCGCGACGCCATGGTCTCGCGCCGGCACGCCGCCTTGGATCGCGACGCGCAAGGCGTGACCATCACCGATCTCCGCTCGACGAACGGGACCTTCGTGAACGGCGTGCGCGTCCAGCAGGCGTATCTCGAGGACGGTCAGAGCGTGCGCCTGGGCTCGACCTCGCTGCGCGTCAGTCGCGAGGCCGCAGCGGCTCAGACGGAGTTGTCGCCGGTGACCGCGTTCGGCGCGCTGCTCGGCGCGAGCCCGGTGATGCGTCGCTTGTACCCGCTCTGCGCGCGGCTCGCCGGCTCGAACATCCCGGTGCTGATCGAAGGCGAAACCGGCACGGGCAAAGAAGTGCTCGCCGAAGCCCTGCACGACAACGGACCGCGCGCGGGCGGCCCGTTCGTGGTCTACGATTGCACGGCGATTCCCGCCAGCTTGATGGAGTCGGAGCTGTTCGGCAGCGAGCGCGGCGCGTTTACCGGCGCGCTCGGCCGGCGGGGGCTGCTCGAACGAGCACACGGCGGGACGCTCCTGATCGACGAGATCGGCGATCTCGACGTGTCCGTGCAATCCAAATTGCTGCGAGCGATCGAGCGACGCGAGCTGCGGCGGCTCGGCGGCGAAAGCGCGATTCAAGTCGACGTGCGCATCCTCGCGGCCACCCGTCGAGACCTGGATCGCGAGGTGCAGCTCGGTCGATTTCGCGACGACTTGTTCCATCGCTTGGTCGTCGCGCGCATCGAGCTGCCTCCCCTGCGCGAGCGACGCGACGACATTCCGCTCTTGGCTCGCAGGTTGTGCGAGCTGCTCGGCGGACAAGCCTCCGCGCTTCCGAGCGAGCTCTTGCGACGCTGGGAGGACTACGCTTGGCCCGGGAACGTGCGCGAGCTGCGCAACCGAATCGCTCGCTGGCTCGCGCTCGGAGAGCTCGCCGACGACACGTCGCCGGCGGCACGAGCGTTGACCGGCTCGCCCGATGCAGACGAGCGCGCGCCCGCGAACGCCGCCGCCGCGGACCTGATTCAGGACGTACTCACGTTGAACCTGCCACTGCCGCGCGCGCGGCAACGCGTGGTCGACGAGTTCGAGCGGCGCTACATCGAACACGTGCTGGCGCAGCACGGCGGCAATGTGATGCGCGCGGCCGCAGCGTCCGGCATCGCTCGGCGCTACTTTCAGATCCTGCGCAACAAGAAGGCGCGCTGAACGGCGGGCAGCGCGCGACGCGCACTGACGTGCCCGCGCGAGTCTGGTACGATTGCAGGAGATGTCGCTCGCGCAGCAGGCAGGTGCCGCGTTTCCTGAACGCTTGGGGCGCTACGAGATCTTGTCGCCGATCGCGCAGGGTGGCATGTCGCAGGTGTTCTTGGGGCGAATCGTGGGACCGCGCGGCTTCGAACGCGACGTCGCGATCAAGCTGCTGTACGAGCTCGGGCTGGAGGCCGGCTCGAGCGACCCGTTGGCGGAGGCCAAGCTCGCCGGACAGATCCGCCACCCCAACGTCGTGCCCGTGTTCGACGTGGGCAGCGCAGAGGACGGGTTTTTCCTGGTGATGGAGTACGTCGAAGGCGACAGCTTGGCCGCGCTTCAGCGCGAAGCCGGCGAGCCGTTGCCGGTGCCGATCGCGCTCAAGATCTTGACGGACGCGCTTTCGGGTCTCGATGCCGCCCACGAGCTCGCCGACTCGAGCGGCCGCAACCTGGGCGTCGTGCATCGCGACTTCTCGCCGCAGAATATCTTGGTCGGCGTCGACGGCATCGCGCGTCTCAGCGACTTCGGCATCGCCAAGGCCGCGATTCGCGAAGGTGAGACTCAGACCGGCATCGTCAAGGGCAAGGTCGGCTACATGTCGCCCGAGCAGGCCACCGGCAAGGCGCTCGATCGGCGCTGTGACGTGTGGGCGGCGGGCGTCGTCGCCTGGGAGACTTTCGCCGGGCAGCGCCTGTATGCCGCGAGCGGCGATCCGGTCGCCACCGCGGTCGAGATCGTGACGGGCGAGCCGCGCGCGCTGGCTGAGGCAAATCCAAGCATTCCAGCGCAAGTCGCCAGCGCGGTTCACTACGCGCTCGCCAAGGACGTGGACCGGCGCTGCCCCTCGGCGCGCGCCTATCGCGAGTGTCTCTTGCAAGCGTGGGGCGTGAGCCCGGCGAGCGCGACGGACGTGGCCCACTACGTGCGAAAGCTGGTCGGCGACAAGCTGGAGACGCGTCGCGCCAATGCGGAGCGCGTGCTCGAGCTGCGGCGACGAGCGGTGTCCACCGCTGGCGCCGAGCCCAGGCCCAAGCGCAGCGCGCCGAGCTCGAGCAAGCTCGGAGGCCTCAAGTGGGCGCTGCTGGTCGCCGCCGCGGGAGCGCTCGCACTGTATCGCTCGCGCGCATCGAACGCCCAAGCGCAGCGCGTCGCACCTTCCGCTCAGCAGTCGAGCAGCGCGTCAGAGCCAGCTCCGCTCGCGTCGCCGAGCGTCGCGGCGAACGCCAGCAGTGCGCCGCTCAGCCCTCAGCCCCCGAACGATCCGGGAGCGCAGCCACGCAAGACGACGCTCGGCGCGGCCAAGCGCGGGCACTCCGGTGCCGCGCGCGTCGTCGGCGACCCCCCGGGCAAGTCGCCGCCAGCCGCGACGCTCCCGCCCGCACCGCGGCCCGCGGCCTCGAATCCCTACGAATGAGCAGCGATCTGAGCCCGTTTCGGGTCCTATTTCACGCTGCGCTAGCGCTGCTCGTCCTTTGCCTTTTTGCGCGGCCCGCGCACGCCGAGGATCTGGACCGAGCGAAAGAGCTGTTTCGCCAAGCGACAGAGGCCGCTGAGCGCAGCGATCACCGAGCCGCCGCGGAGTTGTACGAGGCGGCCGATCGCGCAGCGCCCCGCGCCAACGCCGTCTTCAACGCCGGACAACAGTGGGACGCCGCTCACGATACCCTGCGCGCCGCGGACGCGTTCGCGACCGCTATCTTGCGCGGTGGACTCGACGAGCGCGTGATCGTGATCGCCGAGCAGCGCGTCGCGGAACTCGCGAGCGGTCTCGATAGCTCGCTCGGCGCCATCGAGGTGACGGGCCCCCCCGGCTTGCTCGTGAGCATCGCGCACGCCGAGCACCGTCCGCTCCCTGTGCGCGTACATGTTTCCCCCGGCGCGACCCTGGTGCTCGTCGAGTATCCGAACGGCAGCGCAACGCGCCATACGCTGCTCGTGCAAACCGGAAAGACCTCGAAGCTCGTCGCTTCGGAACACCCGCCCGAATCACCTCCGCTCAGCGCCTCGCAGTCTTCAGCGGCCTCGCTCAACAGCTCGCAGTCCGCGAATGGCCCGAGCGCATCACGCTGGCAGCGCCCGGTGGGTTTCAGCGCGCTGGCCGTAGGCGCCGCCGGAATCGGCGTGGGCGTCGGGCTGGGCATTCACGGCCGAGCCTTGCGTGACGAGTGGGACGCCGCGGGCCATGATCCAGCGCAGATCCACGTACACGATCGAGCCGTCGCCTACCGAACGGGAGCCAACCTGCTGCTCTTCGGCGGCGGAGCGCTCGCTGGTCTCGGCGTCGTTCTCGTCGCGCTCGCCCCGAGCTCGAAACCGAACCTAGCGCAGGCGCAGCTCGTCGTGATGCCGTCGCAGATTGGGGTCACGGGCAGCTTCTGAGACCGCGCTGACTGCGCCCGCCGAGCCTCGACGCGCTCTACCGCGCCCGCCCCGGCGCTGGGGCAAAACCGTCGGTGGCTTTCGCCAATTTCGAGCCTCTTCCTTCGCAACGAACAAGCGTTTCGTTTTCCATCTCGCCAAATATCGGGTTTACGCCACTTGGCGCGTGCGCTCCACGTTCGGAGGCTCATGCGGCGCCTATTGCACCTGGTAAAGGCTGGCGCGCAGCGTAAACTCGCAGCCATGCCGCGAAAGCCGCTTCAGAATCGCTCGTCCTTTGCTTCGGTTCTTCTCAACACAGCCATTGGAGCACTGTCTCTCACGCTGCTCACCAGCGCCATGCTCGAATCCGGATGCAGTGCCGGGCAGAAGGGGCAGCACGGGGTGTCGGCCAGCGGCGGAGCTTCGGGCAGCTCGAGCGGCGCGGGGGGACTGCTCGGAATGGGAGGCACTATCCGCTTGGACGCGGGGTCGCTGAGCACGGCGGGCACCGGCCACCCGAGTGGCGGCGCGTGTGGCGACGGCGCGATTCAGCGCAGCGAAGGCTGCGACGACGGCAACCGGACCGACGGCGACGGCTGCAGCCGCATCTGTCAGCTCGAAGCAAACTGGAACTGCCCCACCGAAGGCATGCCCTGCGTGTACCTCGGAGTCTGCGGCAACGGCGTCCTGACGACGAACAAAGCGTGCGACGACGGCAATACCATGAGCGGCGACGGTTGCTCGAGCGACTGCCAGAGCGTCGAGCCCGGCTACATTTGCCGCGTACCCGGCAAGCCCTGCAGCCCCTTGTGCGGCGACGGCGTCGTGAAGGGCTACGAAACCTGCGACGACGGCAACGCCATGAGCGGCGACGGCTGCTCGGCGACGTGCAAAGTCGAGCCAGGTTTCGACTGCTCGAGCGGCACCTGCAAGCCGACCGTGTGCGGCAACGGCAAGCTCGAAGCCGGCGAAACGTGTGACGACGGGAACACGCTGCCGTACGACGGCTGCTCGCCGACGTGCGGGACCGAGCCGCAATGTGGCACGAGCACCAGCGCCGTCGGCGCATGCAAGACGGTGTGCGGCGACGGCATCCTGCTGCGCGGCACCGAAGAGTGCGACGACGGCAACGTGCTCGATCACGACGGCTGCTCGCACGACTGCAAGATCGAGCCGGGGTACACCTGCACCTCTGCGTATGACAACCCGCCGCCGAGCCTGACCATCCCGCTCGTAGCGCGGGATTTTCAGATGTATCAGGATGCTACGACTGGTCATCCCGATTTCAATCACTACTGCTGCAACGAAACTAAGGGCATCGTGGCATCGACCTTGGGACTCGACCGGAAGCCCGTGTGGGCCGGACCGGACCCCGTTACGAACCCGACCACGTTGATGTTCACCGGCAAAAGCTCGTTCGACCAGTGGTACCGCGACGTGAGCGGCGTAAACCAAACCTTCTACCAAAGCCTCACGCTACTCCAGAGCGCGACCAACAAAACCACGTACGCCATGAACAGCGACACCGACCCGCCCTGGTTCGACCGCTGTGGCTTCTTCCCGCTCGATTCGAACAATCCCATCACCGATCAAAACACGGGGGCCCCCGTGACATACATGGATTCCGCTTTTCCGGGTCGCACGTGCCACGCCTACCAGGGTCTCGGCTTCGGCAACTCTTGGGCGAACCACAATTTCTCGTTCACCACCGAGCTCCGCTACTGGTTCCAATACCAGGGCAACGAGAATCTGAAATTCACCGGGGACGACGACGTGTGGGTGTTCGTCAACGGGACGCTCGCGGTCGATCTCGGCGGCGTGCACAATCGCGCCGCGGCAACCGTGATCCTCGACGCCGCGAACGGCACCGGCCAGGTCGGCTACGGAGACACGCCGTCCTCGTACACGACTACTGATTTCAAGCTCACGGTCGGCAGCGTGTACGAGGTCGTCGTGTTTCAGGCCGAGCGCTGGTGCTGCGGCTCGAATTACGAGCTGACGCTCGCGAATTTCCTGGCGGGCAAGAGCCAGTGCGTACCTGCCTGCGGTGACGGCGTCGCAGTGGGCGGTGAGGAATGCGACTGCGGCACCGGGATGGCTGCGCTGCCCGCAGGCTGTCCCGGCCCGAACGACGATACGACCTACGGCGGCTGCACCACCAATTGCACCTGGGGGCCGTTTTGCGGCGACTCGGTCGTTCAATCCCCGCCCGCAGGTCCCGAGCAGTGCGACCTCGGCAAACAGAACGGCGCGACCACGACCGGAGCCGACCGTTGCAGCATTGCTTGCCAAAATCCGCGCGTGTGCGGCGACGGCGTCGCGGACACCGATCTCGGTGAGCAGTGCGATCTCGGTCCCAACAACGGCGTCGCGCTGGACGATCAGATGCAGCCGACCGACGCGGGCGGTCAGATCTACTGCAACACGGATTGCACCATTCCGATGAGCGTCAAGTAGCCAGTCCGCTCTCTTGCGAGCGAGATCTGCCGGATCTCAGGCGCCGACGCGCACGCGTCCGGCTCGCGCGTGCGCACACACAACGGGCCTAGAAAGTTACTTCCGCCGCGGGAGCGCGCCTCGTTTGTCGGATCTCGAAATTGCGCAATCAGAGCTTTCGGTCGGCGCGCCTCAGAATTGTGACCTAAACGCATCAGCGGTTGATACGTTTGCACGAGGTGTCGTCGGCGCGTCGCTCGAATTGCTGCGCGTCGCGACGACGAAACCCTGATTCGAGATTTTGAATCGCCGGTTAAAGGAGTGAGTCATGCGCAACGCTCAATGCCTGGGATCGTGTCTGTTGCTGAGTGTGCTTTTGACCGCGGGCTGCTCGTCGTCAAACTCCGCTGGATTCGTGGCGACGGGTGAAGGTGGCGCGGGCGCCGGCCAAGCCGGTGCGACCGGGACGGCGGGAGCCAGCGGGGTGAGCTCCGTCGCTGGACAGAGTGGCGCGTTGGCGACCGGTGGTGACGGCGCAGCCGCTACTGCTGGTGCCGCGGGTAGCGTGAGCGGGACCAGCGGCGCTGCTGGCGCTTCCGGATCGGCTGGGAGCTCTGGCGCAACAGGGACCGCGGGTAGCACGACGTGTGACAACTCCCCGGGTGCGGCATTCCCGCCCATCACGAGCTACACTGCGAAAGATGGCGGTTTTGGCCCTGCACTGATCACTCGCAACACCGGCGACGCGAGCTTGGGAACCGACTCGACCGGCGCGGCGAACAAGCTGGCAATCTTCCGCCCCGCCGCGGACAAGTATGGGCAAGGCGGCGTCAAGCATCCGTTACTCGTCTGGGGAAACGGACACACCAACACCGTCGACATCTGGCAGAGCTTTCTGGCCCGTGTCGCGAGTTACGGCTTCGTCGTCGTCGCGCCTGAGCAGACGGAAGTGACGGCCGACGAGATGAACAAAGCGCTCGACTACGTGCTGAGCTTGGCGAATGACCCGACAACCGGGGATTGCGGCAAGCTGGATGCGACGAAGATCGGGTCGACGGGCTATTCGCTGGGCGGTATGGGGGCGATCAGCGTCGGCAGCGACGCTCGCATCGCCTCCACATTTGTCTTCGCCTCGAATGGGAACGTCAAGGCGCTAAAAGCACCCTGGGGCGTGATCGGCGGCGACATGGACACGACGTTCAATTGGACGACGATCAGCGCAGCAGTGACTGGATCCACGCAGCCCGCCTTTGGCGCCGCGCTGGCGGGCATCGATCACAATGGCGTCGCGGGCCAAGCCAAGGCTCAAGAAGGCTACATCGGGTGGATGCGCTGGCGCTTCATGGGGGACCAAGCAGGACATGATATATTTGTTGGTCCTGACTGTCAGATCTGCACCGATATGGCATTTTCCACGTTCGTGAAGACAACAGGGTTTGATTCGCTATGACAAGGCCGTAGCCTTCGGAACATGCTGAGCTTCAGCATGGTCGAGTGAATGCCCGCTCCACGAGTCTTGGTGATTCTCAGGACCGAGAATGCCTGGTCGCGCGGCATCCTGACCGGCTTTATGGCGGCCGCTCATGAACGTGGCTGGACGCTCCTCTACTACAATACCCCGGCAGACCTCCGCTTGCTCACGCGCGCGCTCCGGCCCGTAGCAGTCGTGGTTACGACGGAACTCAACGCGCCCGAGCTCGCCGAGCTCGGGGGCGAGGCTTTCGTCTCACTGCTGGCGGATCGGACTCGGGAAGACGTTGCGTCGGTATGCCTGGACGAAGCAGCGATCGGACGGCTTGCCTACGAGCATTTGCGAGCAACCGGCATCCGCAACGTCAGCACATTTCGCTACGACGAGTCCGAGTTCGCGATCGCCCGAGAAGAGGCATTTGTCGAGGCTGCGCGGGCCGCGGGCACACGCGTCTCAGATGGCTGGGGCGTTGGCGAAGGGCGTGCTGATCGGCGTGAAAATCCAGCCGCCATGGTGGCGTGGTTGCGCGGACTACCCAAGCCCTGCGGTGTCTTCACGTGCACGGACGGTTGGGCTCGAGCCGTCGCGCGCTACGCGGAACTCGCGAAGCTCCGCATTCCCGAAGATATCGCGCTGATCGGAGCAGACAACGACGAGCTCGAATGCGAGCTGATGTTGCCGCCGCTTTCCAGCGTGCTGATCCCCTGGCAGGAGGTCGGGCGAAGCGCAGCGAGGCTCGTGCACAGCGCGCTGTCTGGCAAGCTCGGCGCGAAAGAGCGCATCGTGGTCGCTCCCTTGTCCGTGGTCGCGCGACGCTCGACGGAGCTGCTCGCAGTCGAAGATAAGCTGGTTGCGAGCGCCGTCGAATGGATACGCGCCAACGCGACCCGACGCGTCACCGTCCCGAACGTCGCGCGCGCAGTGGCGAGCGGTCGTCATCGACTGGAACGTGCGTTTCGTAGAGTGTTGGGACGAACCATTCAAGAGGAAGTCCGTCGCGCGCAGGTCGACGCTGCGAAACGGTTGCTCGAGGCTTCCCGCTCGAGCCTTGCGGAGGTGGCCAAGGGCGCAGGTTTCAAGACGGCGTCGCAGCTGATCGCCGCTTTTCGTCGTGAAATCGGCATGACGCCCGGCGTTTATCGGCGCCTCGTGCGCTCGGAGTTGAGAGCGGGCAGCGCGCGCTCGAGTTGACGAGCCGACAGTCGCGCTCAGCAAGCAGGCCAGGTCGGCTTTTGGGAATTTCAGGTTCTTGGATCTCGATCTCGCGTGTTCGCAGCTTTCTCGTGATCTTGCGTGATTCGAGGCGGCCTACTGAGCGCGATGGCTGTACCATAGTCTCCGCTCGAATCGCATTGAGCGCGTGACGCCCGAGCCAACTACGCTCGGCGCGGCGCGATTGTGGTCGCTCGCTTTTTGTGGGCGTGCGGCCTCTTCCAACTGTGCAACCAATGAAACGGAGTGAGACATGCGCGAACTGAACTATTGGGGATCAGTACTGATAGGCGGCGTCGTTGTACTTGCTGGCTGCTCGTCCTCCGAATCGACAGCACCTACGCGTGCACAGGGTGGCGCTGCGGGGCAAGGCGGCCCCATCTCCGCGGGAGGCGCGAGCGGTATGAGCGCTGGTGGCGGACAGAGTGGTTCGCCTGCGACTGCTGGCACCGGTGGCGCGACAGCTATGGCTGGCGCGGCGGGTGCAAGTGGCGGAAGCGCAGGAGCAGCCGGCGCCGGTGGCAGCGCCGCGGGGACGTCGGGTGCGGCGGGTACCGGCATGGCAGGCATGAGCGGCTCAGCAGGCGCGGGCGCCGTGGCTGGCGCGAGCGGCTCGGCTGGCGCGAGTGGCTCGGCTGGCGCGAGCGGCTCGGCTGGCGCGAGCGGCTCAACCGGTACGTGTCCCAGCGGCGGCTGGACTTCCGGGAAGCAAACAATCAATACCGAGTGGGGCGGCGTGGCCCGCCAGTACGTCGTCTATGTCCCCAAGAGTTATAAGGGAACCTCTTCCGCACCGCTCATGATGGTGATCCACGGCGCCCACAATACACCGGGCTTGGCTGAAAGCTGGTCGCAAATGGATGCGGTGTCCGAGCAGAACGGGTTCATCATTGTTTACCCAGCAGCCCTGGATTGTTGGAAGGTTGGCACGACCGTCCTTCCCGGTTGCACCACTGCGGACGACGATGTCGGCTTTCTCAACAACGTCGTTACCGAAGTCGAGAGTCACGCATGCATCGACCAGAAGCGGGTGTACGTCACGGGTATCTCGAACGGATCCCTCATGTCTCAGTATATGGGGTGCCACTTTTCCAACGTTTTCGCAGCCGTAGGTGGTGTTGCAGGCGGAGAAGGATGCTCGCCGCTGGCGCGCCCGCTCCCCATCTTTTATGTACTCGGCACCGCTGATATGACCGTGGGCTGGGACAACGGCGCGAACGCCCTTGCCTGGGCAAAACGTGACACTTGCAACACGACGCCCGTGACGGTGTACAGCCAAGGCTCCACCACGTGCACCGTGTACCAGGGCTGTGACCAGGGCGTGGAGGTAGAGTTCTGCGCGGTCACTGGCATGCCGCATTGTTGGCCAGACAACTGCTACCTCGACCCCAACAACATGCAGTTCCAGGCGTTCAAAGCGAGTCCGCCGATGTGGGACTTCTTTTCGAAGTTCTCACTTCCGTAGCCACGAGTCATTGGGGCTGCGTCAAGTCCCGGTTGACAGCTTCCTCGGCGCGACGGGGCGTGCACGTCATACGTCTTTCGCCCGCGCGGCCGAAGCGTATGCTCGTGACGCCCGAGGCAAGCGACAGGAAGGATGATCATGGAGCATGTGATTTTGAACAATGGGGTGAAGATGCCGCTGGTCGGTTTCGGCGTCTATCAGGTGCCCGACCTCACCGAATGCCAACGCGGAGTCGAAGAAGCTCTCGGCGTCGGGTACCGGCTCGTCGACACCGCGGCTTCCTACCAGAATGAGGAGGCCGTCGGGAAAGCACTTCAAAACAGCGGCATCCCACGCGATGAGCTCTTCGTCACGACGAAGCTGTGGGTCGAGGACGCGGGCTACGACAAGACCAAGCAAGCCTTCGATCGCTCGATCAAGCGTCTGAGGCTCGATGTCCTCGACCTTTTTCTGATCCATCAGCCCTACGGCGACGTGTACGGCTCGTGGCGAGCGATGCAGGAACTCTACCGCGAAGGCCGCATCCGCGCGATCGGCGTCAGCAACTTTCATCCGGATCGCCTGATCGACTTGATCCTCCACAACGAGATCCTGCCCGCGGTCAACCAGATCGAGACGCATCCGTTCCACCAGCAAATCGAGGCGCATCAGCTCATGCGCGAGAACGGCGTGCAGCATGAATCATGGGGCCCCTTCGCCGAAGGAAAGAACGACATGTTCAAGAACGAGCTGCTGCGGTCGATCGGCGCGAAGCACGGCAAGTCGATTGCACAGGTGATCGTTCGCTGGCTCGTGCAACGCGACATCGTCGCGATTCCGAAGTCGGTGCGCAAGGAGCGGATGGAGGAGAACTTCGCCGTGTTCGACTTCGAGCTCAGCGCCGAAGAGATCGATGCGATCGTCGCGCTCGACAGCAAGACGAGCAGCTTTTTCGATCATCGCGATCCGAAGATCGTGAAACGAATCAGTGAAAGAAAGGGCCTCAGCCGGACAACGTGAACAATTGGCGTTCACACGCTGCGGCTGGACGTGAGCCGAGCCGACTTCGAATGCGATTCCGGAATCGCTCCGGCGCTTGTGCGGATTTGCTCCGGAGCCCGCGCGGCGTGACACGCGACGAGCTCACGTCGCTTGCTCGTCGACGTTTGCACTGGTAGACGCAATTGCAGGCTTGCTCTGCCGTTGAGTCGGGCGAGCTATTGGCGTTCAGCTGAGTACGCGTGAGAGCTCGCGCGTACAGAACAGGATCTAAATCACATGCACGATCGAGCACTCCGCTTCGCTCGCTTCATCGTCGGCCGCTTTCCTCTCTTACTCCTGGGCGGCGTCGTCTCGAGCTCAGCATGTAGCCAGAGCGCGAGTAAGCCGCCGGACTCTGGGGTTTCGGGAGCTGACGCCGGAAGCGGCAGCGGAACATCGAGCGGAGGAAACGGAGCGACCGCAGGCGGCGCGGCGGGCATCGGCGCAGGCGGACTTGGAATGGGCGGGACAGCGCCAGGCGGAAACGCTGCAGGCGGCACGACGACGGGCGGAGCGGCTGCCGGGGCCGCAGCAAACTCTGGTGGTTCCAGCGCAAATGGCGGCCTCGCCGCAACCGGCGGCACGTCCGCGATAGGTGGAAGTGTAACTGGGGGTAGCGGAGGCGCTTCCGCGGCGGGCGGCGCCGCGGCGACGGGCGGCACGGCAACGACGGGCGGCACGGCTGGGACCGGCGGTGCGGCTGAGACGTGTGCGCTGCCCACGACCTTCAAATGGACGTCGTCAGCGCCGCTCGCTCAGCCGAAGTCCGGGCTCTTGTCTCTCAAGGACTTCAGCAGCGTCGTCTACAACAATCAACACATTGCATATATGTCGACGGTCGACTCTGCCGGCGCCTACGCCGGAGCCGTGATGACCTTCACTGATTGGCCTCAGATGTCCACGGCCACGCAAAGCCCTCTGGCTTACGGGGGCGTTGCGCCGACGCTCATCTATTTCCGGCCGAAGAACATCTGGGTTCTCTTGTACGAATGGGGCCCGTGGTCGTTCACCTATCTCACCTCGACGGACCCCACGAACGCGTCGAGCTGGGCGGGCCCGTATGAGCTCTATCAGGGCAACTCGATCGACGAAACCGTGCTCTGCACCAGCGCCACTTGCTATCTCTTCTTCGCGAATGACGACGGAACCATTCACCGCGCGTCAATGCCGATCGCCGACTTCCCGGGCGCCTTCACGGACGCGACGACGATCATGACCGACACCACGCCAAACCTGTTCGAGGCCGTGCAGGTCTACACGGTCAAGGGAGCGAGCCAGTACCTGATGATCGTCGAGGCGGAGGGCAGCGCGGGCAGGTACTTCCGCTCCTTTACCGCGACCGATCTCGAGGGTTCATGGACGCCACTGGCCGCGACCGAGAGCAATCCGTTTGCCGGCAAGGCGAACGTCACCTTCAGCGGCAGCGCTTGGACGGGCGACATCAGCAGCGGGGATCTCGTGCGCAATAATCCCGATGAGACGCAGACGATTGACCCATGCAATCTGCAGTTTCTCTACCAGGGCGTCGTCCCCACGACGGGCCTGACCTACAACCAGCTGCCCTGGCAACCGGGACTCTTAACGCTGGTGCGATAACTGAGGCATCCTCTCATTTTTCGGCGGAAATCTAGCAGCTCGCCGTCTGCGGGGCTCGGGCCCCCGCAGACCCACAAAAAATGAGCGTCGAAACAGCTTCGACCGGCGAGAGGCACCCACGAGTTCAAAACGAGCGGCGAAGCAAACTTGTGCACGAAGCCAGATCCAAACAGCAGAAATCATGCTGTCATTCGAAATGAGAGGATCTCTCAGGTGCGATAACGCTACTTCGGATCTCCGTAGACAATGCCGCGCCCGCCAACGGCCACGTACACGCGCCCGTAGATCCGCGGGTCGCCGATCAGCATGTGCGAGCCGCCGTACTGGTGCGCGTCGTCGTTGATGCGCGCGAAATGTGAGCCGCCGTCATCCGAACGGTAGAACGCGATCAGCCCATCGACTTTGCCGGAGAGATACAGGGCGGGGTAGCTCCGGCCTGGCGCGGCCTTGCCGAAGCCGAGCGAGTAGGATTCGTCGACGCTCGTGACGAGCGCGTAGTCGTGACCCGAGTCGGTCGAGTGCACGAGCTCCTTGCCCGAAGTGATCCACACGTCGCCTTCGATGCCCGGCACAGCGACGATGGACGCGGAAATCAGATCGTACTCGGGCAACGACGGCAGCCCGCGCGAGCCGATCTTGAAATGCGCGCCACCATCGCTGCTGAAATAGGCGGTGCCGGTCAGCCCATCGAACGCGTAGATCTTTTTCTGATTCACGCGGTCCGCCGCGACGCGCAAGGGGCTCGGCGCCCAATCCGGAACCTTCGCGGCGTCGGGAATGCCGTCCGCCACCTGCCAGGTCGCGCCGCCGTCCACCGAGTATCCGACCTTACCTTCCTTCGGCGCCCACACGATCGTGCCACCGTCCGCAGAGACGGCCACGGCTCCCGATCCCGCGCTACCCGGGGGTTCGGCGCCAAATTCAGTCCAATGGATCCCGCCGTCTTTGGACACGGCACCACGCGGTCCTTTGCTGTCGTCCCAGGGATAGGTGCCCACGCGGGCCATCACAGCCGGCTTCTTGCCCGCGAAGTCGATCGCGTTGCCGCTCGCGCACATCGGGTTCGAGAACTTGCCGTTCTTGGGCGACTCGTCGAGCGAATCGTGTCGGAAGCCGCACATGTCGCCCATCACGGAGAGCAGCGGCGCGCCTTCGGGCGGGCTGATCAGGCCGCTCACCGCGGTTTCTTCCAGGTTTTTGGTGTGAAACGACCAGTGCGTTGGCTGATCCGTGTCAGCGTGGGTCAGGTCTTCGGTCAGCCAAACGCCGCCACCCTCGATCTCCATGGCACGCTTCGCATCGAACGGGTCGATCTCGATGTCGCCAACCCACTGTGGCGGCTCGAGCTTCGCGCGACCATGGTAGACGTGCGCCGCGCCGCCGCTGTCGAGCTCGGCCTTCGCCATGAGGGGCTTCCAGGTCTTGCCGCTGTCGAGCGAGCGAAATACCTCCGCGCCCGTTGACCAGCGATCGATCGTCGCCGCGAGCAGTGTGCCCGGGTGCTGCGGGTCGACGGTGATCGCCCCCCAACCAAAGCGGTCCGTGTCCGTGTGCTTGATCGGCGCGATGTCCGTCCACGTCTCGTGCTTCGGATCGTAGCGGTAGAGCGCGCCGTCTTGCACCGCGTAGGGACCGGGATCGTTGCCGTAGGCGACGTACACGGTACCGTCCCGATCGATCGCCATGCGCGCCGGCAGAAACCCCTTCGGCTGCTTGGGCAAGAGTTGCCACGTCGCACCGCCGTCCACGCTGCGATACATATTGTCTTCTTTACGCGTCGCGCCGGCGTAGATCACCGGTGTCGGCTCGCCCGGTTTGCCGCTGTTCGGATCGAACACGACGAACGGGATGCCGAGCCCCTTGTCATCTTCCTTCATGGGGAAGCTCTCGACCTTGCTCCAACTGTCGGCTTCGTTCGTGCTCTTCCAGAGCCCGTTGCGACGGGAACCGAAGAACAAGGTTTTCCGCTGGTGGGGGTCGATAGCGAGCCGTTCGCCGTTGCTTCGTCCGAGTTCATTGCCGCCCATCTTCATGTTCGGCGTCGGAATCAGCTTCCAGCTGTCGCCCTGATTGTCAGAGCGCATGAACGCGCCGGGGCCCGCCCAGGATTGGGTGTACATGCCGACCGCCATGTACACGCGGTTCGCGTCCACCGGATCGGCAGCGATGCTCTCAATCCCGAGATAGTTGCCCTCTTTCTGGCCGATGAAATCGGTGACAGGGATCCAGCCCTTGTTCGCGCTGTCGTAGCGGTACGCGCCGCCGATGTCGGTGCGAATATAGAGCAGCCCCTGCTTCGCTCTGCTGAAGATGATGCCGGTGACGAAGCCGCCGCCCCTGATGACAACGCTCTTCCACGCATAGGGCACTGACTTCACGGTCGAACGACTGGCGGAGCCTCCGGTTACCGTAGTCGAAGCGGACGACGCATCGCCGGCGCTCGCCGGAGAGGGTGTAAGACACGCGGTGAGCAGAAGCGCGCCGAGCGCACTGCTGGTGACCAGGATCAGCGAAGATTTGGTGGCATTTGTCATCACGATCATCTCGATTGAGCGCGGGCGAGCAGACCACGTTGCCGATCGAGATGGCTCACACTTTTGTGCGTCGGAGGCTCTCAAATCGATTCACGACAATCGAATGCTCCAATTCCGCAATTTCGATATTCAAAAAAGTGAATCTGCTGCGCGCTAGGCCGCCCTCAGTCCGAGCTCACACTGCCCGGAGCGAGCTCCGCGCGCACGAGACGTCGATAGACGCCGGGGGTCATGCCAATCTCGCGGCGAAATGCGGCGGTCAGGAGCGACGCCGTCTTGAACCCGGTCGCCTTGGCGACTGCGGCGAGGCTCAGGCGTGGGCCCTCGAGCAGGCGCTTCGCGGCTTCGACCCGCGCGCTACGGACTTCTTCCTGAATGGTCCGTCCGAGCACCCGGCGAAAGGCGCGCTCCAACCGGTGACGCCCACTTGCGACCGCGTGGGCGACGCTCGGCACGGTGAGGCGTCGGGTTGCGTTGGCGCGTATCCATTCGACTGCGCTCGCAACCAGCGTGTCCTCGACCGCGAGCAGCTCGGTCGATCGCCGCGCGACGACGGTCAGTGGAGCGACGACAATCCGCTCTTTCGCGTCGAGCTTGCCGGACAGCGCACGGTGAACCAGCCTGGCCGCGCTTCGCCCGACCTCGTGCCACGGGATCAGCACGCTGGAGAGGGGCGGCGACATCAGCTCGCATTCTAGCTCGTCGTTGTCTGCCCCAATCAGCGCGATGTCCTCGGGGATGCGCAGCTCCGCGAGCTCTGCGTAGCGCGCGACGGCGCGAGCCCAACCGTCGTTGCACGTGAAGACGCCGCAAGGTTTGGGCAGGCCCCGCAACCACGCCACCATGGCCGTCGGGTTTTCGCGCCGGTCGACATGCCCGTCGCCAATGCCCCACCCTTCTGCGACCCGCGTGCCGGCGCCGCGCGCAGCAGCGACGAACGCCTCTTCTCGGGCGATCGCGAACGCGGACTCGTCATAGCGAAACGTGCTCACGTTACGGATCCCCGTTGTCCGCAAGTGCTCGTAGGCGAGCCTGCCGATCGCCGCTTCGTCAAGGCACACCGACGCAATGTCCTCTCGAGTCCGATCGACGGTTAGCGAAACGAACGTACGCGTACCGAGCTCCGCGAACTCGGGGGCATCGAACGCGGTGGCAACGATCGCCGCGACCGGCCGCAGCGCGCCCGTGAGCAATCGCAGATCGGACGCGGCGTTGTAAAAGAGGAGCGTCCATCCGCGTTCGTGAGCGGCCGCCATGAAGCCGGTCAGGATGCCGCGCGACCAGGCATTTTCGGTCCCGAGAATCACCAAGACGCGATCAGCGACCATTCGCTCGACGCCTAGTGTCCTGAGTCTGCAATTCGTTGCCGAATTGCAGACCGCCGCTTCGTGGCGGTAGCCGCTACGCGGCCGGGCCACAGTTGATTTCCTCGGGGCGTTGCCCCGAAGCCCCGCGTCCGCTTCGCGTCCGCGCTAGTGTCCCGATCATTTTCCTTCATTGATTTATGAAAGGAATCTCGGACTCGGGACACTAGCATGAGTCCACCCGAGCTTCGTTGGCTCATCAAACCAAGCGACGCCGTGCACGCGCGAACCCCACGAGCCCGAGCAGCAGGAGCAGCGCGCGCGCGTCGGAGTCGCTGGTCGCAGCGAGGCGACAGCTGCAGCCGCTAGGATTCGAGGCAGTGGCATTTGGGGGCAACCCGGTGGACCCTCCCGTGCTCGCGCCTCCATTGGGAACGCCAGCCGTACCACCGACGCCGCCAGCCGTACCACCGACGCCGCCAGCGGCTCCGCCACTCCCACTCGGGACTCCCGCAGTTCCCCCAGTCCCGACCACTCCTCCTGCTCCCGCACCAGCGGAGCCGTTCATGCCTCCGCTAGAGGAACCGCTCGTGGCGCCAGCGCCGCTGCCACCATTGGCTCCAGAAGCGCCGGCTACGCCGCCAACGCCGCTGCCCGCTGCGCCACCGCTACCCGCGCCGCCGCTACCCGCCACGCCGCCGCCGGAGACACCGCCGCCACCAGCCGTGCCTCCCGCGCCACTCGAGCCGGCTGGTGACAGCATATAAAGGAGCGCGCCGCCGTAAGGGACCGTCGTCGTAATACCGGTGGTCATACCGCCCACGTCTGCACGATGCCAGAGATCACGCACCGTCGGCGCGCCGGAGACACCGAGCTGCGCGAAGGTCACCGACACGCTCGCATCCTGGGTGTTGCGATTGAACAGCGCGACCGCCTTGCGGCCGCCACTCAAATCACGAGCCCACACTTCCGTGTTGCCTTGCTGTGTGACGCGCGTTGCGTGCGCACCGCTCGCGTCTTGGTTGACCGCGAGGACCTCCTCGTTCGTCAGAAGGGCCGTGGTCCACGGTCCAGTCGTCGCGTCGCTCGTGAGCGACTGGACGTTACCGCCAAAAATGAGAGGCGAAGGCAAGATGCTCCACAGGGAGAGGATCGTGACCTGCGTGTTGTGGTCGAACGTCGTCTCTCCGGAGGCGTGCCACTCGCAGCGCGGACCGAGGTACCCGAGCGGTAGCATGTCCGCGTCCGGCCAGTGACCGGCCGCGAGCCCCGCCGCCGCTTGCCACGTGCCCGCGGATCGAAACACGCCGGGTAGATCGGTGATCGCGCTGTAGTCCCAGAAATCATCGACCACGCGCCACATGTCCGCGTCGGAGTTCAGGCTACCAACCGACGCGGGCAGCCACGATGGATCGTCCGGACCGGGAGAGAAGCTCACGACGATCGCGCGCCCGGTCTTGTCGACCGCCTTGCGGATCGCGTCGGCCTCCGCCTGGTGATAGACCTTCGTGCTGTTGTTCAGCATGTCGTCGATCTTCACGAAGTCGATGCCCCACGCGGCGTATTGCGCGAACAATGCGTCGTACCACGCCTGCCCTGCCGCCGTGTCACCGTGCACGCCCCACATGTGCGTGTCCCAGGGACACGGATCACTCGTGTTTCCAGCGTCCGCGGCGTGATAGGTCGCATTCGCGATCGGTGAATTCGCGCTGACCGCCGAGCGCGGGATGCCGCGCATGATGTGAATGCCGAAGCCGAGCCCGAGCGCGTGGATCTGGGCGGCCAGCGACTTGAAGCCGTTGCTCCCCCTGGCCGAGGGATACTTGGAGGTTGCAGGCAGATAGCGGCCGTTCGCGTCGAGCGTGTCCTGCGGGTCGTACCAGCGATAGTCGATGACGACGTAGTTCCACCCAAATGGCTGCAAGGTCGACTTCAGCGCTTGCGCCTGCTCTACGACCTCGCTTTCGGTGATGCTCGCGCCGAAAGCGTCGTAGCTGTTCCACCCGAGCGGCGGAGTCGGGCGGAGGCTCGATCCGGAAAGGATGGTGAGCGTCTGAGTCGCGCTACCGCCGCCATTCGTCACGCCGATCGAGACGTCGTACGCGCCTGCGGCCGGCGCCGTTCCGGAGATGGTGCCGGAGCTCGCGTCCAACGCCAGACCAGCGGGAAGTCCCCCAGCCGAGAAGCTCAGTGGGCTCTGTCCCGTCGCTGGGATGGCGTACAGGAAAGGTGCTCCGGGATGGGCACCAACCGTGAAAGGCGGCTGGATGCGCGGGACCGCGGGCGGCGCGGTCATCGAGATCGTCATCGTTGTCTGCGCGGCGAGCGCAACGCGAGGCTGCGCGAGCGTCACCAGCGTCATCGTCGCGGCGACTTGGGCCACACGGGAAATTTTCAACATGACAGGCTCCTTGTAGAACTGCGCGATACGCCCCTGACAACCGGACATGGCACTAGGTCGCGAGCGCGCTCAGCCGCCATGCTCATTTCGCTCTACGACGATCAACCAGACGTCATTTTCTCGGAGCTCGAGCTCGCACTCGAAGCGCCCGTTGCCACCGACGACTACCGAGGTCTCGAGGCTCGGCTTCCCATCACTGGCCGCGTTGAGCTGCTCGACCTGATTGCGGGTCAACTGTGCGGGCGCACCGAGCTCCAGGTAGACCGTGTAAGCATCGTTCGCGCGGTAGCCAACCTGATAGACGCGCTGCGTATACTCTCCTGGCGTAAGGTTCGAGAGCTCGACCTTCACGGCGCCTTTGGCCCGTGCCGGCTGCACGCGTTTGTAGTGGAGCTGGTTGTTCTCACCTCGTTCGGGATTGGCGACAGTGAAATCCCAGAGCAGCACCTGAACGTTGCCCGCCGCGTCGCGCGTGACATAGGACGACGCGTCTTCGCAAGTCAGCTCGATGGGCCCGAGCCGATTGAAAAATTGGTAGGCGAAGAAGACCGGCTTGCGGATGTCTTGATAGTTGAGGAGCCCGAATCCGCCGTGGAAGGGCGTGAAACGCGGGCCTGCCTCCTCGAAAATGTCAGTGAAGACCCAGTAGGACATGGAATCCACGGCTGCCCCGCTCTTCTTCAGCTTGTCGAGGACGAACGCGGCGCCGTGGTAGCTGTCGTGAAGTGGGTCCGCGGGCGTGTACGAGCTGCTCCACTCCGTAAAGTGGAGTTCGAGCTCGGGCAGCGCTGAAGCGGCGATCTGCTCGCGTACGGCGAGCACATTTCCAAAAATGCTGCGCGGGTCGTGAGACAGGATAGTACCGGCCGTGCCTGTCTCGTCCAGATGCCCGACCTCGACCGCGTAGTCATGCGTCGAGACGAAATCGAGCGGCACCGCGTGACGCGCGCAGTACTCGATGAGCTCGGGTACCCAAGCGCACCCCGCCGTGGCCGGCCCACCGACACGATATGCGTTCGACACACGTTTGACCGCGCGGGCCGTCCGGGCGTAGAGCTCGAAGTAGTCGGCTTGTGTGCCGTCGAAGAAGCCTGCGAGGTTCGGCTCGTTCCAGACCTCGAAGTACCACGTAGCGACCTCCGCCTCGCCGTAACGTTCCGTGAAATGACGGACCAACGCGACGATCAGCGCGTGCCACTTGTCCATGTCGTTGGGCCGCGAGACATTGCCCTTCCACCAAAATATCGTTTTCGAGCCGCTCGCGAGCGCGCTCGGGCAGAAGCCGATCTCCACGAACGGTTTCACGCCGATGCGCAGCAGAAAGTCGTAGACCTCATCGATGTACTGAAAGTTGAATTCAGCGCGACCGGCGGCATCCTCGCGGTACACACCCAGCTCGTCCCCGAGCAAGCCGTGCATGCGCAGGTAGCCGAAGTCGCATTCCCTCTTCACGTAAGCAAGCTGTCGTTGCCAATCCGCGCGCAGGCCTTCCGCCACCCGTCCGGCCCCAACGCATCGCTTGGGCATCGTGTTGAGCGCCCCGCGCGGCGAATGTAGATCCGCACGAACGCGCCGCGCGGGCGAAGTTGAAGTGGGCTCTGCAAGCGAAGAGCCGGCGTGATTGGTCTCTGCGGGCTCTTGGCCCTTCATGGTCAGCACGTCACGTGTTCTCTCACAATGACGGGCCGGCGCCGAGCGCCAAGCGGACGAATGCGTCATCGACGGTTCGAATGAACGGCCCGCCGCATTTCATTTTGCGGATGCCGAAAATACGGAATCAGAGCAGAGCCGCTTCGAACATCAATTCACGGTCGAGCAATCGACCACGTCGACCGTGTAGGTCACTTGCGCCGGCGCGACGCCCGCGGTCACCACGTAACTGTGACCGGCTTGCGTCTTCCAGCCGCTCGGCACGAAGCGCAGCGCGTAGTTCGAACCGTAACCGCCGGGTAGCACCGTCGCGGTGACCGGCATGTTCTGTCCGCCGTCCGTGACTGTGACGGTCGCCGCATTGAGCTTCACTTGATCGCTCTGCACGGTCCAACCGTTGGTGTCGACTCCGGTCGTGGTGAGCGCGGCGAGCGGGACGGCATCCGCCGGCGGCCAGGAAGCGAACATCGTGCCGGCTTTACCGCTGCCGCCCACTTGGTAGAAGCACGACCCCTTCCCCGACCCGAAGCCCACCGGGCCGAGCGAATTGGCCTGAATCCAACGGCGATGACCCATCGTGCCCGCGTTCTCGGCGCCCTCCGACATGTACAGATCGATCGAGCCGACGACCGGTCCGCTCGAAATGCTGCTCTTGCTAGACGCGTCCGCGCCGACTTGGGTGTAGCAGACGGCGGTCATGTCAATCATGTGCGAGAGCGGATTGGCCGACTGGATCAGCGCGCACGCTTGCGCCTCCGAGTCCATCGTGGTGTCTTCCGTGACCTCGGGCATGTTCGACAAGAAGCGATAGAGGTTCAAGAGCTTGAGCGCGTTCGCGCGCGCGGGTGGCGTGACGTCACCGGCGTCACAAGTCGCGACACTGCCGGTCCACGTGCCCTCGGATCTATCCATGCGATCGCTTGCCCAGCGCGCGCACACTGCGCTTGCGCGCGAAGTGCTACCGCCGGCGCCCGCGCTGCCCGACATCCCCGCGCTACCACTCGTTCCGCCCGACGCACCGCTCGCTCCGCCCGACGCACCGCTCGCTCCGCCGGTCGTGCTCGCGCTGCCGCCGGTCGTGCTCATCCCACCCGCGCTCGCGCTGCCGCCGATCCCGCCCGTCCCTGCCCCCGAAGCGCCGGCGCTGCTCGGCCCTCCGCTATTCGTACCCGAACTCGAGCTGCACGCGAGCGCGAGCAACAGAGCCGAACCGAGCGCTACGTTCACCCCAAGTCTGTTCATGGTCGAATATTCCGAGAGAGCTAGTTTTCGCGTGTAGGGCACGTAATGGAGAGCCGCGCGCGACGGAATTCGGCTCGTGTATTCGTCACGGACCTACGGTTCAAGGTGCTGGATCCCGGGTGAAAATCAGGGCGGACAGCAAACGAGCTGCGCGCACGCCCAATGCTGCGTTTGCGAGTCGTAGGCGCAGCGAGCGAATGTGGCACAGGAAAGCGCGCCCCCGTCGACCGAAGGGCAGTCCGCATCGTTCACGCACGTATCCGACGCGGTGTGGCAATAGTAGGTCGCGCCGTTGCAGCTCTCCGAGGGCGAGCAATAACCGCCGGGGCCGCAGTCTGAGTCGACGGCGCAGTTACCTCCGGGGTCGCAACCGTTCGCGTCGTTGCTCGTGGGCGAGTTGCGGCAAAGGCACGGCGTCTTCGCTCCACAAGTCGAATCGGTAAAGCACTCGTCGTACGAGCACCCGCCTGGCCCGACAACACCTGAGAACGGAAAGCAGCGGCCGTTTTTGCCATCCGTGCAGTCAGAATCGGACATGCAACCGCCGGCATCCGCGGGAAGGAATGAAGCGACGCCGGGTGGATACGGTTGCGTGGGCGGTCCAGCACCGCGTTGCGAGGTGCAGCACGCAGACGCGGCTCGAAGTTGGAGCGGAACGCCGGCGCCCATTCTGACCGCTCCAGCGTCGATGGCTGTTGCATCGCAGGGAGCAATCGCGCCTGTGCCCGCGCTCGCGCCTGTGCCCGCGCTCGCGCCTGCACTCGTGGTCGCGTTCGTTCTGCTCTCCTTGCCGCTGCAGCCGAGTGCGGCGCCGAGAACCATCGAGATCAAAAGGGTCGTGTAGCGCATCGCGATCGCGGATTGTGCTCGAATCAGGCCAACCTTAACAGCGTGAAGTTAGAGGCGGCACTCAGTCAAGGTGTGCCTGCAAGCGCGCATGGCACGATCCGAATGTCGCGAGATGAACACGCTCCCGAGTGCGGCGGCTGCAGGCGATTGATGCGCAGCGGCACAGCGGGCCGCGCCTCGACCGCTACGGACGCAACCCGGAGCGCGCTTTCGTCACGCTTAGCACTACTGCTTGAAATTTGAGATTTTCTCGAGAATTTCGCGACTTTCGGGGTGAGCTCCGTAGGCTCGCTTCGAGCTCCTGCGATCGAGGCGGGCCGTGTGCGAAACGGGCTCTGGTCCACCCCTTCGGGTGCCACGGGGCGCGGTCGCCCAGTGTTTGTTTTCTTGGGTCTCGCCTCCCTTTGCCGATCGGGGCGCTTCGACGCACCCGAAGGGGTGAGATCTGATCGTCCCAAAGTCTGAAGCAGTAGTGTTAGGACGCGCGCACGGCGCGTAACTACGGCGGCGGCGGTGAAGCGATCGGCTCCATCACTCGCAACACGGGGTGTCCAGCAACGTCCTCCAAGGGGAAGTACACGCGGTGATTCGCGGGGTCGACAGCCACAGAATGCGCGTTTGGACCGAGCAAACCACGACCGAGCTCGCTGACCGAGCGATCAGGCGCGACGTCGAACGCAGCCACGATGCCCGTTTCGGACGCCGCGTAGAGCCGGCGCAGCCCAAGATCGAAAGCAAGTACGTCGGTGTCCGTAGGCAGCGGCAGTGTTGACAGCTGAGCGCGCGCGCGCAAATCGACGACGACCAGGCGAGGCGTGGTGCCACGGCATGCGGCGAACGCGAGCCGCAACGTCGACGCCACGAGCAGACCATGGCACGTGCTTACACCGTGGAGCGCGATTCGTCCGGCGACGCGCGGCACGCCCGGATCGATATCAACCAGAGTCGGTACCCCGTGCACCGCCGCGAACACGTGGCCGGAATCGGCGTCGTACTGCGTGTTCCCGGCTCCCCCACCAATCTCCAGACTCTGCAGGGCTCGCTCTGCTCCGAGGTCGACCACGGCGATACCGCGACCCGAGTTGTTGGAGACGAAGGCCCTGCGTGACACCGGATCGTATGCGAGCCCGTTTGGGTATAGACCGGCAGGGACGCGGGCCTTCACCCGAAAGGTTTGATCGTCAATCAGCGCGAGAGTCTTCTCGGAGGTTGCGGTCGCCAGCAACAGATGTAGATCGGGGGCGGCAACGACGCCGTGCACGCTCGGTAGTTGCGAGACTTCGGCGATGACACGCTGAGTATCTAGATCGAACACGAGGAGCGTGCTGTCACCGAGGTGCGCGATGTACAAGCGCCGACGATCCGCGTCGACCCACTGGTAGTCGAAGCGGGTTGCGCGGCCCGGCAATGGCATATCCGCCACGAGGGCAAGCGGAAGAGCAGCCTTTAGCGTGGGTGCGGCAACTGCGTGTGCGGTGGTGCACAAGAACGCGACGGCAGACGCGAGCTCTTTCATCATGAGGCGCGCGCCCATTGTAACCTCGGCGCGGCTTGCGAGCGACCACGGTTGGTCGTAAACGAATACTATGCGCGTTCACCGGTACCTGCTCGTGGTTCTCGGGCTCGTGTGCGTTAGTGCGGGCGCGGGGTCCGCGCCCGCGGCGCCGCCGCTGGCGGAAGTGCAAGTGATTGCGCTGCCTGGCGTCGTGCGTCGACTCGATCATCTGGCGATAGATCCGGTCAGCCGGCGACTGTTCGTCGCCGCGCTCGGCAACGGCTCACTCGAAGTTCTCGACGTGAACGCCGGAAAACGCATCACGAGCATCAGCGGACTCAAGGAGCCGCAGGGGGTCGCCTACTTGCCCGCCGTTCATCGCGTCGTGGTCGCGATGCGTCGGGGTTCGGTCGCCGCGTTCGACGACGGAAACTACCAACGTACCGCGACCCTGGCGAACATGGGCGACGCGGACAATCTGCGCGTCGACTCGGCCTCGGGTCAGCTCTACCTCGGCTACGGCGACGGCGCGATCGGTGTGATCGATCCCTCGAGTATGAAGCTCGTCGCGGACGTCCCTTTGGGCGGACACCCCGAGTCGTTTAGGCTCGAAGCAAGCGGCCCGCGCATCTTCGTGAATGTGCCTGATATTCGCGAAATACTAGTGCTCGACCGCGTGCAGCGCGCGATCGTCAAGCGTATCCCCCTCGGGCACTTGTTGAATAACTATCCAATGACGCTCGATGAAAGCGGGCACCGACTTTTCGTCGGAGTGCGCCAGCCCGCGGAGCTCCTGGTGTTCGACACCACCTCTGCCAAACAAATTGCGGCGGTGACGTGCGTCGCAGACACCGACGACTTGTTTTACGACGCGCGTCGCGAGCGCGTGTACGTCATCGGCGGCGAAGGCTACGTCGATGTGTTCGACGCCGCGACGCCCGGCAAATACGACCGAATCGCGAGACTCAACACGCGCGCCGGAGCGCGGACCGGGCTGTGGTCGAGCGAGCTCGACCGTCTGTTCGTGGCTTGGCCAAATCGCGAAGGTCACCCAGCGGAGATTCATACGTACGCGCCGCCGTAGAGCCGGGCATCACTCAGACGCGGACGCTATTAGCAGCGGCTCAGCAAACCAGCGCTCGTGCGAGCGCCGGAGACACACCTGCTGCGCGCTCGCTGAGTGATGCAACATAGGGCGCATCAAGCTCGGCATCGCCACCGTCCGGATCGATGCTGCCGAGCGGCAAGACTTGAGCCACGAGGGCCAAAGCCGCATCCCGATCACCGCTCGGGGCCTCTATCGCAGCCCAAACGGCATTGATGACGCGCACCGAACTGGCAACGGCGCTCTCGAGCGCCGATGCAAACGTCCCCCAGCTTCCTCGCATGTATCGAGTACGAGCCAACTCGCGCGCCTTCCTGGGCGCTAGCTGTCGTCCAGGAAACGAGCTCAACAGCGCCACGTGCAGGCTGTACCCTCGCTGGAAGCTGATCAGATCAGCGGTGGAAGGGCCGTCGCCGAAGGTTTGCTCAAACGCTTGACACACAGCGCGCAGAACCTCGGCGCTGGCCGACTGGACGCCGAAATGGGTCGCGACCTCCCGGGTCCCGAGCACGTCCCTGCCGAAATAGACTTCGTGAAAGCAGATGGAATGAAGCTTCTCCGCCTCACGGTGTGACGTCTCGTGATCGCCACTGATCGGGTAGCGCTTGGCGAGCGCGTTGACGAGGGGATGGATGCTGCGATCGATGGCCGCGTGCGACGCGAGGCCGAGGGTCGCAGCGGCGACCGCAGGGTCGCGAGTCTGTCGGGCCACCTCAACGAGCGAACGTAGCAGCAAGATCGCGCCGCCGTCGTGCAGCCGCTGACCCCATGTAGACTGGCGCGGCGGCAGGCCGAGCAGGTGACGAACCAGCTCCCCCGCAAATCCCTGAAAGTAGGGCAGGTCGACCAGTAGCGCGCCAAAGCGTGTCGCGTGCTCGTGGCGTATCGCGCACTCCCGCGCCGACGGATCGAGCTGCGCTGAGTTGGTGGCCTCGCGCAGAGCCGTCAGGTGAATGGTCTGTTCAGGCATCGACACCCTCGGCTGATCCGCTCACCTTCGGCGCGCCGACGACTCTTGTCGTGCTTTCGACTCTGCTCGCTCCGCGCTGCACCGGCATTTGCCCGGACACGACCTAACAAGCCCCGCGACCCGCGTCGAGTGAAAGGCCGACGAAAGCCCACTTTCCCGCGAGTCCCGCGAAAGATCCGCGGGCCCCGGTAGCCGGTTTGGCTGAACGAAATCTGCGTGGACCTGGGCGCTGACAACACGAACTGCGGAAAGTGCGCGAGCCAGTGCCTGTCGGGCGAAGTATGCTCATCCGGACGCTGCCAGTGCCTGAGTGGACTCACGAATTGCGCCACGGCTTGCGTCGAGCTGGCGGGCGCCGCAAACCACGTGAAGTCCGCCCATCAGTTGTGCGACTGCAACGTGAGCGGCTGCAGCGGCGGCGATCTCTGCACGTATGGCGCGCAGTACATCACGCAGGATTGGGCCGCCATCGTCGCGTCCTACGCGAGCAACTCCAAGGGATACTCCGCCTGCCTCGGTGGCCGCCCGATCATCTTCGAGATGGAGCCGGACTGGTACCAGTAACCGTGTACGTCGACGGCGACCCTCTCGGCCGCGTGCCGGCACCGAATGTGATCAGCCCCGGCGAGCCACAACTCTACATCGCCCACTGGCAAGGCAACGTGCGTTATCTGACGGGCGACCTGGACGACGTCGCCGTCTACGCCCGAGCACTCGTGCCGGAAGAAATCGTGGAGCTTGGCAGTCAGCCTCCGCCTGAGCAGCGTTGATCGTCGGGAGTCCTCGTGGACTTCGCTCTTACGTGCGAGGCTCTATCGCTTGATCGATCCGCGAACGCTCGCCAGCAAAGTACTTGTGCGGTGCGCAACCCAGTGCCCTGGTGATCACCCGGTGACACTGCGCGTAGCTGCCGAAGCCGGCTTCCTGTGACGCGCGAGTAAGCGATTGACCGGCGTCAACCAGGCGGATGAATGTCATGGCGCGTTGCCGGGCACGATAGGTGACGAACGTCAGCCCTAGATCTTCGTGGAAATGGCGGCTGAGCACGCTCGGGTCCACCCCCAAACGCTCTGCCAGATCCGAGCCACTGGTCTCGGGATGGGCGCTGATCTCTTGGAGGGCTCGCCGGCTGAGAACGTGGTTCGTTGCAAGCTTCCCTTGGACTTCTTGGAACAAGGACGCAAGCTGCTCCTCCACTGCATTTCCGTCGACCAGCGCGCCGAGAGCCCCGAGCTGGTCTTCCACCGAGCTCAGGTCCGAGGCCGTGAGACGACAGCCATGGCTCGAAGCACGCGCAAGCGGGCTGCAGGCACGCTCCGCTACCTCCGGCCGCAAAGCAACGACGAACAACTGCAAATCCACGCTGGCTGCGAGGAGTTCGTGATCTTGCCCTGGGTGAAACAGCACGACGTCTCCCGCATTCGCGTGCACCACGCCGTCCCCAAGGCCGATCACGGCGCTCCCCCGAAAGACGATGTTGAGCTCGGGCTCCGTGTGAAAATGACGTGGACGGCGGTACGCTGGTTGGTGGCGCCACGCCTGAGCGCGGCGTCCCGACAGCATGGGAAAGGGCTGGAACAAGCTTTCCGCCATCTCCCGAGTATAGCGGCACGCTGAGCCGCCAAGAAAGATGAACATGCGCGAAGTCGGCGAGCTATCGCTGGCCCGTGTAGTCGTAGACCTTGATCCAGTCGACCTCGGCGCTGGTAGGAGCCGAGCTCGCGTTGATCGGGCCTGCCCAAGAGGCTGCGCTGGAGGCCCAAATCGTGAGTAGGATCGTCTCCGGCAATTTTAGCCGATCGATGTTGGCCGTCCAGGTTCGCAGCAACGCTCCGTCGGCAAAGTACTTCACGCTCTCGGGAGTCCACTCGATGTCGTAGAGGTGAAAATCGCTCTCCGCGTCGAAGCCGAGGTCCACGACGAGCGGGTCCTGGGTGGGCGTTACAGAAGTCGTACAATTGGCGACTGGCACTCCCGTGAAGACCATCGCATTCAGTTGCGACGAGTTGCTCGAGTTACCGAGGTGTTCGATATCGATCTCGTTCCAATCGCAGTTGGGGAACGGCGTGTAGAAGAGCACTAGTCCGGAGACCACACCCGAGCCCGTGGCGAAGCGCATGCGCGCCGAAACCTTGCCGTAGGTCAGCGTGTTGATCGAACGCAGCTCCACGCCGAGATACGGCTTGGCCGAGCCGCTCGGCGCGGCCGTGAGTGACATCGTGAGCACGCCGTTCGCGACGCTTGAGTTCGGTGTCGAGAATTGGGCTTCGTTGCCATCGTACGTAAACGTCTGCGCTTGCCAGGCGGACGGATCGAGCGTGTCGAAGTCGTCCTGCCACGCGAGGACGAACGGATCAGCACCGCTACTGCCTTGACCGCTGCCGCCCGCCCCGCTTCCGGCCGTTGTGCTCGAGCAGCCGATAGACCAGCTGAAAAGCGCGCTCAGTAGCGCACTGCGAGTGATCCGCTGTGAAAACATGTGTCGTGACTCCAACGATGTCTGTGCCTCAGCCGCTGTAGCTATAGACCTTGATCCAGTCGACGTCGGCGCTGGCGGGCGCAGAGCTAGCAGTGAGCGGCCCTGCCCAGGATGCAGCGCTCGATGCCCAGATGGTGAGCAGGATGGTCTCAGGTAGCTTGAGCCGCGCGACGTTTGCCGTCCAATTCCGAAGAAGCAGGCCATCCGCGAAGTACTTCACGCCCGCAGGCGTCCATTCGACGTCGTACAGATGGAAGCCTGTCTCCGCATTGAAGCCGAGATTGGTCACTAGCGGATCTTGGGTCGGGGTCACGGACACGGTGCAATTGGGGTTGGGCGTTCCGGTGTACACCATCGCGTTCAGTTGCGACGTGTTGCTCGAGTTGCCGAGGTGTTCGATGTCGATCTCGTTCCAGTCGCAGTTTGGGAACGGCGTGTAAAAAAGAACGAGGCCCGACACCACGCCCGAGCCTGTGGCGAAGCGCATACGCGCCGAAACCTTGCCATAGGTCAACGTCTTGACCGAACGCATCTCCACTCCGAGGTACGGCTTTGCCGAACCGTTCGGCGCTGCGCTGAGCGATATCGTCAACACGCCATTCGAAACACTGGCGTTCTGCGTCGAGAACTGCGCCTGGTTGCCGTCGTACGTGAACGTCTGCAGCTGCCACGCTGACAGATCGAGCGTGTTGAAGTCGTCCTGCCATGACAGCACGAATGAATCACCACCGGCTCCTCCCTGCCCGCCCCCGCTATTGCCGCTGCTGCCCACCGCGCCGCCGAACGCCGAGCCCGCGGTGCCTGCGCCGCCCGTCGAGCCGCTCCCGCCGCTGCCGCCCGCTCCACCCGCCACGCCGCTTCCCGCCGCACCCGCGCTCCCGTTTATCGGACTTCCCGCACTTCCTGCCGTTCCGGCGTTTGCGTCCCCGTTTCCGCCGCCCGCGTTGCCGCCCATCCCTGTCGCAGCGCCGGTAGCATTGCCGGCGACCGCGCCGCCACCGCTCGCACCCATGACGCCGGCCGCCTCACCGCCGCCAGTTCCGCTAGAGGCGTCGCCGCCGGTCCGTTGAGCGCGAGCCGAGTTCGAGTTCGAGTTCGAGCAACTCCACGCGAGCGCGAACAACATGGTCGCGGTACCAAAGACACTGCCATTCGAGAGCATGTGCGATTCCAATGAAAACGCGGCGAACGGAATCCTTCGCGGACCATCCGCGCCACGCACACGATCCACGATCCACAAGGCGAAGACATCGCATTTCTTGCGGAAACTCTGGCGCCGATGGACCCGGTGAAACCGCTCGATTTGTCAAAAAATGCAAAGTGCGCGTGCCCGATCTCGGGCCATCTTCGAGCGAGACGCTCATGGGCAGTTGCACGTGACGCAGAACTCGCAAACGCTAGCCAGCGGCGAAGAAGCACGAAACACCTCGGAAGCCTTCTACACCGCGCTCGAAGCTCTACTCGCAGGTCGAGGAACCGAAGACATGAGCGCGCTATGGCACCACGCGGACTGGGTCTCGACCGTACACCCGCTCGGCAGATGGGCTCGCGGCTGGAATGAGGTTCTAGCGACATGGCGTGAGATCGCGGCGGTGTTCTCGATCTACCGGGGGCACGACAAGCGAGCTGATCGAATCGGATCCCCTCACCACCTTTCCGTCGAAGTGTGCGGTGACACCGCGTACTCGTACGCGGTCTTCGAGTCGTGCTTGTACATGCCTGAAGGCGAGCTCAAGCTAACGTTGAACGAGACCAACATCCTGCATCGCTTCGATGGCCAATGGAAAGTGGTGCACCACCACGCGGACCAAGCTCCTGCCGAGTGGCAAGAGCGGATCCGACGCATGGTTGCCGCGGGCTAAACGCGCGTCCAAGTCATCGTCCAGCTCGGATCGCCGTTGCCTAGTGATTAGCTCGCCACAGGTGGCCCCCGGAACGAAAAAACCGGCCGCTCTATCCGAACCCTCGACGTCATCTTCCTCCTGAACCGAGTGGCGCCCGTGCGTGGACCAGACGAGGCAGATCCGTTGGGGATCGGGCGAGCCTGTTATTGGTCATGAGAGATTGGACGCAAGCGACACGGTGACCAAAAAAGTACGCGGCGGGCCGTCGCGGGCCTCACGATCTGCAGACAGATCTCGACACGGTGTTGATTGCGGGGCAAATCGGCGACGCGATTCAACTACACAAGCAGCGGCTGGAGCTCGCGAGCGGCAGAGTCATTCTCAGCGTGAGAGCGTTTCTCAGAGTTACCGGCGTGCCATCCATTTCTCGTCCGCTCGCTAAAAGCGCGGCCCCCGCGTTCGACGTTCCTGTTACTCCGATCCTTACGAGCGCCCTGTGACAACATTGCGGCGTTTGCCGCTGCTTGCGCTATTCCTGGAGGCAGCACTTTTCTACCGACCCAAAGTCTGTATGCTGCGCGCTTCGAGATGGCTCTGGTATTGAAGCCGCGGCTTGAGCGCGCGCCCGATGGGCGTGTCGCGGCTGCCATTTACATCGACAACGGGCGTGGCGAGTCTCTCGGAATCGTCGGCCCCGTCGCGTACAGCACGGAGCACGAGGCGCGCTCAGGTCTACGTCGCGAGCTCGCGAGTCACATGAATGGTCTCGAGAAGGCGACGCTGATCGTCGATGGTATTGATTTCGGTCGCGACATCGATCGGGCGTTTACCGCCATGTTGCCGACGGCGGGATCGCGCTATTCGAGAAGCTCCAATCTGGACACCCGGAGTCCGGCTCCTGGTCGATCTCAAGCGGCCACGAGCGTGCGGTGCACAAGCGCACCTTCCGTACGTCGAAGTAGATCGACTTGCACCGCGCCAAGCCGCCAAGCGCGAGGGTGCCGTTCCGACGCCGAGGTTGTCAGCGGCAACGACCTCTGCGGGCAAGAGCAAAGGCTTTTCCCATCGCCGAACGCAGCCTTCATCAGCCGCTTGACGTCGCATGCGCGCGCCGCCTTCCATCGACAGCGTGAGTCCCAATCCCGAGGATCGAGACGCGGGCATCCGCCGCGCGGAGATCGTGGCTGCCTGGTCGCACGCCACGGATCTCGTGATCGGGCAGCCCATGGAATACGCGCTCAAGTCGTGCGTGCTCAGCATGAGACTCGCGGCCGCGCTCGGGCTCGGTCTCGCGGAGCGCGTCGAGACATACCACCACGCGCTCTTACGCTACATCGGCTGCAATGCGGAAACCGACGCGATGGCAGCTCTCTTCGGTGACGAGATCGCGTTTCGGCGCGCGCTCGCGCCGCTCGACACAGGCGACCCGGTACAGCTCGCACCCGTCCTACTGCGCTCCATCATGCAAGCGCAGTCGGGGCAATCCTTGCCGGCGATGATCTGGGGCGCACTCAAGGGGCTGGTTGCGAGCAAGAGCGAGACCGCTGCGGGCTTCCGCGCGCATTGCGAGACCGCCGAGCGCTTCGGGCGCCGGCTTGGATTCGACGACGCCATCATCAAAAACCTCGGGCAGTTCAACGAGCGCTGGGACGGCAAGGGCATGCCAAACGGCGTCAAAGGCGCGGCGCTTGCGCCCGCGGTGCGCGTCGTGACACTCGCTCAGGATGTGATCGTGCTGAGCGAGACGCAAGGCATCGACGCGGCCGTCGCGGCCGTTAGGAAGCGCCACGGCAAGGTGTACGAGCCGCGGATCGCGGATCTGTTCCTCGCGCGTCCAGACGCGCTGACGGCCGACCTGGACGCGCAATCGTCGTGGGACGCCGTGCTGGCGCTTGAGCCCGAGCCCCACGCTCGGCTCAGCGAGGCGCAGTTCGACGAAGCTTGCCTCGCGCTGGCGGACTTTGCCGACATCAAGTCACCGTTCACGTTCGGTCATTCGCGCGGCGTGGCGGAGCTTGCAACCGCGGCGGGCCGCCTGCGCGGCTTACCCGCGCCGGAGGTGACGGCGCTGCGACGCGCTGCCCTGCTTCACGACATCGGCCAAGTGGCGATCTCGAGCGGCATCTTTGCCAAGCCCGGAGCGCTGAGCGGCAGCGACTGGGAGAAGATACGACTGCACCCGTATCACGCGGAACGTATTCTCGCGAGGCCCAGGGCGCTCGCGCGCCTCGCGCAGATCGCGGCGTATCACCACGAGCGGCTCGATGGCTCGGGCTACCATCGCGGCGCACGCGGCGACGCCCTCTCGACGCCTGCCAAGATCCTCGCGGCGGCCGAAGCGTATCAGGCGATGACGGAGGCTCGCCCCCACCGGCCCGCGTTGTCGGCCGACCAGGCAGCCACCGCGCTCAAGCGCGAAGTTCGCGAGGGACTCCTCGACAGCGAGGCCGCAGCCGCCGTGCTGGAAGCGGCAGGACATCGCGTGCCGCCGGTGCGGCGCGAGCTCGTCGCCGGGCTCACCGCGCGCGAGCTCGAGGTGCTTTGCCTCGTTGCGAGCGGACAGACCATGAAACAGATCGGTCGCTCACTCGGTATCTCACCGAAGACCGCCGATAACCACATTCAAAACCTCTACGGAAAGATCGGCGTGCGCACCCGCGCCGGCGCGACGCTCTTCGCGATCGAGCACGGCCTGACCGCGAATTTGAGAAAATAGGGAACCCTCCTCAGGCGCTGAACTCGGCTCGGAGTCTAACTTTGGATTGCTTCCAACAATCAGGAGGAAAATCCCATGAGCAACGAGAACATCGAGTTGGTGAAGAAGGGGTACGCAATGTTCGGACGAGGCGACGTGCCCGGCATCCTCGACATGATGACTCCCGACGTCAGCATCGGCATCGTCGGTCGCAAAGAGGACGCGCCTTTTCTGGGCATTCGCCAGAACAAGGACGGAGCGGTTGACTTTTTCCGTGGCCTGCACGACGCGCACGAGATCCATCTCTTCGAGCCTCAGCGCTACATGGCTGCGGAAGACAAAGTGTTCGTCTGGGGCCACTACCATTGGACGATGCGCAAGAGCGGCGTCTCGATGGACACGCAATGGATGCACATCTGGACCATTCGCGACGGCAAGTGCGCCTCGCTACACGGTCACAACGACACCGCGATGCTGGCCGAGGCGTATCACGGCGCCCCTGCAAAGCGCGCAATCGGCTAACGCGAAATTCGAGTGCGACGCGCCAAAAAAGCGCATCGCACTCGCCATCAAAGGCGACGATCCCGACCACGACACCCGGCAGCAGGTCCGCGCGCAGCTGCGCCGTAACCCTATCGGAGCACTTTACGCAGGGCCACGCCGATCCTTCCCTGACACGCGCACGCAGAAACTGCGCCTGACGCAAATGCTGCGCCCAGTATCGGGGTGCTCGGCGGAGCATTCGCACTTTTGGTTCCACTTCTCCTGGCATGCTGCCTGCAGCTAGGCGGCTGCAGGGATCCGCCAGAACCCATGTCCGATTCGACCACACAACGCGGATTGAGCAGCGACCAAGCTCAAGCTCGTCTCGACAGCTATGGCCCGAACGAGCCGATCGTGGTCCGCCACGAGGCCTTGCTCGCAGGCTTGCTCCACCGCCTGGCGAGCCCCCTCGTCTTGATCCTGCTGCTGTCGAGCGCGGCGGCCGCACTGCTCGGTGAAGTCAGTGACGCCGCGATCATCTTTGGCATCGTCGTTCTGAGCGTGATCATCGAATCGGTGCAGACTCGGCGCTCGGCGGTCGCCGCCGACGCTCTGAAAGCAAAGGTCGTGCAACGCGCGACCGTGCTGCGTGACGGTACATTTCGCGAACTGCCGCGCAGCGAGATCGTGCCCGGCGATGTCGTGAAGCTCACCGCGGGAGACATGGTGCCCGCTGACGCCGACTTGCTCGAGGCCAAGGACTTTCACGTAAGCGAGGCCGCGATGACCGGGGAATCGCTGCCCGTCGAGAAGCGAGCGCGGACCGGCAAAGCGAGCAGTCCGAACGACATCGTGTTCATGGGCTCGTCGGTCGTGAGCGGGCATGCGCTCGCGCTCGTGACGGCGACCGGCGCAGCTTCGAAGTTCGGGGAGATCGCGAAAGCCCTCGCCGCGCGCGCTCCGCAGACCGAGTTCGAGCGCGGGATCGCGCGTTTCGGCGCGTTCATTCTGCGCACGGTGTTGTTCCTAACGTTGTTCGTGTTCGCGGTGATGGCGCTGCGCCATCGGCCCGCGCTCGAATCCCTGCTGTTCGCGCTCTCACTCGCCGTGGGACTCACGCCCGAATTCCTGCCGATGATCACCACGGTCACGCTCTCGCGCGGAGCGGCGCGCATGGCGGACCACAAAGTGATCGTCAAGAATCTCGCCTCGATTCAGAACTTCGGCAGCATCGACATCTTGTGCAGCGACAAGACCGGCACACTCACGACCGGCGAAATGCAGCTGTCCTTGCACGTCGATCCGTTCGGCTCGAGCGCCGAGCGGCCGCTTTTGCTCTGCTACCTGAACAGCTACTTCGAGACGGGCGTCGACAATCCGCTCGACGCGGCCGTGCTCACTCGAGCGAATCTCAACCCACTCGATGCAGCCGTGCTCAAGCACGAGCACCCGGACATCTCGGGCTACACCAAGGTCGACGAGATCCCATTCGATTTCGAGCGGCGACTGGTGAGCGTCGTCGCCGAGCGCGACGGGAAACGTTTACTAGTAACGAAGGGCGCCCCAGAGCGGATCGTCGAGCTCAGCCACGATCTGGAGCTCGCCGGTGAGCGCGTGACGCTCGACGCCGCGGCCCGCGAACGTGCCATCAACACCTTCGGCGAGCTCGGGAAACAAGGCTATCGCGTGCTCGGCGTGGCCATCAAGGACTTGAGCGGAACCCAGACATTCTCGAAGGACGACGAATGCGAGCTCACGCTGGCAGGCTTCATTGCCTTCAGCGATCCGCCGCGAGACGACGTGCCGCAAGTACTGACTGAGCTGAAGGACAAGGGCATCGTCGTCAAGATCCTGTCCGGCGACAGCGAGCTCGTCGCGGCGCACGTGTGCCGCGCGGTCGGCATTCCGACGGAAGGGCTCCTACTCGGAGACGACGTCGAAAAAATGAGCGACCCGGCCTTGTCGCAGCAGGCCGAGCGGGTGCACGTCTTCGCACGCATGTCGCCGGCGCAAAAGAACCGCGTGCTTCGCGCCCTGCAGCGCCGCGGCCATGTGGTAGGTTTCTTGGGCGACGGCATCAACGACGCGCCGAGCTTGCACGCAGCGGACGTTGGCATCTCCGTCTCCGGAGCGACGGACGTCGCGCGCGACGCGGCCGACGTCATCCTCCTCGAACCGAGCTTGCGCGTCTTGCTCGACGGCGTGCTCGAAGGGCGGCGCGCGTTCGGCAACGTGATGAAGTATCTGCTCATGGGTACGAGCTCGAACTTCGGCAACATGTTCAGCATGGCCGGTGCAGCCGCGCTCTTGCCGTTCTTGCCCATGCTGCCGAGCCAGATCCTGCTCAACGGATTTCTCTACGATCTGGCGCAGATTACCATCCCGTCCGATCACGTCGACGCAGACTTCGTGAAGAAGCCGCGCTGTTGGAACATCGATTTGATCCGGCGCTTCATGTTCGGCATGGGACCCGTCAGCTCGCTCTACGACTTTCTGACGTTCTTCGTGCTCCTGCGTTTTTTTCATGCCGGGGAGGCGCTCTTTCACACGGGTTGGTTCGTGGAATCGCTCGCCACGCAGACGCTGGTGATCTTCGTCGTGCGCACGTTCGGCAATCCACTCCGCAGTCGGCCGAGCGTCGCGCTTAGCATGACAGTGTGCGCGATCGTCGCGCTCGGTTTAGTTCTGCCCTACTCGCCGATCGCGGGCTTCTTGGGGCTCGTGCCATTGCCCGCGAGCTTCCTGTTGTTCGTAGCAGGAGCCACCCTTACCTACTTGCTGCTCGTTCAGGGCGTGAAGGGCTGGCTCATGCGCTAGAGCGGGAGCTCTGCTCGGCGCAGCGGCGAACTGAGCACACGACCTCGACCAGCGGCCTCCTCGGCTGCCAAGTGAAACCCGCAACACGGCGCGCGAGAGTCGCACGAGTTTTCGACTCAGAATTTCAACAAGAAATGCAGCGCGTGGCGGGCGAGCATCAAATCCTCGTCAGTGCGAATGACTTGCACCGCAATACGGCTCGTTGTGGCCTGGATTTCTCGGGCGTCGGCTTGATTTTTGTGGGGATCGAGCTGGATCCCAAACGGCTCGAGATCACGGCAGATCTGCTCGCGGACGAACGCGGCGTGCTCGCCGATGCCTCCGGTGAAGACCAAGACATCGAGGCCGCCGAGGGCAAACGCCAAGCCTCCGATCGCTTTCCGCACCGAGTAGCAAAAGATATCCACGGCGAGTGCGGCGCGTGAATCGCTGCTTCGACGATTGAGCAGCTCGGCCATGTCCGCCGTCCCTCCGAGCGCCAGCAGCCCAGACTCCCGGTTCAGGAGCTTCTCGAGGGCATCGGCCGAATAGCCGTGCCGAGCCAGGTAGATCAATACACCCGGATCGAGATCGCCAGAACGAGTGCCCATCGCAACGCCGCCCGTGGGCGTGAGGCCCATCGTGGTGTCGATGCTGACGCCGTCGCGCACGGCAGCGAGGCTCGAGCCGTTGCCGAGGTGCGCCACGATCACGCGCTCCGGTGGGGGCGTACCGAGCACACTGAGCACGTATTCGAACGACAATCCGTGAAATCCGTAACGGTGAACGCCCTGGGCGTCGAGCTCGTCGGGTAGCGCGAAGCGACGGGCGAGCGCGGGCATGCGCGCATGAAATGCGGTATCGAATGCCGCGATCTGCGGCACGCCGGGCGCGTGCTGCCGTGCCGCCTCGATTCCAGCGATTGCTGCGGGTAGGTGCAGCGGCGCGAGCGGAATCAGCGCCCGAAGCTCGGTGACCAGAGCCGCATCGAGCGGCACTGGAGCGACGTGACGTGGGCCGCCGTGCACGACGCGGTGCGCGATACACGTCGGGCGCGCGAGCTCTGCCTCGTCGAGCGCGGAGAAGGCCGCCGTGAGCGCCGCTTCGTGATTCGTGCACGCCAGCGGGCGCCCGAATCGACTCTCTCCAGCGTGAAGCCAAAGCCTACCGCTCGAGCTACCCTCAATCCCCTCGACGGCTCCCGATCCGCGTAGCTGCTCGCGGTCGCCCTCAAACTCGTAAAGCGCAAACTTCAGCGAAGACGACCCCGTATTCAAACACAGGATCGTCTCACGGCGATTCGGCTCGGACATGCTCGATCCTCAGTGCTCAAAACGGCCAGCTGAAATCACGCACTTCCGGCATATCCTCGAAGTGCTCGCGCACGTAGCCGTGGTGTTTGCGCAAGATTTCCCGGCACTCGTCGATCAAAAGGCTCGCGTGCGGTGGCGGTCGATGCGCGCGGCGGAGCGCTTCGATCGCCAGGTGATAGCGGCTCGTTTCGTTCAACACGACCATATCGAAGGGCGTCGTGGTCGTCCCCTCTTCCATGTAACCGCGCACGTGGAAGCGCTGCGGATTCGGGCGACCGTGCAGCAATTGGTGTACGAGGTTGGCGTAACCGTGGAACGCGAACACGACCGGCGTGCTCGCCGTGAATAGATCCTCGAAGCGATCGTGCGGCATGCCGTGGGGGTGCTCCGCCGGCGAGTAGAGCTGCATCAAATCCACCACGTTGACCACGCGAATCGAGAACTCTGGAGCGTGCTCACGCAGCCAAGCCGCAGCCGCCATCGTCTCGAGCGTCGCACTGTCACCCGCACAAGCGAGCACGAGATCCGGCCCGCGCCCCGCATCGTTGCCGGCAAAGGGCCAAATCGATACGCCGCGAGCAGCGTGCTCACGAGCCGCGTCCATATCCAGCCATTGCAGCTCCGGCTGCTTGTCGATGATGATCAGATTCACTTCTTGCTTGCTGCGCAGGCAGTGGTCGGCGACCGACAGCAGGCAATTGGCGTCTGGCGGTAGATAGACGCGAGCAACGCCGCCCTTCTTGGTCACGATCGTATCCATGAAGCCCGGCCCCTGGTGGCTGAAGCCGTTGTGATCGTTGCGCCAGCAGGTGGAGGTGAGCAGGTAGTTGAGCGACGGCACGGGCGCTCGCCACGGCAACGCCACGCATTCCTCCAGCCATTTGGCGTGCTGCGTCGCCATCGACGCGACGATCAGCGCGAAGGCCTCGTAGGTCGCGAACATGCCGTGGCGCCCGGTGAGCACGTAGCCCTCGAGCCAGCCTTGGCAGTTATGCTCGCTCAGCACTTCCATCACACGGCCTTCGGGGGACACGTGGTCGTCTGCTGGGTTTACCGGCGCGACCAGGCAGCGGCGCTCGACTTCGAACACTGCGCCCAGGCGATTGGAGTTGGTTTCGTCCGGGCAAAACAGCCTGAAAGTTTTGGGATTGTCGCGGTACGCATCGCGCAAGAACGCGCCGAGCGCGCGCGTCGATTCGTGACGCTCACGGCCCGACTGCGGCACGGCCACGGCGTATTCACGGTAGTCGCGCAGCACGAGCGGAGCACCTTCGGGATTGCCGTTGGCGTGTGGACTCGCACCCATCCGGAGCCTGCCGCTCGGCGCCTGGCTGCGCACGAGCTCGCTCACGCGTCCATTGGCGTCGAACAGCTCTTCGGGTCGGTAGCTCTTGAGCCAGCGTTCGAGCTCGGCCAAGTGCGCAGGGTTCGTGCGCACCTGCGAGAGCGGCACTTGATGCGCGCGAAAGGTGCCTTCGATCGGCACACCATCCACGACCTTGGGTCCGGTCCAGCCCTTCGGCGTGCGCAGCACGATCATCGGCCAGCGCGGGCGCTCGTTGATCGAGCCGTTGGCTCGCGCAGCCGCCTGGATCTGTTTGATGGACGCGAGGCAGGCATCGAGCGTAGCGGCCATCGCTGCATGAACGGTGAGCGGATCGTCACCCTCAACGAAACGAACGTCGTACCCGTGTCCGCTAAACAAGCGCGTGATGTCCTCGTCGCTCGCGCGACCCAGCACGGTCGGTCCCGAAATCTTGTAGCCGTTCAAATGCAGAATCGGCAGCACCGCGCCGTCCCGCACCGGATTCAGGAAGCTGATGCCCTTCCACGCTCCTTCGAGTGGTCCCGTCTCGGCCTCTCCATCGCCGACGACTGCGGCGACGAGCAAGTCCGGGTTGTCGAACGCCGCGCCGAACGCGTGGCTCAGCACGTAACCGAGCTCCCCACCTTCGTGAATCGAGCCCGGTGTCGCGGGACCGGCGTGACTCGGGATGCCTCCGGGCGTGGAAAACTGACGGAACAGCCGGCGTAGCCCAGCCACATCTTGCGAGATGTCCGGGTAGATCTCGGAATATGTACCCTCCAGATAGGTATTCGCGACGACGGCCGGTCCGCCGTGGCCGGGGCCCGCCAGAAACAGAACGCTCAGGTTGTCGCGACGGATCAAGCGATTCAGGTGCACGTAGATCAAGCTCAGGCCTGGCGACGTGCCCCAATGCCCCAGCAAGCGTGGCTTGATATGCTCGGGCCGTAGCGGCTCACGCAAGAGGGGGTTCTCTTGCAGGTAGATCTGGCAGGCCGTCAGGTAGTTGGCAGCGCGCAGATATGCATCGAGGGCGAGCAGCTCGGTTTGGGTAAGAGCAGACGGGGCCATGGCTTCCTTTTGCATGGGGCGTGCGCGACGACAATCGCTCAGCGTAGCGGACGTGTTTTTACGTTGGCGGACTTCGGGGCGACGTCTTCGTGCAAGATGCGCAACGCGGGCGTCTTCAAATCGTCGAACTGGCCCGAACGCGTGGCCCAAGCGAAGGCAGCGACCGACGCGACGGACAGCACGAGCGTGAGCGGTAGGATCAAGAAGATGATGTTCATGGCGTGCCTTTCGCGCGGAACGTGCGTGCGCGTAGCGCGACGCTCACGACCGTGATCGAGCTGAGCGGCATCAACACCGCTGCAACCAGCGGGCTCAGCGCGCCTGAAAGCGCGAGCGCGACACCGAGCGCGTTGTAGAGCAGGGAAAACGCGATGCCGTGACGGATCACGGCGAGCGTGCGGCGCGCGCCGTCGGCGGCGTCGGCGATCTTGCGCAGGCCGGCTTGCGTAGTGAACGCGTCTGCCGCTTCCAGGCTTGCTTCGGCTCCACCGTGCACGGCAATGCCGATGCTGGCGGCTGCCAAAGCGGCCGCGTCGTTCACCCCGTCGCCGACCATGATCACGTTGCGCCTGCCGCCACGCGCCGCCTTCACGAACGCGAGCTTCTGCTCAGGGCTCTGATTGCCAAGCGCCGTCATGAAGCCGCCACCGAGCTCGGCCGCGACACGATCGACGATCACTTGCTGATCGCCGGAGAGCACCGCGCATTCGAAACCAAGCCGACGCAACCGCTCGAGCTCTCGGCCGCCGTCTGCACGCACCCTATCGGCGAAGGCCGCGACCGCTACGAGCGCGCCGTCGAGCGCGACTAGCACGGGAGTCTCGCCCCGTGCGCTATGCGTCGAGATTTGCGCTTCCGCCCACTCCGGCAAGCGCGTCAGCCGGAGCCGCAGCCACGAGCACGAACCAACCAGCAAGGTGTGTTCCGCGATCCGCGCATCGACGCCCCCGCCAGGCGTCTCGTCGAAGAGCGCGACGGGCTCGACGTCGCCCGGGAACGCGCGCAGAAAAGCTCTCGCAATCGGGTGAGTCGAGCGCGCCTCGACCGCGCGCAGCCAGGGGATCACGGATTTGTCGCCGTGAAACGCCACGAGCTCAAGTCGCCCTTCGGTGAGCGTCCCCGTTTTGTCGAAGACGATCAACCCAGGCCGAGCTAGGGCTTCGATGAATTCACCGCCCTTGAACAGGATGCCCACCTGCGCGGCCTGCCGGAGCGCAGCGCTCACCGCAAGCGGCGTCGCCATGCCGAGCGCGCAGGGGCAAGTGACGACCAAGAGCGCGACAGTGTGATCAATCGCGCGCGACGGATCGAGCTGCAGCCAGATCGCGAGCGTCAAGGCAGCCACCCCGAGCACCACGAACACGAAGTAGCCCGCCACGCGATCCGCGAGGCGCACGATCGGCGCGCGTTCGCGCTGAGCGGCCGTCACGCTCTCGAGTAAGCGACCGAGCCGGCTCTCTTTGCCCGCTGACTCGACCAGGATGTGCAGCTCGGCAGACTGATTGACGGTCCCGGCATAGACCTTGTCACCGGCTGCGACCTCCTCCGGCAGCGATTCTCCCGTGAGCAGGGAGACATCGACGGCCGAGCTACCGCTGTTGATCACGCCGTCGGCTGCAATCCGCTCGCCGGGAGCGACGACGATAGTTTGACCGGATCGCAAGTCCTCGGTCGGCACCTCGCGCGCTTCAGCTGCGACCAGCACGCGGGCCGTGGTCGGGGCGAGCGCGCTCAGAAGCTCGCTCGCATTGCTCGCGGCTCGGTGATGCTTGCGCTGCAAGAAGCGGCCGACCAAGAGCAGGAAGATCAGCGTGCACAGCGAGTCGAAATACACCTCGCCCGTGCCGCGCAGCGTATTCCACGCGCCACCGGCGTAACCCGTCAAGATACCGATGCTCACCGGCAGATCCATGTGCAGAGCGCGCGTGCGTAGAGCCGCCCAGCCACCACGCAAGAAGACCCCGCCTGAGTAGAAGACCGAGGGCGTTGCTATCGCGAAGCTCAGCCAACGAAACAGCGACTGATACTCGTGGCTCATGCCAGAGAACAGGCCGCCATAAAGCGCAAACGCCATCAGCATCACATTGCCGGCGGCGGCGCCTGCGACGCCGAGGCGCAGCAACAGAGCACGGTCACCCTGGCGTCGCTCGGCCTCGAGCTGCGTGGCGCGGGTTGCGTGCGGCGTGTAGCCGAGCGAGTCGAGAGCCCGAGCAACGGCGCTCAGCGCGGTGACTTTGGGGTCCCAAACGACGGTCGCCACGGACCGACTCAAATCCAGCTCTGCCGCGACCACGCCCGGAGCCACGCGATTGACTCGCTCCACGAGCCACACGCAAGCCGAGCAGTGTACGCCCTCGAGAAACAGCTCGACGCGCTCGAGCCCGGAGCTCAGCGTGTGGCAGTATCGCTCGTGAAAGCTCGCCGCGTCGAAGTCGTCGAAGCGACGCCGGCTGGGCGTCGCGGGGGAAGGCGCGGCGTCGTCTTGCCCGCGGTATTGGTAGTACTGCTGGAGACCCGAGCCCTGCAGGATGGCGTACACCTGACAGCAGCCGTCGCAGCAAAACTGTCGCCCCGCGTCTAGGTCGATGCGCGCGACCGGCACGGGGAGCCCGCAGTGAGCGCAGGGTGTCGGACGCGCGAAGAGCGCGCTGGGGCGCGTCGACTCGATCAGCGGGGTGGCAGCTTCCATGACGTCAGTGCTTTCGGTGGCACGGACAATCGTGTGCGCTGCTCGGCAGCGTAGTGCTCGCGCCCGCCAGGCCAGGCAGCGCGAACGCGGGCAGGCTCGCGCGACTCACGACCGTGTACAGGCCAACGCTGAGAATAGCGGCCGCGCTCAGCAGCGGCACGTGCGAGCGCACTCGCGACAGCACCCCCGACAGGAGCACGCCGAGGCCGAGCAACATCGGCGCGTTGCCGGCCCAGAACGCTGCCATCACCGCTGCGCCATTCCACGCGCTGCCCGTACCGGCCGCGCTGAGTACGAACGCGTACAGCCACCCGCACGGTAGCAATGCAGATGCTCCGCCGAGCAGTAACGCGCGAACGAGCGGTGGACGCGCGTGGAGTCGAGCGAACAGGCCGCTGAATACGCTCGGCGTTCGAACACGGAGCTTGCCCAGGCGAACGCCTTGCGTTTCGAGCATTGCCCACAGGCCCCAACCCATCATGGTCAGCCCCGCGACGACCGCTGCGACATGCGCGACGCCGGCGGCCTTGCCCGCGAGATCAACCGCTCGCCCGAGTCCACCTGCGATGGCGCCGAGCGCGACGTACGAGGTCAATCGTGCAGCGTTATACGCAAGTGACGTACCGAAGCGGCTCGCGCCGGAGCTCGTACCCGCGCTGGATGCCGCGACGAGGCCGCCGCACATGGCTGCGCAGTGAACGCTGCCGAGCACGCTCGCAACGACGACTGGCACGAGCAAGCCAGCGTTCATGGCGCGCTCGCGGGAACGATTTCGGCGCGCAGCGTGCTCGTGAAACGATCCGCGCCGCGCGTGACCACCGTGCGAAAGACCCAAACCCCGAGATGCCGCGCCGAAACGCGCGCGGCGTAGCTGCCGGGCTCGAGCTCTTGCCAGCTGAGCGCGCTGATTTCAGCGGCGTGCGCGTTGGCGAAGGCGTCGCTCGTGAGCAGAGCCCCGGACACCGGTTCACCGTGGGCGTCGCGCAACGTCAGACGGAGCTCGACGCTGCCGTCGCGGGCAGCAGTCACACGCTCGGGCAGCGAAAGTCGGAAACCGAGCCGGCGATTTTCCGCGAGCTGAGCTTGCGTGCCGTCCCAGGCGACGGCCTTCGCGTAGTAGTTGCTCTCGACGGCGAAGGTCGGATCATCGAGCGCGATGTGCATCATGAAGAGGAGACCGCTGACCATGGAACCCAGCAGAATCACCGGCGCCCAGGCCCAGCTCAGACCCGAACGGCGACTCGTGGACTCGGGGCTGACGGCGGGCGTGACAATGGCAGCAGTCGTCATGAGGAACCTCCACGCTCCGGGCCAAGCAGTTTGTAGGAAAACTCACCGTGGAAGCCGTGCTCGTCCACGACGCGGAAGCTGATCTTGCGCTCACCGCGCGTGAATGCGTCGATGGGCGCGATCACGAACACACTGGTCGTTCGTTGTTCACCGCGTCCGACGCTCAGCGGATTCTCGGGCGCGATCAGGCGAGCTCCCGGTACGTTCGTGAGCTCGATCCCGAAGAGCTCGGCGTTCGGGCCGCGGTTCTGGATCTTGATCCGGATCTGATTCGTGACGAGCCCAGAGTTCTCGCTGAAAGGCGCCCCGATGCCACGCAGCAAGGTGACGTCCGCGTCCGCCTGACGGCCACCAACCAGCAGGAGCACGCTCAGCAGCAACGTCAGAATGCCCGAATAGATCAGTACACGCGTGCGGACGAGCGGCGTACGCTTACCCGTCTCGAGGCCGACCTGCGACGCATAGCGGATCAGGCCGACCGGCCTCTTGATGCGCATCATGATCGAATCGCAGGCGTCCACGCACTGACCGCAGGCGATGCATTCGAGCTGGAGCCCTTGCCGGATGTCGATACCGGTCGGGCACGCGGTGACACATGCCGTGCAGTCGATGCAGTCGCCGCGACCCGGTTGCGGCTTGCCCTTGCTGCGCGGCTCACCGCGCTTGGCGTCGTAGCCAATCACCAGCGAGCGCCGATCGAGCAGCACCGACTGCAGCCGCGCATACGGGCAGACGACCGTGCACATTTGTTCGCGGAAGTAGGCGAAATCGAAGAAGACGAGCGCGGTGGTCACGAGTACGACGGCAAAGCCACCCGGGTGCTCGCTCGGCGCTTCGATCACCCAGGTGCGGAGCGCCGCGACGCCCACGAAGTAGGCGAGAAAGACGTTCGCGAGTACGAGCGCGAGCCCCAGGAACAGGGCGTTCTTGAGCAAGCGGCGAACGCCGCCGCCCTCGCGGTCGAGCCGTAGCTGGCCTTCCCGCTTGCCTTCCAACAAGCGCTCGATCGGCCGAAACAGAAACTCCATGTACACCGTCTGCGGGCACGCCCAGCCGCACCAGCCGCGGCCGACCAACGCCGTCGTCCAGAACACGGCGACGAAGATCGAGAGCATCAAGAGCATCAGGAGCACACCGTCGGTCGACAGAAACGTGCGACCGAAGAACGTGAACTCTCGTCGCGCCACGTCCAGTAAGATGGCGGGCTTGCCGTGAATTCTCAGCAGCGGCAGTCCCACGAACAGCAGCATCAATCCGTAGGCAACCAGCCGCCGGGCACGCCAGAGCCGGCCTTCGTACAGGCGCGGGCGAATGCGATTGCGCGTGCCGTCGGCGTTCAACGTCGGGAGCACTCGCTCGGGGCTGATCGGGGGGGACATGGTGGTTGAATCTGACGGTGCGGCGTTGCCGAGCGCTGGCTTGGCTGCTCACTCGACGACCGTGCCCTCCGCTGATTTGCCGGCCGCGTTCTTGCCGCGTTGCGTGCCGACGAAGGCGACGACCTTGCGCACTTCGGCCGGCGCGAGCTGCTTGCCCCAGGCCGGCATGCCCTTGTCGAGCACGCCCTCGTTCACGACCGCGTAGATGTCGCTCAGCGTGCCCTTGCCGTGGATCCATGCATTGTCCGTCAAATTCGGACCGATGATGCCCTGAGCGTGATCGCCATGGCAGGGCGTGCAGCGCGTCTGAAAGATGATCCCGCCCTCGGCGGTGGCGGCCGGGTTGTTCAAGAGCTTTCCGAGCGAGTCCTCCGTGACAGGCTCCGCGAGAGCGCGCTTGGCAGAGATCGCTCGCGCTTCGGCGACGTCCGCCTCGTACGCGTCGTGCACCGAGACGCCGTTGTGCGAGATGTGAAAGTGGAAGAAGTAGCCGATCGCGAACACGAAGCTCGCCCAAAACGCCCACACCCACCAACGTGGCAGCGGATTGTCGTATTCGCGTATGCCGTCGTAGGCGTGGTCGAGTAGCTCGTCGCTACCCGAGCGAGCAGCAGCGGACCGCTCGCTCTGCGCCGGGGACTCTTGGGGGCCGGGCCTCGAGCTGACGTTCGCGCCGGGAATCGAGCTCGTGGTCATTGAGGCTCACCCTTGCGGCGCGTGTCGTCCGAAAGCGGAATCAAGCTCGCTTGCTTGGCTTGCTCACCGGTCTGCATGATGTGCATGGCGACGCCGATGAACACGCCGAGGAAGATGAGCAGCGGAACTTCGGCGAAGATCGAGAGATGCATGCCCGAGACGATGTCGCTGAGTTTCATGGTCAGATGGCCTCCGGATGAGATGAGTGGGTATCGAGCACCGCGGTCGTCGCGGCGGGCGAAGGAGCAGACTGCGCGCGGTTTTCCTGCGAAGGAGCTGCGGGCAGCCGAGTGATGTCGGTTCCAAGCCGTTGCAGGTAGGCGATCAGCGCAATGATCTTCTTTGCTTCGAGGTGATCCGGGCCGCCCTGCTTGACGATCTCGCGACTGATGTCTTGCGCCTGAGCGCGCGCGAGGCTCTCGGCGTGGAGGACCGCGTCACCGTAGGGCACGCCGAGCATGGTCATCGCGTCGACGCGCTTCTGCACGCTCGCGTAGTCCAGATCGTCGCTGAACAGCCAGCTGTAGGCCGGCATGATCGATTGCGGCGTGACCGAGCGAGGATCCTGCATGTGGCGCACGTGCCACAGGTGCGGGTACTTGCCGCCTTCGCGTTGCAGGTCCGGACCAATGCGGCGCGAGCCCCACTGAAACGGATGGTCGTACACGAACTCACCCGGCTTCGAGTATTCGCCGTAGCGCTCGGTTTCCGAGCGGATCGGGCGGATCATCTGCGAGTGGCAGTTGTAACAACCCTCGGCCACGTAGATATCGCGGCCCGTGAGCTCGAGCGGAGTGTACGGTTTCACTGAAGCGATGCTCGGCACGTTCGAGCGGATCAAGAAGGTGGGAACCATCTCGAACAGCGACGCGACGAGCACGGCCGCCGTCGTCCACAGCGCGAAGCGCAGCGGTTTGCGCTCCCACACGCGATGCCATTTGGCGTTCGCGAAGTAGATCACCCGGTGCCCAAAATCCGTGATCGTCGAGTACGCGGGGATCACTAGACGCGGCGTCTCGCCGGTGTAGTCGCCGAGAGCGGGAGCCTCTTGGACTGGATCCTCGTACTTGGCAGGCCTGTTTTTCCAGGTCATCAGGATGTTGAGCAAGGCCATCGCCATGCCGCTCACGAACAAGAGCCCGCCGAGCACGCGCACCCAGTACATGGGCAGGATGCGCACGACGGTCTCGACGAAATCCGGATACGCGAGGCGGCCCGTTTCGTCGAAAGCGCGCCACATCAAGCCCTGCGTGACACCCGCGCTGTAGATCGCCACGATGTAGAGCAGAATGCCGACCGTGCCGACCCAGAAGTGCGTCTCGGCGAGCTTCTTGGACCAGAGCTTGGTCTGGAAGATGCGCGGCGCGAGCCAGTACAGCATGCCGAAGGTCATGAAGCCGTTCCAGCCGAGCGCGCCCGAGTGCACGTGCGCGATCGTCCAGTCCGTGTAGTGCGAGAGCGCATTTACGCTCTTGATCGAGAGCATCGGCCCCTCGAAGGTCGCCATCCCGTAGAACGTGATGCCGACGACGAAGAACTTGAGCACCGGATCTTCCGACACGCGGTTCCAAGCGCCGCGCAGCGTCATCAGGCCGTTGATCATGCCGCCCCAGGACGGCATCCACAGCATCACACTGAACAACATGCCGAGCGTGGAAGCCCACTCCGGCAGTGCCGTGTAGTGCAGATGATGCGGGCCCGCCCAGATGTAGATGAAGACGAGCGACCAGAAATGCAGGATCGAGAGCCGATACGAGAACACCGGTCGCTCCGCCGCCTTGGGCAAGAAGTAGTACATCAAGCCCAAAAACGGCGTGGTCAGGAAGAACGCGACCGCGTTGTGGCCGTACCACCACTGCATGAACGCATCCTGCGCGCCTGCGTAGACCGAGTAGCTCTTGAGCGGGCTAATCGGCAAGGACAGGTTGTTGAAGACATGCAGGATCGTGACCGTGATCACGCTCGCCATGTAGAACCAGATCGCCACGTAGATGTGCCGCTCACGACGACGCGCGATCGTGCCGAAGAAGTTGACGGCGAACGCGATCCAAACGACCGCAATGGCCAGATCGATCGGCCACTCGAGCTCTGCGTACTCTTTGCCCTGCGTGTAACCGAACGGTAGCGTGAGAGCTGCCGCGACGATGATCGCTTGCCAACCCCAGAAGTGAAACTTGCTGAGCCCGTCGCTGAACATGCGCGCCTTCAGCAGCCGCTGGCTCGAGTAGTAGACGGCGGCGAACACTGCGTTGCCCGCGAACGCGAAGATCGCGGCGTTCGTGTGCAGCGGGCGCAGGCGGCCGAAACTGAGCTGTGGCAGCCCGAAGTTCCAGGTCGGCATCACCAGCATCACGGCGAGCCAGAGGCCCGCGAGCGTGGCGACCAGGCCCCAGATAGCGGTGGCGAACGCGAACTTTCGAACGATCGCGTCGTCGTAGGTGAATTGTTCGTTTTGCGCGGACATCGGTTTGCGAGCTCATCGCAAGAGCCGTGCCTCGACGTGTCGCGGCCGATTTTCCGGGCGTTCTCAAGGAGGGACGCGCCCCACGCGCAAGGGCTGCGCGCTCGCGCAAAATCCGCGCGCGTCGTGCTCGGTCCGAGCTCGAATTCTCGACTCGCGCCCGACTGCCAGCGAGATCTCCTGGACTTTTGCCGGATAGCGCGGCCAAGGCGGGGGTTGGCAGAGCACTTGCTAGTGGATGACCTTAGAGATGTACCCGAGCATCCCAAACACCGAGAGCGTCGAGCCGGCACCCGCCGACCGGCCTCGGCTCTTGCTCGTGGAGGGGGACGATGTGCGCACTTCGCGGCGGCTCGCGAACATGCTGCGCGACGATGGCTTTAGCGTGGAGATCGCCCGCGACGGCGCGCACGCCATCGCGCGCTTCATGCGCGCACCGTACCCGGACGTCCTCGTTAGCGAGCTCAGCGTGGGACAGGCGGATCTCAGCGCGCTTGCTCGTTTCGTACGTGCGCAGCGGCCGGGGCTGCCGATTGTCATCGTCACCTCGCGTCCCAACGCCGTGCGCGAGCAGGAGCTCGGCGAGCCGGAGCCGTTGGTGTTCACCAAGCCGATCGACTATTTCGTCTTGCGCGAGGCGCTACTCACCGCGGTACGACAATGCCCTCGCAGCTCGCAGCCCTCGCTCGAGGCAGCGCCAAGCGACCAGAGTATGCGCTAGGCTCGCACCCCGATGCACGACGAGACGCGGTTCGAGGAGCTCAAGCGGTACGTCCAGTTCGACGACCATGACGCCGCCTTGCTCTTGCGCTTCCGTGACGTCGCACGCCCGGAATTCCCGCGCATCGCCCAGGTCTTCTACGATCGCATTCGTGAGCACGACGAGGCTCACGCCGTGTTCAGCAGCGAGGAGCAGATCCACCGCTTGCAGCGCTCGCTCGTCAAGTGGCTGGAGCGCGTCTGCGGCGGAGTCTACGATGACGCTTACTGTGCCCAGACCGCGCACATCGGCCAGACGCACGTGCGTGTCGGCTTGCCGCAGCGCTACATGTTCACCGCCATGGCGCTGATTCGCCTCGAGCTCGCCGCGATTGCACGCCGTGAGCTCGCTTCAGACGCACCGCCGACCGAAAGTGCGCTTTCACGGGTCCTCGATCTCGAGCTGGCGGTCATGCTGCAAGCCTACAAGGACTCGTACGTGGATCGGGTGCGACAGGCCGAGCGACAAGAGCGTCGCGTACTCGACAGCGCGCTTGCTCGCGCCGAGCATCGCTATGTCAACGCGGTGGAAGCGGCGCGGGTGCTGATCATCGGCCTCGACCGGCAGGGCAATATTCAACTCTTCAATCGCGAGGCGGAGCGCGTCAGTGGTCGCGAGCGTGGCGAGCTAGTAGGGCAGCCGTTTCTCGCGGCGCTGTGCATCGAGGACGATTTGGGCCGCTTTCCTGAGCTGCTCGAGCGTGGCTTGTCCGGGGCTGCCCCGACGCAAGCTATCGAAGCGTCGCTGCAGGCTCGGAACGGAAAGCTGCGATCCATTGCCTGGAGCCTGACCTTCGGCGGCGATGCGCCAGAAGACGACATCGTGCTGTTCGCGATGGGCACGGACGTGACGGACTCAAGAGCGATGGAAGAGCGCACGCGCCAGCACGAGAAGCTCGCGGCGATCGGCACCTTGGCTGCGGGCTTGGCTCACGAGATCCGCAATCCGCTCAACGGCGCCCAGCTGCACGTCTCGTTTCTGGAGCGCGCCATCCGCAAGAAGGACGCGGACGTCGAGATGCTGGAAGCCACGCATGTGGTGTCGGAGGAGATCAAGCGCCTGGCCGACTTGGTCACGGAGTTTCTCGACTTTGCGCGCCCGAAGCCGCTGCAAATGAAGGAAATTGGTTTGTTCAAATTGTGCGAGCACGTGGTCACACTGGTTTCGGCACAGGCCGCGAAAGCGGACGTCAAGCTCCGCCTGGATTTACCGAGCTCGGATCTGGCGTTTCAAGGCGACGCCGCGAAGCTCACACAGGTGCTCCTCAACCTGACGACGAACGCAATCGAAGCGTGTCGAGACAACGGCGGCGGCAACGTCTGCCTACGCGGACGCCGCAATCCCCGCCACGTGCTGCTCGACGTAGAGGACGACGGCCCGGGTTTGGCCGCGCCCGACGCCCCGATTTTCGATGCCTTTTTCTCCACCAAAGACGGCGGCACGGGCCTCGGTTTGGCCATTACCCATCGCATCGTCAGCGACCACGGGGGTACCATCGACGTCACGAGCCGGCCGGCGAAGACGATCTTCCGCGTGCTGATTCCAATCGCGCACAGTGAGAACCTGAATCCATGAGCAAAGCCAAGATCTTAGTTGTCGACGACGAAGCGAGCGCACGCAACGGGCTCGTCAAGCTCTTGAGCCAAGAGGGCTATAGCGTCGACGCTGCGGGCGACGGCGTCGAAGCGCTCGAGCTTGTAAATGAGAAGGCGCCCGCGCTCGTGATCACCGATCTCAAAATGCCGAATATGGACGGCATGCAGCTCCTGGCCAAAATCCGCGAGACCAATCAGGCGCTGCCCGTCGTCGTCGCCACGGCGTTCGGAGAGGTGAGCACGGCGGTAGCCGCGATGCGCGCCGGCGCCGAGGACTACCTCACGAAACCGATCGATTTCGACGCTCTGCTGCTCACGGTCGAGCGCACGTTGCAGCGGAGGGAGCTCGTGGCGGAAACCGAGAACCTGCGCCGCCAATTGCGCGATCGGGATAAGGAAGGCCTCGAAGGCTTGCTCGGTACGAGCTCAGCGATGCAGCGTATTTATCGTACTGCGCGACAGGTCGCGCCGTCCCGCGCAACCGTCCTGCTCACCGGAGAAAGCGGGACCGGCAAGGGTGAAGTGGCGCGCGCCATTCATGCGTTGAGCCCGCGCGCAAAAGGCCCGTTCGTCGCGCTGCACTGCGCCGCGCTCGCCGAGAGCTTGCTGGAGAGCGAGCTCTTCGGTCACGAAAAAGGCGCCTTTACCGGTGCTGACAAGCGTCGCGTCGGCCGCTTCGAGCAAGCTCATGGCGGAACGCTGTTTTTGGACGAAATCGGCGAGATTCCAGCGTCGACGCAGGTCAAGTTGCTGCGCGTGCTGCAGGATCGCACCTTCGAGCGCGTCGGCGGCAACGAACCCGTGCAAGTGGACGTGCGGGTCATCGCCGCGACGAATCGCGACCTGAACACCGAGGTGCGCGAGCGGCGCTTCCGCGAGGATCTTTTCTATCGCCTCAACGTCGTACACCTGGAGATGCCGCCGCTTCGTCAGCGGGGCAACGACGTGATGGTGCTCGCCGAGCACTTCCTGCGCAAATATGCGCGTGAGAATCAGCGGCTGATCGAAGGGCTCAGCGACTCCGCGCGCACGAAGATCGCCAATCACTCCTGGCCGGGCAACGTCCGTGAGCTCGAGAACGCCATGGAACGCGCGGTCGTGCTGAGCGAACGCGAGCTGATCGCCGCCGAGGATCTACCGTTCAGTGCGGCACCCTCGGCTTTCGAAGGCCTGCGGATCCCCGGCGCGACGCTCGGAGAAATAGAGAAATTCGCGATCTTGAAGACGCTCGAGGCCGAGAACGGCTCGACCAGTCGCGCCGCCGAAATCCTCGACATCAGCGTGCGGACGATTCAGTACCGCTTGCACGAATATGGCGAAGCGGCGCCTGGCAAACCCCGCGACTGACCACGTAGCTCAGAGCTCCGGGCGCACCACCAGCACCGAACAGCGTGCGTGGTTTACGACCTTGGCTGCCGTCGTACCGAGTAGGCGATCGAGCCCACCGTAACCGTGCGATCCGATCACGATGAGCTGAGCGTGCTCTTGCTCCGCCGCGGAGCAGATACCCGACCAGGGAGCCGCCACGTCCACGCGCAGGCGATATTTGCCCTGCAGAGACGCCGGAAGCGTCGCCGCGTGCTCTGCAAGATTCTCTCTCGCTCGCTTCTCCAGCAGGTCGAGCAATTGCACGTCCGGCGTGCTCCAAACCTCCGGCGGCATCTCGGGTGGAATGCCCACCGATTGGAACAGCACGAGCTCGGCTCGGTAGTGCACGGCGAGCTCGGCCGCCTGACTGCACACCGCTGCGGCGCGAGGCGACGAATCGAGCGCCGCAAGGATGCGTTGAATAGTCATGGGGCTGTCCTCCGTCCTGATCGTCACGCGAGGCGCGTGTGCAAGAGCTCCGCGAACGCACGACAAGCGTCGACGGTCGTGAAGATGCCGACGACATGGTTGTTCTGCGCGATCACGGCGGAGCCGTACTTTTCTGCGGCCATCGTCGATACCACTTGATCGACCGGCGTGTCCGGGGCAACGACGTACGGCATTTGCGTCATCGCCTCCCCTACCGAGACATTGCGCGGATCAACGTCGCGCAGCGTCTCCACCAGGTGCAGATCGCGGTCCGATACCAACCCGACGATCTTGTGCTCGCGCAAAACCGGCAGATGGCGAATGTCGTAGTCGCGCATCATCTTGTGCGCGACGCTCATCGGTTGGTCCTCACCAATCGTATGGGGCGAAGTGGTCATGTACTTTTGAACGAGGGGAATCGGCTTGGTCATTGGGAGCTCCTCAGCGGGTCACGAGCGGGAAGTTGGTCTCTCTACCGGCGCGATCGTCTTGGTGATACGTGTGCCGACGGCCGTGGCGTTCGCGGTGCTGCTCGCACCAGAACTGGGCTCCGGCAGTCGCCTTGCGTTCAGCGACGCAGCGCGGGCATGGCGGCTCGATCACCGGAGCGGCGGGGGACTCGGTCTTGGGACGCATGACCAGCACGGGGCACGGTGCCCAGCGCACGACGGCCTCGGCAACCGATCCCATGAGCAGCCGCGACACGCCGTGCCGGCCGTGTGTGCCCACGAGTACGAGATCCGCGCTCAGGTCCACCGCGAGCTGAGCAATTGCCGCCGACGGCACGTCGATGCTCACATGCGACGCGACACGCCCAGGCGCTTTTCCGGGCCGTCCCTCGAGCTTGCGGCCGAAGTCTGCCAAGCGCGCCTCGACGTGTTTTCCCAGGCGCTCGAACGCGCCGGACAGGTCTTGGCTCTGACCCGCGTAGGCCGGGATCTGATACTGAGCATCGACGTTGAAGGACGGGACGACGGAGAGGACATGAACTTCCGCGCTCACGCGCTGCGACGCGATCTCGAACGCCTGCATCAGCGCGAGGTCTGCGCACGGCGAGAAATCGACGCCTACCACGATAACGAATGGTTTGATGTGCATGCCGCCACTGGTGCAGTAGGCATGCCAGGCCAGATCTCAGCGGGAAATGGGCCGCAGCGAGCTATTCGGCGCAGATGTTGCGCCGTGCCGGCGTCGTTTGCGCCCGGCGAATCAAGAGCGGGCCAGCAAGCTCTCGAGTGTCTCGAGCAACTCGTCGACTTTGACCGGCTTGGTCAAGTAGCGCGCAAACCCAGCTACCTTGGCGCGATCCGTGTCGCGCGGCATCGCCGCCGCGCTCAAGGCTATCACCGGAATGTGGTTGCATTCGGGCCACTCGCGCAGCCGGCGCAGCGCTTCGAAGCCGCTCATACCCGGCAGGTTGATGTCCATGATCACGATCGAAGGCAGGTGGGCGCGGATCAGCTCGATGCCGATCTCCGCCGTGGGCGCAACCACCAGCTCGACCCGCGCAAAGCTCGCGAGCAAGGCCTCCATGAAGGCGACGTTCGACGGGTTGTCCTCGACGTAGATGATGCGGTACTCGGGGCCATCCGGTGCGGAGAGCGCGATGGAGTCGACGCGCTTGTCGGGGCGAGCGCTCTTGGCGTCCTGCGCCAGCGCGACGTGCAGCGGGAGATCCACCCAAAACTCGGAGCCCTCACCGGCGGCGCTCCGGAATCCGACGCTGCCCTGCATCATCTCCGCGATGCGCTTGGAGATGGTCAAGCCGATGCCAGTGCCCTCGATCGGTCCTGTCTCCTGGCCTGCGCGCTGGAACGGCTGAAAGATGCGATTGTGCTTCTCTTCCGGGATACCGATGCCATCGTCGAGCACCGAGACCCGCAGGTAGCCTTGGCGAACGGTCGGGATGACGCGCGCGCTACCGCCTTGCCGGCCGTACTTGATCGCATTCGAACCGAAGTTCGTCAGGATTTGAAGGAAGCGCGTGCGGTCGGCCATCACGAGCGGCAGTTCGTTTTCGGACTCGGCGATGATCAGCTCGATACCCGCGCGTGTCGCCATCGGGCCAAGCGTAGCTTTCACGTCACGTAGCACGTCCGGCACTCGTACCGGTTCGAGTGAAAGCGAAAGCCCGCCCGCCTCGATGCGCGACAGGTCCAAGACCTCGTCGATCAACCTCAACAAGTGCTCGCCACCCTTGATCACGTGATCGAGCATGCCCATCTGTCGCTCGTTGAGCGGCGTCTTCTTGTCGCGCTGTAGGAGCTGAGCGAAGCCCAGCACGGCGTTCATCGGCGTCCGCAGCTCGTGGCTCATCGACGAGAGGAATTCGCTCTTGGCGCGGCTGGCGGACTCCGCTGTGGCGCGCGCCTCGCGCACCTCGAGCTCGCGGCGAGCGTCGTCCGTCAGATCCCAAATCGTGGTGACAGTTCCACCTTCACCGGTCCGCCGATCCGTGACTCGGAAAGAGCGACCGTCTTGAGTTCGAAGGTCGAGGGCACCGCTCGGATTGAGCCGGTATTGGAGTCGCCGCGCGCGGAACTGATCCGGGCTTTCCTGATCCAGCTCGTAAAAACTGGCGCTCAGGCTCATGTCCAGGAGCTCGGTGAAACGGCGGCCGATCACGGCACCCGTGGCCGATTCCGGCAGCGTGCGGCGGAAGACGCTGTTGCAGAGCACGAGCCGATCATCGCCGTCAAACAGCGCGAATGCATCTTGAATACTCTCGACCGCGCTGCGCAGACGCTCGGACGCGAGCTTTGCTTCCGCCTCCATCCGGCGTCGCTCGCTGATGTCGCGAATGGCGGCCGATACGACCGTGCCGGTCGGTGTTTGCAGCGGGCTCAGGCTGACTTCGATCGGCAGCTCCGTACCGTCCTTGCGGCGCCCGTATAGCTCGAGCCCCGAGCCCATCGGTCGTACGTTCGGCGAGGTGACGAAGCGCGACCGATGAAAGACGTGCGCCGTGCGAAAACGCTCGGGCACCAGCATTTCGATCTTCTGTCCGATCAGCTCCTCGCGCGGGTACTTGAACAGCTCCTCGGTCCGGAGGCTCACGAATTCGATCACGCCATCGGCGTTGGCGACCACGACTGCGTCGGGCGCGCGATCGAGCAAAAGGCGGTAGAGGTCGTCAACCATTGGAAATTCTCAGGCAAAATACCGCGCCCGGCCGGGCGTCTTCGACCCAAATTTCGCCCGCGTGGGCTTCCACCGCGAGTTTGCAGAATGCCAGACCGAGGCCTCGTCCGCTGCGCGAGCTCGGCATGCCGCTGGCGTCGTTCTGCACGAAGCGCTCGAAAATTCGGCTGCGAAGCTCCTCGGGCACTCCGTGACCGCTGTCGCGGATGCGCAGCTCGATCCGGTCGCCAACCTGCTGCGCGTGGATTTCCACTTCGCTGCCCCGAGGTGCGTGGCGAATGGAGTTTTCGAGCAGGTTCGCCAGCGTCCGTTCCATCAGATCGAGATCTACCTGCACGACCGAAAGCTCGAGCCGCGGCTTGACCTTCACTTCGAAAGCTTGGGCGTGCATCGACAGCTCCTCTACGACTTGTTCGACGAGGACCGGCAGATCCACGGTCGTTCTCCGAGCAAGCAGCTGTGCGTCTTCGCTCTTGCTGAGGTCGAGCACGTTCAAGATCATGCGCAGCAAATGGCGCGCGTCCTGGCGCATCTCTTTGACGGAATCGAGTGCCTCTGGGTGAAGCCGCTTGTCGCGCAGCAGGAGCTGCGCGCGCAAATCCAAAGAATTGACCGGGTTCTTGAAATCGTGCACCAGAAACGCCATCAGCCGCTCGTTCTGGAGCTTCAGGCGCATCAGATCGTCGCGCTGCTTCTTGACCATCTCGTACAGTTCGTCGCGCGCCGCACCGATGCGGCGGAGCTTCAGCGCCGCCTGTACGCGAATGATCAGCTCGGTCGGCCGAACCGGTTTGACCAAGAAGTCATCGGCGCCGACGCTGAGCGCACGATCGAACACGTCGACGTCGCGCAAGGCCGTCAAGAAGACGACCGGGGTCTGAGGGCCGCCAGGCAGCGCTCGTATCCGTTCACAGGCCGCAAAGCCATCGAGGTCGGGCATGCGCACGTCGAGCAGCACGCAATCCGGCTGCTCGGACGCGAACAGAGCGACGCCCTCTTCACCACCGCGCGCGATCAACACCTCCATGCCTTCGCTCTCCAGCGTGGCGCGCACGAGCTCGCGGTTCTCGGCGGTGTCGTCGACGACGAGGATGCGTGGCTGAGATCCTTCGCTCACGGTCTTGTGACGGATCTTTTACGACATTGGCGTTCGCGTGCCTACCGACAAGCGGGTGAGCGCAACGAGCTTGCTGAAATGTGGGACTGGAGCCGCGTCTCAAGGCGAGAGGAAGAAACGCAGCGGTCACTCCTAGGCGGCGCGAGGCGCTGCCACCGAAGCCAGGAGCTCCCGCAGTTCCACCCCCGAAGCCGGAAGCGCAGCCACGATTTGCGCCGCGTGCTCGGTCAGCCAAGCAGGCGCTGCAGCCGGCATGAGCTTGTCGCGACCCGCTCCGAGCAGTGTATGCCAGGTGGCCCGGCACTCGGCGTCGAAGCGTGCTTCGAGCTCCGGCAAGCGGGCACCGTGACGTTCAACTGCTGCGATGGAGTCGATCAAACGACTCGCCTCCAGGAGGCCCACGTTCAGGCTCTGCGCTCCGATCGGGCTCGTGGTGTGAGCCGAGTCCCCGACCAGCCACATGCGCTTGCTGCCAAAGTGCGCCACTGCCCTGCGCTCGAAGTGAATCAACGTGCTGAAATCGATCTCGCCTACGGTACCTTCGAACCAAGGGGCGCGCGAAGTGAGCAACTCCTTCAAGCGCGCCTGGTCTGGCTCTCGATGCAAATCCGAGACGATTTGAAAGCCCGCGCGCATGCGTCCCTCGGGCAGCGGAAACAGCACCGACGCCAGCCCGCGCTGAAAGGAGATCGCAATCTCGTTCTTGAGATTGGACACTGGGCACTGGAACTCGAACTGCGCGAAGCTCTGAGTCTGATGTCGATCGACCAGTTCGCTCGCAAGCGCTTTGCGCACGGTTGAATCGTGCCCATCCGCTCCCACCACGAAGCGCGTCTCCAGCGTGCGGCGGTCGACCTCCGACCATTCGGCGTAAGCGGCAGGGGAGCCGAGCAACGTCGGTTCACGTCGCCCGACGGTGACTTGAACGGAGCCAGCGCGCTCTTGAAACGCATGCGCCTTGTGAGCCATCAGCACTTCGACCTCTCGGTGTCGCAGCTCTTGGAGCAGCGCACGCTCCAGCGATCGCTGCGGGATGGCGAGCACGGGCGGCGTCAAAAGCACCGACGCGAGCAGGCGGCCGTCGATGCGCAATGAAAGCAGGTTGAGCTTGAACCCGTGCTGGGTGAGCACCGTGTCGAGTCCGTGATTGGCAAGCATCGACACGGTGCGCCCGTGCAGCAAGGCAGCATGCCCACGCTGATCACTACGCCAAAACTCGTCCAGCACCTTGACGGATAGGTGCCGTTCGGTCGCGCAGAGCGCCGCAGACAACCCGACGGGACCTCCGCCGACCACGAGCACCTGACAGTGGTTGGACATGCTCGGCCCTCGAGCAACTTTCGAGCCAGGCGCAAACTAGGTTTTCCGCCGCACTCAAGTTGGCCACCCGCCGCCGGGCCAGCAAGCTTTGCGCGGACGGCCACGCAGGCGCGCAATACGTGCGCCAGCCTCGCCGAGTATCGCGCGGTTCTCGCTTGCGCATCCTGGAACACTCTTTGCTCAGGGGCTGGGAGGAGAGGAAAAAAGATGATCCACGTAAGCGACGTCATGTCGACCATCGTTCGAACTTGCTACGACTGGGACACACTCGAGGTCGCCGCGCAGATCCTCTGGGAATCCGACATCGGCTGCGTCGTGGTCGTCGACGAAAGACGCCGCCCGATCGCGATGCTGACCGATCGAGACGTGGCCATGGCCGCCTACACCCAAGGCATCGCACTGCGACAAGGGCGCGTCTCCTCGGCCATGAGCAAACACCTGCTGACCGTGCGTTCCGACGCCACGACGCGCGAAGTCGAGCTCATCATGCAGGACAACCAGGTTCGACGGTTGCCGGTGGTCGATGACGAACATCGGCTGATTGGCGTGGTCAGCTTGAGTGATATTGCACGAACCACAGCCAACGATCCGTGGCTTTGGCCCGCGGCGTCCGGAGTCGTGCGGACGCTGGCGGAAGTTGCGTCTCGGCGAGCCAGGGCGGCTGTTGCCGCGGAGTAGATAGCCGTGGGCGCTTTCATTCCCGTAGACCGACGCATCGAGCAAATCGTGCGTCGTGCGCTGCCGAACGCGACGATCACTCGCATCGCCCCGTTTGGCGTGGACGATGCGCAGCACGAGTCGCGTGAGGCGACCGTCAAAGCGCTCGGTTACGGGGCGCCCTTGCGCATCGATCTCGAGAGCACGAGCTGCCAGCGTACGCTCGTCCTACATCAAGTCGGTGCGAACCCCTTCGGGCACAATCGGCGCGCGGATCGCGCGGCTGAGATCCTGCTCAGCGCAGACACTTTCGGGCTGATCCCGGGCCACGTTCGGGCGCTCGATGTCGGCGCGTACGACACTGACGGCAGCAGCATTTCCTTGGCCAAGGCCGGCGAGTTCTACCTGCTTACGGAATACGCGGCCGGTCGGTTGTACGCCGAGGATTTGCGGCAGATTGCCAGCGCAGGATCGGCCACTCAGCAGGATTGTGATCGTGCGTCAGCGCTCGCTCGCTACTTGGCAACGCTCCATCGCGAGCGACTTGCAGATCCGGTGGCCTATCAGCGCGCGGTGCGTGACCTACTCGGCAGTGGGGAGGGCATTTTCGGCATTGCAGACGCTTACCCGGATGACGTTCCCGGCGCGCCGCGATCCCGCCTGTACGACATCGAGCGACGTTGCCTGGAGTGGCGCTGGGAGCTCAAGTCCCGGAGCCACCGCGCAGCGCGGATCCATGGCGATTTTCATCCGTTCAACGTGCTGTTCGACGATCACGGGGCGATCGTCACGCTCGACGCGAGCCGCGGCTGCGCGGGTGATCCTGCCGACGACGTCAGCGCGATGGCGATCAACTACGTTTTTTTTGCGCTGCAAGAGCCGGGCAGCTGGGCGACTGCATTCGCGCCGCTGTGGCGACGCTTCTGGCGCGAATACGCGGACGGGGCTCAGGACGACGAGCTGTACGAGCTAGTTGCACCCTTCCTGACGTGGCGCGCGCTCGTGCTCGCCTGCCCGCTCTGGTATCCGGGTCTCTCGGCGGACGCGCGAAGTCGGCTGCTGACGTTCGCCGAAGCTGCTCTCGACGCCTCCCGCTTCACGCCCGAGCTCGCCGAATCGGTGTTTCGATGACTCGTGGCGCGGTGATCTGGTTGACCGGGCTGCCGTCGTCCGGCAAGTCGACTTTGGCGGCGGCTGCGCATGCACGTCTCATTGAATGCGGCGTCGCGTCGTGCATTCTCGACAGCGACATCCTTCGGGCCATCCTTGCGCCGCAGGCCGGCTACGGACAGCTCGAACGCGCCGCGTTCTACGAAACGCTCGGGCGACTAGCAGCTGAGCTCGCGGCGCAGGGCCTGCTCGTGCTCGTGCCTGCAACAGCCAATCGTCGCCACTACCGCGAGAAAGCACGCAGGGCAGCACCCGCCTTCCTGGAGGTTTGGGTTGCGACGTCGCTCGATGAATGCCGCAAACGCGATGCGAAAGGCCTGTATCGACGAGCCGAGCGGGGTGAGCTGCGCGATTTTCCGGGCGTGACCAGCGAATATCAACCACCCGAAACACCGGACCTTACGGTCACCAGCAGTGACTCGCCTGCGGTCGAGCAGATCATCGAGCTGGCTCGAGAGCTGAATCTTCGTGGCACGAACGGTGCACTGGCAAGCAAGGAGCATTGATGGACCTCTCGACTCGCTACCTGGGCCTCACTCTAGAACACCCACTGATGCTCGGCGCGTCGCCGCTCGTCGACAGCTTGGATACGGTTCGCCGCATCGAAGACGCAGGAGCGTCCGCCATTGTCATGCACTCCCTGTTCGAGGAACAGATCGCGCCGACGAACGGCGCGCACTTCTTCCGGACGAGCGCGGCCGAGTTCGCGCTCAGCCCCGACGAATATCTCGAGCAAATTCGACGCATCAAGGCGGCCGTGAAAATCCCTCTGATTGGCTCGTTGAATGGCGTGACGGACGGAGCCTGGCTCGACTACGCCAAGCTCATCGACCAGGCGGGAGCCGATGCCCTCGAGCTCAACGTCTATCAAGTCGAGGCGGACGCGGACTGCGATGCCGCACAGATCGAGCAAGAAACCGCGGACATGGTACGGCACGTGAAGAGCGTCTCCGCCATTCCGTTGGCCGTGAAGCTCTCGCCGTTCTACAGCGCACTAGCCAACTTCGCCGCGAGGCTTTCGCGGGCAGGAGCCGATGGCCTCGTCCTGTTCAATCGCTTCTATCAACCTGATTTCCACCTCGAAAAGCAAGAGCTCGTACATCAGCTCGAGCTATCCAGCTCATCGGAGCTCCTCTTGCGTCTGCGCTGGCTCGCGATCCTCTCTGCCCAGACGGAGCGCTCGCTCGCCGCGAGCGGCGGCGTCCACTCCGCGTCTGATGCCCTGAAAGCGCTGATCGCCGGTGCCAGTGGCGTCCAGCTGGTCTCAGAGATTCTGAAGCGCGGCCCTCACCGCTTCGGAGAGATTCGACGGCTGATGGAAAGCTGGCTCCAAGCTCACGACTATCATTCGATCGATCAGCTGCGTGGCGGGCTGAACCTCGAGTTCTGCCCTGAACCGCGCGCGCACGAGCGGGCGAGATATTTGCACGTGCTGAACGCTTGCTCGCGCGTGCACTGCTAAAGCGCGCGGTCGGCTCAGCGCCCCTTCATTCCGCCCAACGGCGAGACGATGAAGGGTACCCGTCGCAACTGCGCCGCCGCCGAGGCGCATGTCGAGCGCAAGACTTGCGCATGTCCAGCAAGGGCTGCGCCTGACTGGCTGTGCCGGACTGAGACAGCAGAGAAACCTCTTGAATTCGTGCTCAATCGCCGTTCACGGGCCCGCTGATGCGCCGGCACGGCCCGTGCTTTAGGGCAGGGGCATGACCAATCTAGCCCGCTTCGTCCGAGAGGTAATGACAACTGACGTCGCGACCGTGGAACGCAACGAGAAGCTCCAGATCGCGGACGACGTGATGCGGCTCGGTCGGATTCGGCACTTGCCCGTCGTGGACAGCGATGGCTCGCTAGCCGGGATCGTCACGCAGCGTGATCTGTTCCAGAGCGGGCTCTTGCGCGCGCTCGGCTACGGCTCCCACGCCAGGCAGCAAGCGCTCGATTCAGTCGCCATCAAGGAAGCGATGAAGACGGAGGTCGTCACGACGACCCCCGACGCGCTGCTCGTTGATGCAGCGCGGACCATGCTCGATCGAAAGATCGGCTGCCTGGTCGTGATCGACAACGGAGCCATCGCGGGCATTCTGACGGAAAGCGATTTCGTCAAGCTCGCGTTGCGAGATCGAGCGGCCTGAGCCGCAATAACCTTGGGGAACACGCCATGACGAGCGAGCATACGATCAGCTGGACTGAATTTCCCACGCTAGCGACCTTCCGACCCGACGCGCCACGCGTGCGCGTGGTAGTGGTCGAGGAAGGCGCGCGAACCTTTGCCTCCCCGGCGGGAGCCGAGGAATGGGACGAGACGATCGTTGTCGTTCAGTGCGCATCCGAGCCCTCGAGCGTCTTCGCTCGGAGAGTTATGCAGCGCATGGCGGATGTGACGCGGTCGGGGCGTGCGATCGGCTCTCTCACGCTCGTCATAGGATCCAGGCACGACACGCAAACGGTAAGCGCGCGTCGGTTGGTCGCGCACGCGCTGGCCATGTACGAACACGCCGGCTCGTGCGAGTTCGCTCTGGCGCTTCCTTTCGCCACGCCGACCGTTCGTGAGGAACTCTTAAGCTTCGCGGGGAGCTTGGTCGCCGAGCTGGGGAAGAATGCGCTGATTGTCCGATTGCTATTCGGCTCCGGGGTATACCCGGTCTCGCGACCTTCCGAGCCACCACCGCGCGCTGGTCGAGACGCAGCGTGACGCGCCCTCCCTTGCACGTGCTTGTCGTGGACGATTCTGTGCACGACGCCGAAGCCGTAGTGGAGGAGCTAGGTCGAGACCGTGCGCGTATCGAACACGAACGCGTCGCAAGCGAAGCCGAGTTCCGCGCTGCACTCGCTCGGTCGCATTGGGACATCGTGATCTCGGATTGGACCACGGCGGAGCTCAACGGACTCGCAGCGCTCCACATGCTGCAGCAGCTCGGTCTGCACACGCCATTTTTCATCGTATCCGGCTCGGTCGGCGAGGACCTCGCAGTCGAGGCGATGCGCGCTGGCGCCCGCGACTTCTTCCGCAAAGACGCGCTCGGTCGCCTGCGGGCAGCGGTCGAACGAGAGCTGACCGAGCAGCGCGAGCACGAGGCAGCCGAGGCGGCCGTACGCGGGAGCGAGCGGAGGCTTCGGCGCGCGGAAGCACGCTTCCGTGCGATGATCGAGAAGAACGCGGATCTGATCTCGCTCATGGCGGCGGATGGCACTTGCGTGTACGTGAGCCCCGCGATCGAGCGGGTATTGGGTCGAAAGTGCGACGCGCATCTCGGCACGAACGGCTTCGACGTTGTACACCGCGAAGACCGCGAGCGCATGGCGCAGGTCATGGCCGAAATGATCGCCGACCCAGGCCGGCCCGTGACTACGGAATTTCGCGCGTGTCACACGGATGGCAGCTACCGCTGGCTCGAGGCCACGGCGCGAAACCTACTCGGCGATCCAGAGGTGGCCGCAATCGTCGGCAACTTCCGCGACATCACGGATCGCAAGCAAGCCGAGGCTACCCTTCGCAAGACGGAAGAGCAGCTCTGTCAGGCTCAGAAGATGGAAGCAATCGGCAATCTCGCCGGGGGCGTCGCGCACGACTTCAACAACCTGCTTTCAGTGATCTTGAGCTACAGCCGACTGCTCGCTGAGGACATGACCGCGAGCGATCCGCGCCGCGCGGACCTGGAAGAGATCGAAAAGGCCGGTCAGCGCGCGGTCGGGCTCACGGGTCAATTGCTGGCGTTCGGTCGAAAGCAGATCCTTCAACCCAGAATCCTGAGCCTCAATGACGTGATCGCCGGGATGGAACCCATGCTAAAGCGGCTGATCGGCGAAGACGTCGAGCTCTCCGTACTGCCATCAGCAGAGCTCGGTAACTCGCGCGTGGACGCCGGACAAATCGAGCAGATCGTCATGAACCT
>DASXKQ010000344.1:0-17744 GCA_036496745.1 Polyangiaceae bacterium
CCGCCGACCGACGCCGAGGTCGGCATGGCTTCGCGCTATCTCTCGGATAGCTTCCTATTCCGCACCGAGACCGTCGGCGCAGTGGCGGATCTCACGGCGAAGCTCGCCGTGCTCGGCTTGCCCGACGACTACTACGACGACTACCGCCATTCGCTGCGCAAGCTCGACGTCCCGACCGTCACCGCCGCCGCGCAACGCTTCTACGCGTTCAAGCACCCGCTGATCGTGGTCGCCGGTGACGCCGCGCGCCTCGCCAAGCCGCTTTCTCATTTCGCGAAGGTCACGGTCGTGGATCCGCAGAAGGACTTTGCGCCCGGGAAGCAGCTGCCCAAGGACGAGTCGCAAGGCTTCGAGACCGTGAAATAGCCTATCGCCGCGGGGTCTCTCGGCGCCCGCTCTGGGCAACCTGTGCTCGAGTTCTTGAGAAGCCGTTGAGCCCCTGTTCCGATCTTGTGTTCAGGTGGCGCTCGTTCAGTAGAAAGTCCATGTCACGTCATGGACTTAGAGCCGTGTAGGATGGACTCCCACCAACCTATTGTGGTTTTTACTTGGCAAACCACAAATGCTTGGGGTAAAAGGTCTGTTCTTCCCTTTACGGGCGTTCCTCTGCTCGCTTCATCAGTGCCTCACCGCCGTGCAAGCAACAGATGAACAGTCCCTGAACAAACTTCTAGCCTAATCAGATACACGCCCGGTGAGTTGCACAATGCAACTCACCGAGGGGTCAGCGGTCCGGCAGCGTCCCTTTGAGGTCAGCATCGGCCCGCACAGGTTGCGGTGTGTCCTCCACGCCGCATGTAGGAGGTACGAGAGCATGGCGCAGTCGACGATCGTGGGTCAGGAAAATACGCGGGTGAAGAGCACGGGTACGACCAGCAGCGTGAGCGAGAGCCAGGCGCCCTTGGAGGACGAAACACGACCGCCGACCTCGTCGCGGCGCGAGAACGCGAAGCGCAAAAAGGGGATGAGCCTCGAGCGTCGCTATACGATCGCAGGTACCGACCCGCTCGCCGAGCTGACCTGGGAGGGCCGGACGAGCGTGATCACGAACCCGGACGGCTCGGTCGTGTTCAAAATGGAGGGCGCCGAAATCCCCCAGGCGTGGTCCCAGCTCGCGACCGACATCGTCGTTTCCAAGTACTTCCGCAAGGCCGGCCTGCACGGCGACAAGGCCAAGGGCGAAACCAGTGTGCGTCAGGTCGTGCATCGTGTCGCGCACACGATTCGCACCGCCGGCGAGAAAATGGGCGGCTATTTCGCAACCAGGAAAGACGCGGACACCTTCGAGTCGGAGCTGGTGTGGATGCTCGCCAACCAGTACGGCGCGTTCAACTCTCCGGTTTGGTTCAACTGCGGTCTCTTCCACGAATACGGCATCGAGGGCTCCGGCGGCAATTGGGCTTGGTCGGAACAAGCCGAGGCCGTCGGTGAAACGGCCAACGCTTACGAGCGGCCGCAATGCTCCGCTTGCTTCATCCAGGCCGTGGACGACGACCTGATGTCGATTTACGACCTCGTAAAGAGCGAAGCGCGCCTGTTCAAGTACGGCTCGGGTACCGGCTCGAACTTCAGCCGGATCCGCGGCAAGCAAGAGAAGCTCTCGGGCGGCGGCACCTCGAGCGGCCTGATGAGCTTTTTGGAGGTTCTCGATCGCGCCGCTGGCGCCACCAAGAGCGGCGGCACCACGCGCCGCGCGGCCAAGATGGTCTGCCTCGACATGGACCACCCGGAAATCGTGGATTTCGTGAGCTGGAAGGTGCGCGAAGAAAAGAAGGCGAAGGCGCTGATCGCCGCCGGCTACGAGAGTGACTTCAACGGCGAGGCCTATCACACGGTCAGCGGCCAAAACTCCAACAACTCGATCCGCGTCACCGACGACTTCATGCGCGCCGCGTTGTCGGGCGGTAAATGGCAGACGCGCGCGCGCACCACGCACGAAGTGATCGATACGCTGGACGCCGCGAGCCTCTGGCAAACGGTGGCGGAGGCTGCTTGGGCCTGCGCGGATCCGGGCGTGCAGTACGACAGCACGATCAACCGCTGGCACACGTGCTCGAACACCGGCAAGATCAACGCCTCGAATCCGTGTTCCGAGTACATGTTCTTGGACGACACGGCCTGCAATCTGTCGTCGCTCAACCTGACCAAGTTCCTCGATCAGAACGGCACCTTCGACGTCGAGGGCTATCGCCACGCGATCAAGATCTTTTTCATGGCGCAGGAGATCTTGGTGGATCTCTCGAGTTACCCCACCGGGGGGATCGCCAAGAACTCGCACGATTTCCGGCCGCTCGGGCTGGGCTACGCGAACCTCGGCACGCTCTTGATGCTGCTCGGCATTCCGTACGATTCCGACAAAGGTCGCTCGATCGCCGGCGCGCTCACCGCGATCCTGTGCGGGCACGCCTACGTCGCGAGCGCCGAAATGGCGGCCGCCAAGGGCGCTTTCGCCGGCTTTACCAAAAACCGCGAACCGATGATGCGCGTGATGCGGCTGCATCAAGACGCCGCCTACGCCATCAATCGCGACCAGTGCCCCGAAACGCTGTGGCGCGCCGCGTGCGAGGACTGGGATCGCGTGGTTCGCCTCGGCGAGCAGCACGGCTACCGCAACGCGCAAGCGACGGTGCTCGCTCCTACGGGCACGATAGGTCTGCTCATGGACTGCGACACCACCGGCATCGAGCCGGATTTCGCGCTCGTCAAATTCAAGAAGCTCGCCGGCGGCGGCTATTTCAAGATCGTCAATCAGTCCGTACCGGAGGCGCTCAGGCGTCTGCGTTACTCGGAAGCGCAGATCAGCGAGATCGTCGCCTTCATCTCGGGTACGAACACCCTGCTCGGCTCGCCGCACGTCAACCGCGCCTCGCTCAAGGCGCGCGGTTTGTTGGACGAAGAGCTGACCAAGATCGAAGGCGCTCTCGCGGGCGTGTTCGACCTCAGCCTGGCGTTCGCGCCCTGGGTGGTCGGGCGCGAAACCTACGAGCGCCTGGGCGTCACCGCGGAGAAGATGAGCCAGCCAGGCTTCAACCTGCTCAAGTACCTGGGCTTCGCCGAAAAAGACATCGAAGAAGCCAACGACACGATCATCGGTCGCATGACGATCGAGGGCGCGCCGCACCTGCGTGACGAACATTACGCCGTGTTCGATTGCGCCAACCGCTGCTGGCGCACCGGCCAGCGCTACCTGGCACCCATGGCGCACGTGAAGATGATGGCGGCAGCTCAGCCGTTCTTGTCGGGCGCGATCAGTAAGACCGTCAATTTGCCGAACGACGCCACGATCGACGACGTGCGCGAGATCTACGAAGAAGGCTGGAAGCTCGGGCTCAAGGCGGTCGCGCTTTACCGCGACGGTTGCAAAGCGAGTCAGCCACTCACCTCGAGCAAAGAGAAGAGCACGGAGTCGAGCGCGGACGACAGCCTCGCGCCGCCGGTACCGCACGTGCAGGCTCTCACCAGCGTGCGCCCCGAGGGCACGCGCGTACGGCTACCCAAGAAGCGGCGCGGCTTCACGCAAGAAGCCGCCGTCGGCGGCCACAAGGTCTTCCTCCGTACCGGCGAGTACGAAGACGGCTCACTCGGCGAGATTTTCATCGACATGCACAAGGAAGGCGCGGCCTTCCGCTCACTGATGAACTGTTTTGCGATGGCCGTCTCGGTCGGCTTGCAATACGGCGTCCCGCTATCCACCTACGTCGAGCAGTTCACGTTCACGCGCTTCGAGCCGCACGGCGTGGTCAGCGGACATGCCAACATCAAATTCTCGACCTCGATCGTCGACTACATCTTCCGCGTGCTCGGCGTGGAGTATCTGCGTCGCTACGACTTCGCGCAGGTGAAGCCGTCCGACGATCCGGCCGCCATCGAGGACCCGACGCAATCCAAGCTCGTGCCACTCGAACCCCCGTCCGCCAGCCTCTTGCCGCCACCAACCAGCGAGGCCTCGACCGGTAGCGCGGACCCGCACGGTGCTCTCAATGCCCAGCTCGAGGAAATGATGGGCGACGCGCCGGTCTGCGACGGCTGCGGCCACATCACCGTCCGCAACGGCGCCTGTTACAAGTGCCTCAATTGCGGCAACTCGATGGGCTGCTCGTAGTCCGCGAACGCCAAGGCGATCGATGTGAGCGCATTCCCGGGGCGCAGGGGCAGTCGCCCCGCAAAGCGACGCGTCCAGCTAGGAACGGCGGATCACGGATATGGAAGCGCAGGCGAGGCCAAGCACAAAAGCCGGCGCGACCGGCGCTTGCTTTCCCACGGGTCGCCACGATGGCACGGCGCGCTGAGCTGGAAATACAAATAAAACCCCGCGATTTGCATGAAATATCTACTTCTAGTAGAAACGGACGGCCTATTTCGCGTCGTCTGAAATGTAAGAATTCGGCAACGGACGGCGTTCTTCGACTAGAAGACGGAAGAGAAAGCAGCGGAGGACTTCAATGAAGCAAGCGTCCAAGGTGAGTGCGTCGGTTTTCGGGGCCATGTTGTTTGGCGTCGCTGTCTCCGGGTTCAGCGGCTGCAAGAAGGATGAGCCGCCGCCCCCCTTGCCCACCGCAGCCGTCACCGCAGCTCCCACGCCCAGCGCCCCGCTCGAATTGGCCCCTGAAGAGCCGGTCGCCTCCGCTGCTCCCACTGAGTCCGTAAAGAAGCCGACCGGCGGCGCTCCGGCGCAGAGCTTCTCCAACTGCTGCAAGGCTCTGCTGCAGAACGCGCAGAGCGCGCCGGAACCGAACAAGACGTACATGGTGACGGCCGGCAACATGTGCACCAGCATGGTCGCCGCCGGTCAGGGCGGCCCAAGCATCGCCACTGCGCTGCAAGGCGTGCTGCGCGGCGTTGGCATGCCGTCCGCTTGTCGCTGAACTCAGCCGGCGAGACGCGGCTAGAAATGCTCGAAGCCGCCACGCGCGGCTGACAGCTTTTCGCCGTCGTCCAGCCACACGCCGCGTCCAGCAAGGACGCGACCGATGCGCTGCGCCCTGCGCGGACGATTTCTGGCTGTGCCGGTCGCGAGCAACGCGTAGTCCTCTCCGCCATAGAGGGCGAGTTCGACCGGGTCGAAAGCGAGACCTTGCGGCGGCCCGCGCCACGTCGGATGAAGCGACCGGCGCAGCGCGGCGAGTTCGAGTACACAGCGGACGCCGCTTGCTTCGGCGATATGTGCCGCGTCGCCCGCGAGCCCGTCCGATACGTCGATGGCGGCTCGCGCAACGCGCGCCAGCGCTAGCCCGTCCGCCACGCGCGCGCGCGGCTCTCTGAAGGCAGCGAGAGCGACGCGCTCGAGCTCAGTCGTGCCGCGTCGCTTACCGCGGCGGAGTAGCCGGAGGCCTAGCGCCGAAAGTCCGACGTCACCGAGCAGCCAAAGCTCATCGCCGACGCGGGCGCCCGAACGCATGAGCGTTCCCGCCTCGCCGAGTACCGTCGTCGTCACGGACAGCGCGTCGCCGCACGCAAGATTCCCGCCGATCACCGCGCAACCGAGCGCGTCGGCGGCGCGGCGTTGACCCTTCGCGATCTGCGCGAGCTCGCGCGCTGTCGCCGCGGGCGGCACGATCAAGCTCGACAGCGCAAACAGCGGCCGCCCACCCATCGCGCAAACATCGCTCGCCGCCGCCTGCAAGCTGCGAAACCCAACCTGCTCCAGCGTGAGCCACGCTCGCTCGAAGTGCACCCCCTCCACACATGTATCAATCGTCCAAGCCAGCCGTCCCCGCGCTGCGATCACCGCCGCGTCGTCCCCAATCCCCACCTCCAAATTCGCAATCCTCCGCTTCCCTCCAAAAATCCGAGCAAGCTCCGCGATCGCCGCAAACTCCGAACCGCGCTTCCTGGAGACCTTGACCCGAGCCATACGCCCACGAGTCTAGCGGATGACCCAGACTTCTGGTTCCCACCTCTCTCCTCTCGCCTCCCTCTCAAGAAACGCCCGGGTACGGACCGCGAGGCAAAGCCGAGCCAGAACGCCCCAAAAGTCTTGGCACGATCAGATCACGATCGAGCGGCGCGGCCAAACCCTCTACAAGAACCGGCGAAACCGGCCGCCGGCTTTTCAACAGCCGGATGGATCGCCAAGCCTCAGGGGACCGCGCCAGCGCGGGACCTTTCTACTGAAATGTCCCTCCAAGTCTTTAGAACCAAATCCAACCAGTCAACTGATCGTAGCCCTCTTCACCGGCACCGTGACCACGAACACGCTGCCCTTGGGCACGTTGTCTTCGATGCGAATCGTTCCGTCGTGCCCGTCGATCAACCGTCGCACGATCGAAAGCCCGAGGCCGGTGCCACCCGCTTCGCGCGTCGAGCTCGAATCGACCTGGTAGAACGCGTCGAACACGCGCTCACGTTCGTTTGCCGGGATGCCGATGCCAGTGTCGGCGACGCGGAACTCGACCGCGGTGCGGCGTGCGCCGAGCAAGACCATGCCGTCGCTGTCGTCTTGATGGGCGGCATCCATGGAGGTGAGTTTGGCGGAGAGCGTGATCGAACCGCCGTTCGGCGTGAACTTGATCGCGTTTTCGGTCAGGTTGAGGAAGACTTGCCGCAAACGCTCGCTGTCCGCCCACAGCATCGGCAAGCCATTTTCAAGATCGACCACGAGCTCCACGCCCTTTTTGCGCGCGCTCGGCGTGAGAGTCTGCGAGACGTCGCGCAACATCGCGCGCACGTCCGTTTGCGCCTTTTTCAGGCTCATCGTGCCGCTCTCGAGCTTGGATAGATCGAGCAAGCCCTTGATCAGCTGCAAGAGCTGCTCGCCCTTGTCGCGAATCGTCTGCACGAACTCGCGCTGCTCACCGGTGAGCTCTCCGGCCAGGCCCTCCGCCAGCATCTCGCTGTAACCGATGATGGACGTGAGCGGCGTTCTGAGCTCGTGCGATACGGTCGCCAAGAAATTGCTCTTCAGCCGATCGAGCTCCTTCAAGCGATCGTAGGCCGCTTGAAGCTTGTCGTTTTTGTCTTCGAGCTCGCGAAAGCTCTCGCGCACCGAGGCCAGGTGCATGTTGCTGGTGAGTAGCGCGCGGTGACCGCTGAACAGGATCAGGTCCAATGTGCGCGCTAGATGCCGCGCGAGGCCGACGACCTCGCTGTCGAGCACTCGCGGCATGCTCTGAAACAACGTGTAAAGCTCGACTTTGGACAGCTCGGGATCGATGTTCAAGAGCGAGGCCGCCGGCTCCGTCACCGTGGGCTCGATGAACGGACCGAGCACCATGCGGCCAATGCGGCGGCCGTCGTATTGAATGGCCGCGATCCGATAGCCACCGCCGGTGACACACGACTGATAGACGGCTTCCTCGCCACCTGGATCGATGCTCTTGACCGCGCTGACGACGTCTTGCAGCGCCGCGCGGCCCGACTTCGAGGCGTTCAGATAGGTGTAGAGCGCGATCTGGTCGGCGGCGTCAGCCAACAGTTTGCCGTCTTCGGCAAAAATCCGCAGCGGGACATGGAACAACGCGGAAAAGCTCTTCGCCATTTCCTCCAGCGCTGCCCGCGAAACCAGGTCCTCGAGCGCTACCGCGTGGCCAAGCGTGAGATCGTCGAGCGAATGCTCCGGCGTCGTGACGGCCATCATTCGGCCTCCGGACGCAGCACATCCAGCGCGCCCCCCACGCACGCCCCGAGGATCTCCGAGACCGGCTTCTTGCTACCCAGCTTTTGTGCCACCTGCTCCAGGAACGCCGGCGCATTGAAGCCGAACTTGCGATTCAAATCGTGTTCAGCGTCGAGCGCGCTCCACGTCAAGTGCAAGAGACCGACGAAGCTCTCTACCACGCCGATCCCGCGCATCGCGACCGCGAGGTAGACCGGCTCGCGCCCCTTGGCCGCGTCGGCTGCGATCTCGGCCTCGCTCCTCACCTCCGGCAGATCCCGCTTGTTGAACTGAATGATCAGCGGCATCTGTTTGAGCGTGAGACCGTGCTGCTTCAGGTTCTCGCGCAGATCCATGAACGATTCGGCGTTGTGCTGAGTTTCACTGGCGCGCGAGTCCGCGATGAACGCGATGCCGTCCGCGCCCTGCACCACCAGGCGCCGCGTGGACGAGTGGATCACCTGCCCCGGCACGGTAAACACTTTGAGCCGCACCGCGAGGCTCCCTTGGTTGCGGAAGGTCAGCGGCAGGAGGTCGAAGAACAGCGTGCGATCGTCCTTCGTTTCGAGCGTCATCAAGCGCCCGCTGGCCCCCGGCTCGGCCGCGTCGTGCAAGGCCTGAAGATTCGTGGTCTTTCCACTGAGGGCAGGACCGTAGTAAACGAGCTTTATCGTCAGCTCGCGATTCACGAAATCAAGCTGCACGCTGACCCCCGTAATTCATTGCATAGTCATGTTGGGGGACTTCGAAGATCGAGAACCTGGGCACGGCGCAGACCTTCACCATAACATGGGCCATCCATGAGCCAAACGGCCGTCTTGCTCTGGCTTTCAGTCGCCGAGCTTCAGCCAGCGTTTCGCGCGGATCTCGAGCAATTTTCGCAAAGCCGGCTGCTCCGCCTGGAGGCGCCGAGGGAAAACACGCCGGCGCTCGCCACGAGCGGCTATGCCGCCGACGTGGTCGCGCAAGTCGAGCAAGCGCTGGAAGAGGCGCGCAGCGCGACGGCCGCGCTCGACCCCGGCACGGCCTTTACGGCGCTCGAGCGGGTCGACGGTCTACTGCACGCCCACGCCGAGCTACCGCAGGCCGGATGGCTGATGGCCGAGCGTCTCGAACTCGCCGCCGAACTCGAGGCGCGCACTCCCGAAGGCGCCAACGCGGCGCGCGCGCTGCGTGAGCGCGCCGCGGCTCTGGAGGGCAAGCGCGCCGAACCGTTTTCCGATCGCGACGCGGTCGCGAGCATCGAGCCGCCCGCAGTGCACACTCTCCGCGTCGAAGGGCCCGCGCCGGACGATGTCGTCGAGTGGGACGGTCTGCGCCAAGGCGGCAGCTCGCTGTCGAGCGCGGAGGGCGAGCATCAAGTGCGCGTGCTGCGCGGCGGCCGCTTGATGTGGGCCGGCTGGGTGCGCGTGGCGCCGAGCGACGTCACCATCCATTTGCCCGTGCCGACGATCACCGCCTGCAGCGCGGACGACATCGCGCTCGCTCACTTCGATCAGAATCGCGCGGTCGCGGCGCCGCGCGCGCGTTGCTTGAGTTACGTGCTCGCGCGACCACATGAGGGCGGCGGCATCGACGTGGCGCTGTGCCAGCGCGACCAATGCAGCGAAACGAGCGTCTGGAAGGCGTTGCCCGCGGCCGCAACCGTCGAGGTCGGTTCGCGCTGGCCGCGGTGGGCCACCTACGCGACCGCCTCCGCCATGGCGGTCGGCACCGTACTCTTGATCTGGCGCTCAGGCGTATTCGACAAGCCAGAGCCGCGCACCGACACTCATTGGGTGTACACCGGCACTCAGCCGCTGGCGCGTTTCTAGGTGGAGCTCAGCGCGGCGTTCCGAGCGCGTTCAGGGCAGACTTTTGGCGATTCGCGAAGATGTCTATTTCGCTCTTGAGCGTGTCGATGCGCGCGCGCAGAGCGGAGAGGCGCAGCTCGCCGGCGCGCAGCTCGACGGCAGCCAGGTGAGCGTCATCTGAGTTGCCGAGCGTTGCCCGCAAATGGTCTTGCAGTCGATCGATGTCCTTCAGCAGCTGCGCCACGTCCGCTTCGCGCTTGGGTAGCGCGCCCTTGCGAATCGCGAGCGCGTAAGCCGCGTCCGCCGCGCGCGCCAAAATCGTACGCTGGGCGGCGGGAATGTTCGGCTCACGCGCAACATCACGCAAGTACCACCAAGACAGGTCTTTGACGTTCAGATTGCGCATGACGCCCTGCGAGATGTCCACGTCACGCTTGAGCTCGGTCTTGGCCGGTACTCGAAACGTGAGCACGGCGCGTCCGAGCGCGCTGTCGTAGCCCACCGCGTCGGCGCCCGTGACGCGCGCGTTCTCGACGATGTCGAGCGCGAGACACACGGTGCGCGGACGCGAGCTCTTGTTGTGAATTTCGTAGCTGACGTGCGAACTCTTCAGCAAATGCTCGCGCAGCACGTCCTCAGAGTAGGCGTAGGCTTGCGGCAACGATTTGTCGTCGCGATGCGTCTCGCTGAGCTCCACGTCGAGATCGATCCCAAAGCGCAGCACGTGCAGCTCGCCCGGCTTCGCGCGCGGAAGCATCGTCTCCCCGGAAAAACCGGCCTCTGCGAAGATCGATGCGACGCCCGCCGGCAGCGTCTGGCTGGAGGTGTTGTGCAGGCGCACCGCGGTTTCGGCCGCTTGCTCGGGCCCGCCAAACCAGGTGATCGGCTCGAGCTCGAGCGGCTCGTTGAGGATCGGTACCAGCGCCGAACTGTGCGCCGCGACGTCGATCGCCGCGGTGGGCGTGTAGCGGAATTGCGTTGCGCCCTCGACACCGGCCGCCCCCGACAGCTCCGCTAGATTGCCGACGCTGACCAGATCGCTCGACACGCTACCGACCTCGCCGCGACCACCGCCACCTTCCCCGTACCCTGAAACCGACGAGTAGCCCATGCCGACCGAGGGCGCTCGAGTCACGTGCGACGAGGCGCCGCTACTGCCCTTCCACATATCGTCCGGATTTTGGGCGAGCAGCTGCGGCACCGTAGAGAGTGGTTCGTCTGGAGTCACGAGCTCGCGCTCCGCGTAGCGTGGCGCCGCGAGCGGGTACAAAAATGAGGTGGGTTTGCCGTTGACCAGCTCGAGCTTGACCTGTCGCCAGGCTTCGTCGCTGTCGTTGTGCACGAGCGCCCAGCCCTGAATCCGCGCAGCTTCGCCGCCTTCTCCGAGCACCACGCGATAGCTGACCCGCCAGATCGGTGCTTCTGCGATGTAACCGAGCGTGATCGGAGCAGAGCCCGTGCCGTGCAATCGCAACGTGGGTCGCTCACTGCTCGCTCGCTGGGTGACGCCGGCCAGCGCGCGCGTCATGCGCGCCGCCACGGCCGGTTCCAGCGCCCGAACGCTGGAGACGCTCGCCAGCGCGGCGCGCGCGAGTTCGCCGCTGTCGCTCAGCACGACGATGCTCGCCTCTTTCTCTTCGACGCAGCTTTCCGGCGCAGCTTGGCTGCCGGTCGGCAACACGCAGCGCTCGGCGTTTTGTCGATCGAGCGTGATCACGTCGGTGAGCCGCCCGCGCAGCATGCGCGGCCCGGCTTTGACCTCCACCTGCGCGCCCTTGAAACCGGCCAGCGCCGTCGCGAAATCGATCGAGGTCGTGTCCGCGTCCTCGAGCCCGGCGTCCGCCTGCGCGAGACTTTGGCTCTCCCGCGAGCGAAATTCCACCGCAGAAATGCGTGTTTTCGCGTCACCGCCCAGCACGACCAAGCTCTTCAACGTGTCGTCCAGGTGCCCCGCCGGCACGCTGAGCGACAGGTCGCTTCCGTCCCGCAAGAGCCCCGAGCGCTCGAAATAGCCGACGCCCACCTCATACAAGCGAATCCGTTTAATAGGCAGTAGCTTCTGCGTGTCGGCGGCTTGCGCACGCTGCGCCGTCCCCAGCAGAACCAGCAAGCTTGTGCACACGAGTCGCATCCGCGCACGAATCGTCATCGATATTACCTCGGCTATTCAAACCGACACCCCGTGCAGCCGTTGGGTTCCCGCGCGCGCCGATCGAAAAAGCGCTGTCCGCTATATTTTCCGGCCGCGCGGCTAGCCGCCCACGCGCCAGCGTCCGCGCGCATCCGCGATCGCCGCCGAGACCGTCGCTTTTGCCGGCCCGCCGAGGAGTGAACGCCGCTCGATGGCGGCCACGGGATCGAGCGCAGAAGCGAGCTCCGGACCCTGCAGCGAAGCGTGAGCTGCCGCGAGCAGCGCGGGCGGCAATTTCCCGAGCTCGACGCCGCGCGACTCCGCTTCACGCACGAGCCCGCCGACGACGTGATGCGCGTCGCGGAACGGCAGGCCACGCTGCACCAAGAAGTCTGCCAGATCCGTCGCGCACAAGTGACCGGAATCGAGCGCCTGCTTCATGCGGGCGGCATGGAACGTCGCAGACCCGAGCGCGCCCGAGAGCGCGCGCACGCTGAGCTCGGCGCACTCGAACGCGTCGAAGATCGGGCGCTTGTCCTCCTGCAAGTCGCGGCCGTAGCCGAAGGCCAAGCTTTTTTCGAGCACGAGCAGCGTGGTCGCGCAGCCAATCAAACGCGCGCATTTGCCACGCACCAGCTCCGCCACGTCGGGATTCTTCTTTTGCGGCATCATCGACGAGCTGGTCGAAAAGCCGTCGCTCAGCGTCATGAACCCGAATTCCGAGGACGACCAGAGCACTATTTCCTCGCCGATGCGCGACAAGTGCACACCCAGGATCGCGAGCGCGGATGCGAGCTCCATCAAGAAATCACGGCTGCCCGTGGCGTCGATCGAGTTGCGCATGGGCGCGTCGAAACCGAGCGCATGCGCCACGCCCTCGCGATCCAACGGAAAGCCCGAACCTGCCACTGCGCCGGCTCCGAGCGGCGACTCGTTCAAGCGCGCGACCGCGTCGGTCAGGCGCCCGCGGTCCCGCCAAAGCAGCTCTTGCCACGCGAGCAGGTGATGCGAGAGTCGGCTCGGTTGCGCGCGCTGCAGGTGGGTGTAGGCCGGCATCACGAGCTCGAGCTCGCTCGTCGCGCGATCGAGCACGACGCTCGCCAGCTCGTCGAGCGCCGCAATCAACTCGAGGCCGCGCCGACGCGACCAGAGCCGGAGATCCGTCGCGATCTGATCGTTGCGCGAGCGCCCGGTGTGCAGCTTGCCGCCGACCGGTCCGGCGATCTCGCGCAAGCGCGCCTCGATGTTCATGTGCACGTCTTCTTTGGCGCGATCCCAGACGAGCGTGCCGCTTTGGATCTCGGCGGCCACCTGCTGGAGTCCCACCACGATCGCGCGCGCCTCGTCGTTCGTCAGCACGCCCGCACGCGCGAGCCCTTCGGCGTGGGCGATCGAGCCCGCGATGTCCTCGCGCCACAGCTCGCAATCGACGTCGACGCTGGTGTTCAGGCGCTCCATGGCCGCGTCCACCGCCGCCGGAAGTCTGCCGCCTCGCGCTACGCTCATCGTCTACTCCGTTTCTCCATCTTCGATAATTAAGCCAGCTCCGCAAAGCAGGAGTTGAGTACGCCGCTCTCGATCGCCGACAATCGCTCGAGAAAACGCCGATAGTCCCGGCCGGGTTCGGCGCCGGGCGCGCTGCGCAGCGAAAAATCCGTGAGCCGCGTGGTGGCAAAACGCAGGCAGGCGATCGCTCCTTCTACCGGCAACGCGCTGACCTCGGCGGCGCTCAGCGGACGAAACGCGCAATAGCCACCGAACAGCGCTCGCAGCAAGCCGAGTTCGAATTGTGCGCCGTAACACCAGGCAAGCGCCGTCACCATCAGGTCGTACGCGAAGTTCTGTGAGCAGGCCGACTCGAAGTCGAGCAGCGCGAGGATCTCGCCATTTTGCCAGAGCACGTTGTCGCGAAACAGATCGCCGTGGCAGATCCCCTGCTCGAGCGAGGTATCGCGGCGCGCTTCGTAAAACGCGAGCCGCTCGCGAATCTGCGCGACCGCGGGCATGAGGTCCGGGCGATCGGCCGCTGCGACGGTTTCGAGACGCGCTCTCAGGTTGGGAATTTCGAAGCGCCCGACGCCGAGCGGCTCGACGTTGGACGACGTCAGGTGCACTCGCGCAAGCGCCGCGCCGAGCCGCATACAGGCCGGGGGCGTAACGCGCGCCTGACACAGGATCTCGCCGTCGAGCCACGGAAAAATGGCGAACGGCTTGCCCGCGTGGAGCACAATCGTATTGCCCTCGAGCGTCTCGAGCCCGCGCGCGAGCGGCACGGCTTCCCGAGCGAGCCCCTTTGCCAGCGCGTGTTCGCGCGCCGCCCCGGCCGCGTCTTGTTCCTCGTATACGCGGGCGAAATAGCGACCGCCGTCTTGAGCCGTCAATGAGAAGTTCGAGTTGACCGAGCCCGCGTCGAGCGGCTCGACACGCGCGACCGAAACGCTGAAGGCCGCGCCCAGGCTTTGGGCGGCCGCGAGAGGGAGTTCCGTGAGCCTTGCCATCGCCGCAGACTATGCCAAGTTTTGCCCCGCCCGGGACAGGGAAACGAGCCACCCGAACGTGGTATGCTCTCCGCTGCCTAGCGCGCTCTTGATGCACGAACTGTACGGAAATACGAGTGGTCTCTCGCCCAGCGCGGTCAAGGCACTCGAGCGAATCTACCGCCGGCGGGTGCCGAGTGATCGCATCGCGACACCGGAGCTCATTCGCTCGCTGGCCGAGGCCTCGCGCGAGTCCAAGCGCCAGGTCGGCGCGCTCGTGCACCGTTCGGGCGAAGTCGACTACGTGATCGTCGGGCACGCCACGGGCCTGATGCTGCCGGATATCGGTCGCCTGCGGGCGGCGGAAGGCCGCTTTCGCGCGCTCCGGCTGGTGCACACGCACCTCTACAACGAGCCGCTCACGCAAGACGACCTCGTCGATCTCACGCGGCTCCGGCTGGATTTGGTGGCCGCCGTACTGCTCAGCCCGGGCGGCGAACCGCAGCGCATGACTTGGGCTTACAACGTGCCCACCTTCGAGGGTCGCGGTAAGCCGTACGAGGTCGCGGGCCCCATCCCCTACGGTCAAAGCGAACCGAACTTCGGCGAGCTCATCAGCTCACTCGAGGCCGAGTTCGCCAAGCACGAGCGCACGCGCGCCGTGGCGGCCAAAGACGGCCGCGCGATCCTGGTGCACGTCGGCGACAAGCGCAAAAATCACGCGATGCTGCGGGCGAAGGCGCGCCTGAGCGAGCTCGACAGCCTGGCGCGCACGGCGGGCGTGGAGGTCGTCGACACAGTCATCCAGTTGCGCGACAAGCCCGACCCCAAGTATGTGATCGGCGCGGGCAAGCTGGACGAACTGTTGACGCGCGCCATCGAGCTCGACGCCGAGACGTTGATCTTCGACTGTGATCTGAACGCGGCGCAGGCTCACGGCATTTCGAGCCAAACCGATCTCAAGGTGCTCGATCGCTCGCAGTTGATCCTGGATATTTTTGCGCAACGCGCGGAAACTCGCGACGGTAAGCTGCAAGTAGAGCTCGCTCAGCTCAAATACACGCTGCCCCGTCTCGGCACCAAGGACGACTCGCTCAGCCGCTTGACCGGCGGCATCGGCGGACGAGGCCCCGGTGAAACCAAGCTCGAGATCGGGCGCCGCCGCGCGCGCGAACGCATTCACCGCCTCGAGAAGGAACTCGAAAATCTCGAGAAGCAGCGGGCTGAGCGTCGCCGGCGCCGAGCGCAGAGCGACGTCCCGGTCGTCGCCATCGTCGGCTATACCAACGCGGGCAAGAGCACGCTGCTCAATACGCTCACTGACGCCGGCGTGCTCGCCGAAGACAAGCTGTTCGCGACGCTCGATACACGCGCGCGGAAACTCATGCTGCCGAACGGCCGCGACGTGATCTTGACCGACACCGTCGGCTTCATCCGCCAAATGCCGCGCGATCTATTCGCGGCCTTTCGCGCCACCTTCGAGGAAGCTGCCGAAGCGGATCTCTTGCTCCAGGTCGTCGACGCTTCGGATCCCGAACACCAAGAACACATCGACACGACCGCCAAAGTGCTCGCGGATCTCGCGCTATCGGGCACCGCCTGCCTCACGGTCTACAACAAGAGCGATCGGCTGCAGGCCGACGAGCGCGAGGCCTTCGACCGTCAGCCGGACGCGGTTTGCATTTCAGCACTCGACAAAGCGAGCACGAAGCGCTTACTCGAAGAGATCGCCGAGCGCCTGCTGCGCATCGAGCGCGAGCGCCGCGAAGCCGCTGAAGCCGAAGCGCGCCGCGCCGCCTACGAAGAGCGAGAGCTCGGGTTGTAGGAGCCGCGGCGCCCTAGCGTGCGCGCCGGCGCCTGAGACCGCTGATCAGCGCGCCGGCAACCAGCAATCCGAGCCAGCCGTCAGCCGCGCTGCTGCCCGCGACGCGACACGAACAACCCGGCTTGTCGGCTGCGAGCTCCGGCGACTCGCTCGCGTCGCCAGCGGAAGCGCCCGTGCTTACGGTGCCTGCGCTGCTCACGGAGCCACTTGCGCCGCTCACGTTGCCGGTACCGCCGCCGCTCGTGGCACCGGCGTAGGCGCCGCCCGTGCCGCTGCCGGCGAGGCCAGAACCGCCTACGCCGCTGCTCGCACCCGCTGAACCGCCCGCGGGGCCACCGCTGCTGCCAACGCCGCCGGTGCTCACTCCACCCGTGCCGATACCGCCGGTGCCCGTGCCACCCGTGCCGATACCGCCGGTGCCCGTCCCCGCGCTGCCGCCGCCGGTGCCCATACCCGCGCCGCCACCGCTGGTCGAGCCGGAGCTACCGCCTGCGCCTGCACCTCCCGCTCCCCCAGCTCCGCCGCTGCCGCCGCTGCTGGTTTGATCGAGGCCGAGGAAGCGAATCACATCTCCGAACAGACCTTCGGGAGTCAGGTCGTGAACCACGTTGCTCGGGCCGCTGTTGGCCTCGAGCACCACGGTTCCCGAGCCGTCCTTGTATGAAGTCCGAGCCCAGGTGTTCTTGGCCCCCGGCGGCTTGACGCTCGTCATCGTGGCATTGGCGGCCGTCACGCCAAAGACGTTCGTCCACTGTGCGACCTCTGCAGGATAGTTCTGACTGTAGGTGAGCGTCGTGTCACCCTGTCCCTGCCAGAGCTGAACGCGAGGCCTCGTGCCGTTGAAGCCGGGATCGGCGTTAGTCACTTTTTGGCCCCATTGCTGAGCTGTGGTCGAGGCCGGCGTGGACCAGCCATAGGCGTTGCCCCCTGTCCAGGCGCCCACCGGAACTGCTGCCAACGAAGAACCCGCCGCGAATACGTCGGGATACGACGCGAGCAGCACCTGCGTCATGCACGCACCGGACGACGCGCCCGCGGCAAACACGCGCTTGGTGTCCGCCTTGTTCTGAGTCACCACGTAATCCACCATGCTGACAATGGCGGCTCGCTCGCCGCTGCGCCCCGGCGTGGCGTCAAAGCAGTTACCGCCGGCGGTCGGAGCGATGATGGTGAAGCCGTACGTGTCCGCGTAGCTCTTGAACCAGGAGTGGGCGCTCGCCGCGGTCCCACCACAGAAGTGCAGCGCAACCAAGATCGGCGGCGACGCGGCGAGCTTGGTCGGGACGTACAGGTCCATCAGCGTGCTGCCACCGTAGTTCACGTTGCACTTCCAGCCGGCGTCACACGCCTGGGCAAATGACGGAGTAGGCGCGAGCGACAACAGCGCAAAGCACGCCAGCGCGGGTGCAGCGAGACGGAGCCGGGTGGACATGCAGTGACCTTTCTCTATTCTGCTTGGGCCGTACTGGTTCGCAACCGGCTGGAAATGCCCGCAACCGCGATCCGGGATCACCGGATGCCCGTAACGGCTCGAAATGAGAGAAATGAGAGAAAATAGTCTGATTATGACGGCCGACGACTTCAGAGCTGTGCGGCAACGAGCTCTGCCAGCTCGATCATGCGGTTCGAAAAGCCCCACTCGTTGTCGTACCAGGCGAACACCTTGGCGAACCGCTCACCCATCACTTGCGTGAGCGTCGCGTCGAAGATCGACGAACGCGGATCGCCCAGGTAGTCACTCGAAACCAACGGCTCTTCGGTGTAGCCGAGGATGTCTCGCATCGGGCCGGCGCTCGCGCTCTGAATGGCCGCGTGAATGGCTTGCTTGCTGAGCGGCCGAGCACTCTCGAAGGTGAGATCGACGAGCGAGACGTCCATGGTCGGGACGTACAGGTCCATCAGCGTGCTGCCACCGTAGTTCACG
>DASXKQ010000345.1:0-15975 GCA_036496745.1 Polyangiaceae bacterium
GCGGATCGCCACCAGTGCTGCCTTGGCGTTCAAAGAATCGAAGATCGTCTCGACCAGAAGAAGGTCGGAGCCGCCCGCGATCAGCGCGCGTACCTGCTCGGCGTAGGCAGTCTTAACCTGATCGAAGGTGACCACGCGGAAGCCAGCGTCGTCGGCGTCGGGCGAGTTCGAGAGCGAGACCGTGAGCGGACCTATCGCCCCGGCCACGAAACGCTGTCGCCCGTCCCGGCTCGCCACGCGATCCGCCCACTCGCGGCACTGCTTGGCGGACTCGAAGTTAATCTCCCAGGCGAGGTCGTTCAAGAAGCGGTCGTCGATGATCCTCTGGTAAAATTCGGGGTCCTTGCGGCCGCCGTGTTCACGCGGATCATCCACGAAGAACTCGCTCTGCGTGATGCTGGTCGCGCCGAAGGTGTTGGTCTCGATGATGTCCGCGCCGGCCTCCAAGAAACGGCGGTGAATGTCGCAGATCATCGCGGGCTGCGTGAGCGAGAACAGGTCGCCGTTGTTCAGCAAGTCCTTGCGCGAGTCTTTGAAACGCTCGCCGCGGATGTCGCTCTCCGTCAGCCCGTAGGTGCGGATAGTCGTGCCCATCGCACCGTCGATGATGGCGATGCGTTTTTGGAGGAGCTTTTGCAGTGGGTGTAGATCGGTCATCTGAAGGACGCTCAGCTCAGGTGCTTTTTGCTGGTTGGGGCGGTCTGAGACACCGGCTTGTCGGCTATCGCGAGCACGACCGTCAAGTGCGGTTTTTTCGCTTCACGGCAGGCGACCTCGGAGGTCACGACCGCGAGGCCAGCGTGCGAAAGCAGGCCGCGCAGCGCGCGCGGCGAAAATCCAGGGTGGCGCTCGCCGTAGCGCGCGGTGACCTCGAGTTGCTTGTGCTGGTCGAGGCAGAGCAAGACCAGGCGCCCACCCGGACGCAGTACGCGCGCGCACTCTTCCAGCGCGCGCTGCGGGCGCTCCGCGTAGGTGAGCGTATGAAACAGGAGCACGGTGTCGAACGAGGCTTCCCGGAACGGAAGCTCGTGCACGTCTGCCAGCGCGCTTCGTACGTGGGGATATTTGGCCAAACGCTGTTCGGCCGTGGCGATCATGCGCGCGTTCGTGTCGATGCAGGTGAGCGACCGACAATACGGCGCGAGCGAGCTGGCCGCCGCGCCGTCCCCCGAACCGGCGTCGAGCACGTCGCCCAAATCGAGCAGCGCGGCGATGCCGACCGCCAGCGATTGCCAGGTACGCCCCGGCGAGTAATCGCGCTCGATCTCGTCGACCGCCGACTCCGGTAATCCCTCACGCCGCTCGGCGTCGAGCTCGTGCAGTCGCTTTAAATCTCCCTCGAGCGTCGGATCGCTGAGGCTCGTGGCTTCATCGAGGAACGCCTTGGCGGCGTCTGGCAGTGTTTCCGCGGCCAGCGCATAGAACGACTGCGCACCCTGACGCCGATCGCGCACGAAGCCTGCCTCGCGCAGCCGCCCCAGGTGAGTTGACACGCGCGACTGCGCGATGCCCGTCACGCGCACCAGATCCGTCACGCAGAGCTCGCGCTCGCGCAAGAGCGCGCACAGGCGAATCCGGCTCTCGTCACCGAGCAGGTTCAGCGTATCGACGTAGCGGCTGAGGCTCATAATCCTTTTATCGAGATATGCGGATTATATGACCCCTTCCGCCTCTGTCAAGCGTTTGCCCGGGTTTTCCGGCTCTGCGAGCCGCAAAGACCACGAAACGAGGCGCTCGAGCGATCCGTCCGCCGCGCTTCAACACGAGAGTATCCGCGAACGCTCAGCGCTGCGACGGGTCGCTCGGCGCGTCAGCGCTGCTCGGAGCAGACTGCGACTGGCCCGCCGCGCACGCAGCACACACGCACGCGCGCCCCTTCACCGGGGCGGGAACTTGTTTCAATAGCTCGCCCGAGATCGAGCTCGAAAAGCACCAGCAGCTCTCCGCACCGGCGGCCACGCCACACGCGTTGGCGCCCCCGCACAGCGGACAGGCGCGCGGATCGATGACGCCCTCCGTCATGGCTCGGCTCGCTCGACGAGCGCTGCGTTTTCAGTCGGAAGCATGGCGAGCAAACCTTAACACCCGGGGACGCGACGAGCCAACGCCGGCGCGGTCGACCGCGCACGGCCGGTCCGAGTGCATGCTTCCCAATCGCCCGGGCATCGACTGCCCGAGTTTTCGATGACGAAAGAGCCGCCCGCCTGAGCGGAGCTTCACGGCGTGCGCGCGCAGGTAACAGAGCCCGTGACCGCGACGGGTGCGCTGAGCTGCGGCACGTCCAGCACCGGGTGATCGAAATCGAAAGCGTCGAGGAACGGCCAGGCGTTCGCGTCGCGCACGGTCAGTGCGCCGAGCCCCAGCCAATGCTCGATGAAGCGCGTGATGCTGGTGTGGTCGGTATCCGCGTGACTCACGTAGCCCCGCTTGGCGAACGGCGACACGATCACGAGCGGCACGCGAAAGCCGTACTGATCGAAAGCATAATCGCGGATCATCGTGCCTTCGGTCGGATCGCAGGCTGCGGGAGGCTGCACGTGGTCGTAGAAACCGCCGTGCTCGTCGTAGGTGATGAACAGCACGGTGTTCTGCCAAACCGCGGGATTGCTCGCGAGGGTTTGCACGACCTGGTAGATGAATGCCTCGCCGAGCAGCACGTTGGCCGCCGGATGATCGTCGTCTTCAGTCGGGCCGAGCGGCGACGGCAAGCTGCCCGTACTCGCGCCGACGAACGAGACCTGCGGCAGACTCCCAGCTTGCACGTCTTGGGTAAAGTGAGCGAACGAGTCCGGAATGCCGCCGAGACCGAGTCCGGTCGCGACGTTGGCAGGACCGCTTTCGTCGTAGATCTTGAAGGTGTCTCCCTGAGCGCTCATCTCTCTCAGGATGTCGTTGGCGACCAGGCCGCACTTTAGGGTGATGTTCGGGTTCGTGTCCGAGCCCTCCGCAAAATCACAGGACGTCCCCGCGAAAAAGAACAAGCGATTGGGCCAAGTGGGTCCCGGCAATGCCGCGAAATGGCGATCGCTGACGGTGAACTGCGAGGCGAGCGCGTAGAGCACCGGCAAGTCCGTGTGGTCATAGTAGGCCATCGCGTTGTCAGTGCTCGCCGCGACGAAGCCGTTCATCTGTCCGTTGTTGAGCTGCAAGTGCGCGTCGGACCATTCGTGCCGCACCTCGTTGGCGATGCAGTAGCTGCGCGCGGGGAAGCGCGTGACTTGTCCGCCGGTGGCGTCTGGGTTCGCCGCGTCCGCCGGGGCGACGCTGGCGTCGGTTACGCCCACCGCCGGCAGGTCCGACAGATAGTGGTCGAAGCTGCGATTTTCCATCATCAGCACGACCACGTGGCCCACCGCCGCGGCACTCGGAACGTCCGGGCCGAGCGACTCCGCCGTCGTGGAGCCGGTCTTGAAATGACACGTCGGCGCCGCGCGTTGCGCCAAGAAGTCGTCGTTGGGCTCGAGCCCGATGCTGGCTGGGCCGAAGCGCAACTCGGGATCGCACGAGCCAGGGCCGAGCGCACTCTGCGACGCGGAGCACGCGGCGCCGCCGAGGCCAGCGGCCAGCGCGGCCAACGCGATGAGCGCTTTGGTTTTTTCCGGCTGATTCAAAACTGGTACCCGATCTTGTAAGGGGTGCATCCGGTGTCTCTCACGCGATCGACGACCAAGTACGAGTGCCACTCGGGCGGCTTGCCGAGCGGCGCGTATTGCGAGTCGCAGTTGACGTCTACGGACAGCGTACCCGCGCCGGCGCGGCAACAGCCGAGGATGCCCTCCGGCATGTGGTTCGCAACGGCGGTCTGCCCGCTCGGCGAGGTCGTGCCGCTGCAGTGAGCGAGTCCGGTCTTGCCGGTGGCGCAGGTCGCGAACAGGCACAAACGCACGTCGTCTTGATCGGTGGAAAGCGAAGCTTGCAACGTGGGAGTGGCCTTGCAAAACGCGCCGTCCGCGCGAAACACGTCGACGTCGGCGGCGACGCTGCCGGTGAAGTATTGCCAACTGCACGAACCATCACCGACGCGGTTGGCCGCCACGAGATCACCGTTCGGTTCGGTCTCAGAGCCCGAGCTGCAGCTCGGATCATCGCCGCTCGCGAGTGGATGCGACCAGCAGCCCGATGGAATGCTGGGCGGAGTCGGTTCGCAGGCCTTCGACGAGCAGCCGCCGAGCCCTGCGAGTAGCAGCGCCGTCACGACGCGCGCCCTCATGGCGACACGTCCCAACCGCAGGCCTGAGCCCACACGATATTGCCACCCGCCGAGCAATCCAGATTGTCGGAATTGAACTGCATGGCCGGCAGATCCTCGCCGTTCGAGCACACGCAGGACGCTCCGCCGCCGTCGCTCGCCACGCACACCACGGACAAGAGACCGCTCTCCGCGCAGGCCCAGTCTTGACGGCAAGCGCCGTCGCTGGCCGCCGAGGAAACCACCTGACATTCCACCGTGCCGGCATCTCCGGGCGGCTGAACGAAAGATTGACTCCCGGAGCGAGCGAGATCTCCTGAGCCGCAAGCGAACGCGCAGCAGAGCCCGACGCAACTCGGCACGATGAACGCGCTCAGCTTGCGCCAAACGCTCGCACGCGAAAACCCTCGCCGGACCGTCATAGGCGTCCTCACGGAGACGGAGCAGCGGGGGGGCCCGCGGTTGGGGCCGCAGGGGGCGTCGGCGTGGCCGGCGTGGCCGCCGCCGGCGGAGTCGGTGGAGTCGGCTGAGCCGTGCCGCCCGCTGCAGCGGCGGAGCCGTCCGCGCCCGCAGCCGCGTCGGGCGACGCCGTACCGCTGGCGGGCTTCGCGCCGTCGTATTGAACGATGTCGAACGGCAGGGAAAAACTGACGCGAGGGATCAATTGAAACCCTGTCAAACCCCGGACGCGATCCCCGTTCGGCACGAGATCGGAGATCTTCATCGTCACTTCGGCTGAAGCGAGCTGGAAGAACAGTCCGCCCTCGACTCCGTAATAGAGGAGCGCGTCGTTGCCGAAGATGTCCTTGCGCTCTTGCGCAACCAGATCACCGCCGACCAAGTGCGACGCCGCCGAAATGTAGAGACCGAGGGCGATCGGACGTTCGACGCCGTCTGAGGTGAACTTGTCGGAGACGCGCGCGACGAGCCCCGCGGTGAACGCGGCGGCGCTGAGCCCCTCGTTGTCGACCGTGCCATCGGGCAAGGTGGCCTTGAGCTGCGTCTGCCCCACGTCCACCGAAAAGCGCAGACCGACCTGGAGCCCCGGGTACGTGCTGACCGGATCGCAAGCCTTGCAGAGGTAGCGCCCCGAATTGACGAAATACATGCCGCGGAAGCTGGCGCCCACGTTGGCGGCCGCCGGATCCAGCGCAAAATGCCCAAAATCCGCGCTCAGGGCCGCGCCTTCCAAGCTCGACTGCGTGCCCTTGCGGATGATGATCGACGTGTCCGTCCGCAGCGTGCGGTACGCAACGCCAAGACCAAACGAGGTCGTCAGATCGCTCAGCTGAATGGATTGCAGTTGCGCGTCTGCCATCAGCGACCACGTGCCGACTCGGAGCTGCCCTTTGGGCGGCGGAGCAGCACCGCCTGCGGGGGGCGGAGAACTGACGGCTTGCACGTCCGGCACGGTTGCGATGCCCAGATTCACACCGGGCGGTGCGTCCGCGGGCGGCGGATCGACCGGCGAAGCGCCTGCGGGCGGCGCCGCATGCAACGGAGCGGCGCACATGCCCGCCGCGACGAATGCTTGCATTTGTGCGTAGCGGAGCAGCGCGCGGTACCGCGTCAAGCGCGCCTTTGGACGATTCTCGAAATCACCTGCGCGGGAAGTGGCCGCCTGGCCGTCTACCGCGTCGCTGCCTGTGCTGTTCATGCGACCCTCGGCCGGCGTTGTCATCCAAGAGCACGCGCCGAGTCAAGCAAGCTTGCCCTGTCGATCGAACGACACTCCACTTCGTTCGAAAACTTCGCGCGAAACGCACGCTAGTCATTTGTCCCGCGATCCAAAACGAGCTGTTCCAATACGCGACGTCTCGCGCCGACAGCTGAGCGCGACTACGGCGCGAGCTTCTGACAGACGAGCTGTGCGGATGGATCGAGCCAGGAGGCAACTACCGGATTCGAACAGGACGGGTATCCCGATGGGCAGGTGCCGTTGGTGTCATTGATGTTCTGTTGGGCACACGCGCAGGTGATCGGACCGTCGCCACAAGCGAGTCCGCCAACTATACATTCGTAGTTGAAGTCCTCTTGGCACACGCCAGCTTCCACGTGATGTTTGGGCTGACACTTTCCGGAGCTGTCTGGGTACGTGATGGCTCCACCTTGCGTGCGGTACGCAACGCAAGCATTGCCCGCCGAGCATGGCATGCCGACGCACGTTCCCACGGACGCGCCGCCGAAGCCCCCGCTGCCACTCGCGTTGCCAGCACCCGCTACGCCGGCGTCGCCGGAAAAGCCCGACGGCGCGCACCAGATGGTCGAGCAGCACAACGAAACCGTATGACAGCCGGGAAGCTGTTGGCACGCCTCGGGAGTTTGAAAAGGCGCTTCACCGACGGGACACGACGGAACCGCGTTGCAACAGACAACGCCGCCACCCGCGCCTGCCACGCCGCCGCTGCCCGAGGACACGCCGCCCTGTGAGGCACCCGACGTACCTGCCTGTGACATCCCGCCGCCGGAAGCGCCTGATGCGCCCGCTTGGCCAGCCGATCCTTGCCCGGCGGTCGCGGCGCTTCCAGAGCCCACCCCGGTCGACTGATTATTCGAGCCGCTGCAGGCCAAGGTTGCGGTAAACGAGAGCACGAACCACGAGCGCCTGAATTCCATGCCGCGCTGGACGCAAGAAGCGAGCCATGTGGGTTGCAGAGCTCTGCGCGGCTTTGTCCTGCGAGCATCCATAGATCCGAAGACTGCGCGGGGGTTGTGCCAGAAGGCCGGCAAAGCGGAATTGGCTCAAGTATGACTGACTGGTCGCGGTCCGAGGCGTGTACGGACGTCTAGCCGCGCTTAGCCGGAGATGGCGATGCCGTCGAACTCCGACGTGCCCGTGCCGGCATTGAAGACGTCTATCCGCTTGAGTGTCGTGCCGGCGGAGATATGAACGACGCCGACGGCTGCGCCGTCCATGGACACACTGAACGTCATCGCGCCCCAATCGAAGGCCATCTCCACGTGATACCAAGTGCCCTGGACTATCATCGGCGCCGTCCAAGTCACGTCACCCGCCAGCGATTCGAAAGAGAGAGTCGTCCCGTTAGCGAAGAACGCTAGATAGACAATCGGTTGCAACCCGGCCGTATCAGCCGAGAGCGCGAAAACACCAACATAATTCGCGCCGCCACCCGAAACGTGCACCCAATAGCTCGCGGTGCTCGCCTGTATCGGCAGCGGAAATATGTAGTTCAGGCCGGCATAGTAGCCGTCCATTCCGGTGATCACGAGATGGTCTGCAGAGCCGTCTGGAGTTCCCCCGGCCACGACGGTGTGGGTCGCCGTGCTGGGACCAAGAGCCCAGCGACTGAAATTACCGAGGTCAAACCCTTCACTGAACAAGTTCCCGACGGCGCCGCCTGTTGCGCCCGCGCCGCCTGTTGCGCCCGCGCCGCCGGTCGCGTCCGCGCCGCCGGTCGCGCCCGCGCCGCCGGTTGCGCCCGCGCCGCCCGTTGCACCGGCGCCAGCTGAGCCGCCTACCGCACTCGAACCGCTTGCGCCGCTCGCACCTCCCGCGGGATTCGCACCTCCGGCGTTGGCTCCGCCCGCACTGATCGAGCCGGCCATCGCGCCCGCGGCTGTTCCACCAGCGCCGCTCACGCCGGAGCCGCCGCCGCTACTCGTGCCCGCTCCGCCACCTGCCGTTCCGCCGCTCGCTGGCGAGACGTGCTGCCCGAGACTGGGCGGGGTCGGACTACCGCAGCCGAGAGCAACGCACGCCAGGACAGCTGCCAACGCGCCCCATTTGGATCGATGGCTCATTACGGGAGATCTTAGGCGGTATTTGCGGCGAGCGCACGCGGGCACTCAGCCATTGCGCGTAGCCCTGGCGCGGAGCTCGATCACGTTGCGATCCGGGTCGCGGATGAAGAGCGAGATCCCCGAACCGAGGCGCTGCGGACCGCCGCTGAGCGGCACGCCGAGGCGCGCGAGTTCAGCCACCGTGTCCTCGATCGACGTGACCCTCAGTGCGACGTGCGTGTAGCCCGCGTGCTTTTCGGGTATGTCCATCAACACGTTTTGCGCCGTGCTCATCGGCGCCGCGTTGACGATCAGGTTGATCTCGACGTCGTTCTGATTGCGAAGAACGACGACCGGATCGCCATTGTCGGCCCGGTATACGAGTTCGAATCCGAGCTGTGCATAAAACGCAATCGAGCGCGCTTCGTCCGCCACCCGAATGCCGAGGTGATCCACGGTGTCGATGACAATCATGGGCAGAGCTTAGCGCATGCGGGCTGGCGCGGTTGTCCGATCATCGGCATCGCAACTTGATGGTTGCGGCCGGGCCCCCGAGTGAACAGACGACAATAGCCGTGCTCACTTGCAAACGGCGTTGTTGGTCGCGTTGATACCCGCGCAACCGGTGCTTGCCGAGCACGCGCCCGTGTCCGAGCAGATATCGCACGCCCCGGAAGAGTGGTCGCTGCCGCAGCCGGCGGAGTCGAACACTCCACAGCCACAATCACAGATCGTGTCGAACTGGTAGGACGCCACGCAGGTCCACGTTCCCGCACCGCATACGGCGTTGTTGGTCGGATTGATACCAGCGCAACCAGTGGTCGCCGAACAGGCGCCGGTGTCCGTGCAAAAGCCGCACGCGGATACGCTCGTGCTCGAGCAACCGGCCGAGTCGAACACTCCGCAGCCACAATCACAGATGGCGTCCGTCTGGTACGACGCGGGGCAGGTCCAGCCGGAAGCCTTGCACGATGTCGACGTCGCGCACTGAGGATCGGCGCAGTCCACCAGCCCGTCCGCGTCGTCGTCCCAGCCGTTGTTGCAGATCTCCGTGCAACCCGTGCGCGAACACGTCGCCACACCGCACGTGCACTGCGTGACGCAGTTCGACGCGCTCGCGCACTGGGGATCGGCGCAGTCCACCAGCCCGTCTGCGTCGTCGTCCCAGCCGTTGTTGCAGATCTCGGGGCAACCCGTGCGCGAACACGTCGCCACACCGCACGTGCACGACGTGACGCAATTCGACGCGCTCGCGCACTGGGGATCGGCGCAATCCGCTAGCCCGTCCGCGTCGTCGTCCCAGCCGTTGTTGCAGATCTCGGCGCAGCCCGTACGAGAGCAAACGGGCACGCCGCACGTGCATTGGGTGGCGCAATTCGACGCCGATGCGCAATGCGGATCGGCGCAATCGGCGAGGCCGTCTGCGTTGTCGTCCCAGCCGTTGTTGCAGATCTCGGGGCAACCCGCACGGGAGCACATCGCCACGCCGCACGTGCACCCCGACACGGTGCCGCCTGCACCGGCCGAACTCGTACCCGCGACGCCCGCTGAGGAACCGCCAACACCAACACCTGCACTCCCGCCAACGCCGACGCTCCCGCCAACGCCGACGCTCCCGCCGACGCCGGCACTCCCGCTTACACCGACGCCGGCACTCCCGCTCGCGCCACTGCTGCCGCCCAGGGAGCCCGCGTAGCCCGCGACCGCGCCGTCACCTGCGCTGCCTCCCGCATCGAACCCAATGAGAGGCGGCACGACGCTGCCGCAGCTCGAGCAGCCCAGAGAGACCATGAAAACGAAGGCATTCCGCGCGCTAGGGAACGTCGGCATTCTTAACTCCAAGCAGGTACTGAGCACTCCGCCTAGCATATCCGACTCCGGGCGCTGCAAGATTTGCGCTACCGCGCCGGGACACCTTTTTTCGAGTCGCCCATGCGCGAGCGACCTCGCGCGGAGATGTGGAGTCTTTTACCTACACGTCGGGGCGCATTCGATGCGCTCGCGCATGAGGCGTCCGACGCGAGCGGGCGCCAGGAGCTCGGCTACCTTGGCCTGCCCGCGCTCGGCGATGCGACGTCGATCTTCGTGTTGATAGGCGCAACGGCGGAGCTGCTCGACCGCGTGATCGACGAGCGGCTCGGCCCAGCGCATACCCGCTTCGAAGTCAGCCCAGAACGACAAGCGTTGTCGGATGGGGACGAGCTCGTAGTCCACGAGAAACGCGCTTTCGGCGTCCATGAACTCGAGGTTGCCCGAGTAGCCCGTGGCGACCACCGGTTTGCCGAGCGCCATCGCCTCGGCCATGCACAAGCCGAAACCCTCGGCGCGATGTAGAGAGACGTAAGCGTCCGCGCGCGCGAGCAGTTGGGTCACGACTTCACGCGACGTCTCCGAGCCTTCGAGTACGTAGATGGGCGGCGAGCGCCAGGGCGCCGGCGAGATAAGCTGCCGCAGCGATCGGAGCAGCGTTTCCGGATCGCCCCCGAGGCGAAAGCCGACCTTGAGCACCAATGCTACGTCCCGCCTGCCCGCGAACGCGCGGCGAAACGCGCGCACGAGCCCATCGGGATTTTTGCGGTCCTGCCACTCGAAGATGGCAGCAAACAGAAAGACACTGTCGGGGATGCCGGGGAACGCGCGCTCGCGCGGGACGCGCACCGAAACCGGATGAGGAATGACATTCACCGGCGCGGAGCCCGCGAAAGCCACCGCGCTGAACGCGGACGGAACCCAGATCTCGTCCATCATTCGCACCGGCGCGTGCCACGTGCGAGGCAGCGTTTCAGTCTCCCACGCCACGACGCCGATGTTGCGTCGCCCGGGCTCGCGCGTCGCGCCGAAACCGTAGGGCGGCGTGTGCACGATGACGGTGTCATACGGAGGCGCGCGCGCCGCCAACCGCGCGACGTCCGGAAAGAGGTGGGCGTCCGGCGCCACGTCCAAGGTTGCGCCGTCCACCACGCAAATGCTGCGCGCGCCGACGTCGACCCCGCTCGCCGCCAGGGCCATCAGCTGGTCTCGCGCGGCCTGGCCGTAGCCGGTCGCCTCGCCGAAGTATCCGATGTATCGAACGCCGCTCACGGCATCATCCGCTCTAGGCGATCGAACGGCCACCGCCGAGACGACAGCTCTTCGGCAAGCTCGCCGACCTTGCTTGGGTCGAGGCACGCCAAACAGCGACGGCCCTGGTCCGCGCGGCAACGCTCGCAGTCACCGTTCGTCGTAAAGGCGGACACGCTGTGTCGACAGAGCGGCCCCGAGTAGACGGGCGAGGTGTGGCCGTGGACGATCAACGTGGGCGCGCCCGCGGCCGCCGCGACATGGGCCCAGTCGCCGTCGTCGCCGATACAGATGGCTGCGAGCTCGAGCATGGCCGCGACCAAGGCGGGATCCGTGGTCACCACCCGGCGAACACCGGGCACGTCGAGCGAGCCGACCACGATGCCGACTGCACCGATTTGCTCGCGCAGCCGTTCGAGCACACGAGCAAAGCTTGCCGGCGACCAGCCGCCTGCTGCCGGCGCGAGCACTGCGAGCGGACCCCCAAAGTTTCCACCGGCGAGCGCGCGACAGAGTGCCCGTGCTTCGCGCCGCTCCTGCGACCCGATACGCAAGCGCGGCTCGTACATGCGCGCCGGCAGCCCAGCGACCTGCGCACCGTCGACGGCGTGAGCCGCCGCGTGTTGCTGGTGCGCCGGGAAGGGCGCGGCCGGCACGGTGAGCCGATGACTCGCTCCCGTGGATTCGAGCGCTGCCCGCACGCTGCTCGCCTCAAAATTCGCGGTCGGCTCGTCCTCTACCTGCTCCAGATGGACGTCGAGCTCGGAGGATAGACGCGACGCCACGGGGGCGGGCCGCTCATAGGCGGCCAGCAGGCGTGCGACTTCAGGGCGAGCCCGAATGCGCAGCTCGGCTTGCACAAAAGTGCTCGCAATCGCCTCGATCACGGGCAAGCTCCAGAGCGCTCGTCGTAGCGACGCGGCGCCCAGTTGGATCGTCACCCGCGCGGGTAACAAGCGCGACAGCGCGCGCGCAAGACCCATCCCGCTCACTCTCGCCTCGGAGTCTTCGAGGACGTGAATCGGATAGAGCAAGCTCAGCCTAGATCGACTTTGCGTCGCGGCCCCATCCTCAAACTCGCGAAGAACCGATGACCTCGGTGCACCAATCCGTAGTAGCCGTATGGAGGGCCGTACGGGCTACCGTACGGATTGCCGTAGGGGCTACCGTATGGATTGCCGTAGGGGCTGCCATACGGATTGCCGTATGGGCTGCCATACGGATTGCCGTTACCGCCCGCGCCGCCGGGATTCGTGTCCGTCGTGCCGGCGCACGCTTCCACCAGCAAGCCAATCCCCGCTATGGAGGCCGTCGCGAGCGCGGCCCCGGCGCTCGTGAGCTGAACCAACGCCCGTCTCGAGATTTTGCGAAGCCGCGTACCACCCATGAGATTCCTCCAAAACGCGCTGGACCTGCGCCCTCAGCTCTGTGCCAGCATACGCTCATGCGACGGACCACGCTACCCCCCAAGAATTGAGGTCGATTCGAGGCGTCAGCTTGGCTTTGATCGGCCTTGGAACGCGCGCGCGCATCCTTCGAGTGGTCTCAATCGTCATCGCACTGAGCACTGACCATGAATCAAGAACGCAATCAGAGCATGCGGGCCATGGCGGCGCCCAACTACGGCCCACTCGCGCAGCTCGCGCAGATCGTCGCCCCGCTGCCCACACCGGGGCCTGGCGAGGTGCGCGTTCGAGTGGTGGCCTCCGCGCTCAATCCGGCCGACTACAAGGTCGTGCTCGGCAGGTTGAAGTTTCTCCACGCGAGAAACCGGCCGCTGATCGTGGGTTACGATTTTTCGGGCACCGTCGACGCCGTGGGGCCCGCGGTGACCGGTGTCGCCGTCGGAGACGACGTGTTCGGATTTCTGCCGTACGGTCCCGGCAACAAACGCGGCGCGTTCGCGGAAGCGCTGATCGCGCGCTCGGACGAGATCGCGCTGAAGCCGGCCAACGTCACGCACGAGAACGCCGCCGCCGCCGCCACGAGCGGGCTGACCGCGCTGCAATCCCTGCGCGAGCTCGGTCGTTTGCCCGCGAGCGGGGGCAAGCTACTGGTGACCGGCGTGTCAGGTGGAGTCGGTTCGATCAGCGTCGCCGTCGCGGGCAGACTGAACGCGAGTGTCACGGCCTTGGGCTCCGGCGCGGGACTCGAACGCGCGCGCGAGCTCGGCGCGGTCGAGCTGGTGGACCGCTCGACGCAACTTGATATCGCCAAGTTCCGCGCGCAGTTCGACGTGATTTTCGATGCTGCGGCGGCGTATCGGTGGCGTTCCTGGAAAGGCGCGCTCAAACCGGGCGGCGCGTTCGTAACGACACTGCCCTCGCTCGCGTTCGTCGTCGACAAGCTGTGTAGTCTCTTCTCGCGCACGCGCGTGCATTTCGTGAACGTCAAATCGCGTCCGGCGGATCTCCGACTCCTCGGCTCCTGGCTCGCGGACGGTATGACGGTCCCGCTCTCGGCTACCATCCCCGTGCGCGAGGTGGCTCAGGGGCTCGCGCGCCTGCAAACGGCAGGCGGGCGCATCGCCGTGCGCGTCGCGGACGGCTTCTGATCCCTGCGCTACGGAGCACCCTGAAGGGTAGAGTTCGTTACGGTGATGCTCTTCGCGTTCGTACCGACCGCCGTGCCAACGTCCATGACGCTGCCCATCTGGACGGTCGTCCAATGGCCGCCGGTATTGCCGGTCATCGTCGTGTCCGCGATCGAGAGCGTGCCGCCGAAATCGTTGCTGGTGAAAAAGAGCCCGCCGCCAAAGGCGTTCACCCCCGCGGCATTGTCGACGATCTTGTCGCCGCACAGCGTGATGTTCACCGACGCGCCGTCGCTGTAGATCGCGCCGCCGTTGCCACCAGAGCCGGTCTCGTTTTGGCCATTGTTCATCGCGGAGCACTTGTCCGGCTCGTCGTTGTTCGCGTCGTGACCGATCGCCTGGTTGCCCGTAAAGAGACTGTTGTAGATATCGAGCTCCGCAAACAGGCCACCGACTCCGCCCGCGTTGCTCGCGGAGTTGTTGCTGAACGTGCTGCCGACGATCAGCACACCGTGCTTGCTGCCGAGGACGTAGATGGCGCCACCCCCGGTGTCCGGCCCGAGCGGCGCGGCCTGATTGTTCGTGAAGATCGAGTCGATCACGGTCAGGTTGCCGTCGCGCATGTAGAGGGCGCCGCCTTCTCCGTCATTGAAGCCCTGTGAGCAGGGCGCCGGAGCCACCGGAATGGCTTCGGTTGGGGTCGCCTTGCCGTTGGTCAGCGAGATGTGCTGCAGCGTGAGGCGGTTTTCATTGGCTTGAAAGTCCGCGCTGTCGAAACGCAAGATCTGCACCGCCATGCCGCCGTCGAGCGTGATCTGGTTGCCGCCGTCGATCACCGTATTCTTGTTGGTCGGGACATTCAGCGTGGCCGTGACCAAAATGGTGGTGGGCGCACTACCGCAATTGAACGTGATCGCGCCGCCCTTGCTCACGGCCGCGTTGAGCGCGCTGAACGTGCAACTCGCCGCGCTGCCCATGCCGACGACGGTCGACATCGACGTATCGGCGGGTTGTCCCGCAGCGGGAACGCCAGCGCCGCAGGAGCCATCTGGGTTGCCGGCGGTCACGCCGTTGCCCGCGCCGGCCGTACCGCTGCCGGCCGTACCCGTGCCGGCCGTACCCGTGCCGGCCGTACCCGCGGCGCCACCGGCGTTTGCTTGACCCGCGGCCGCGCCGGAACCTTGGCCGGACCCTCCCCCGGCACCGCTCGTGCCAGGAGGCGCCCCCGCCCCGTGATCACTGCCGCAGGCCGCCAAAAGTGGCAGCCACACCGCGCTCAGGCTGAGCAAAACTCCCCTGAACCACTGCGAATTTCGCTCTTCAAAAGGCTCCATCAATCTGAATGTGCCGCCGGGTGCCGGAATCGGTCCACGCCGCATGCACGATTTTCGAGATTCGGCAGCGCGTGGCGAACCAAGAGGTTGCTAGCCTTTGCACGAGGAGAGTCCTCATGCAGGCGAGCTCACGAACGCGTTGCGGTTGGCTGATCGTGTGCGCACTCCCACTTTTTGCGGCGTGCAGCAGCAGCTCGGCTTCCAGCGCAGGGGCCGGCGCGAGCGCAGGTGCTCTCGCTGGCACGGGGAGCACCGCTGGCGGCGCGAGCGGTACGTCAAGCGGCGGCACGGGCGGAGGAAGCGAGCCCGGCACCTGCATGACCACCGACGACTGCCTGTCGGCGACCCTCTGCATGCAGTGCAGCGACGGCAGCACCTCTTGCTACGACAGTGTGTGTATTGCCGGACGCTGCATGGGCAGCTACTCGCCACCGTGCCCGAGTACCGGGGGTGCGGGTGGCGGCGGTACCGGCGGAGCGAGCGGCACGGGCGGCAGCGGCGGTAGCGCGGGCTCTGCCGGCGCAGCCAAAGCCTGCGGCGACTTGACGACCTCCGCGGGCCCGACTTGCTCGGCGGCGATGGCCTGTCCGTCAGGTACCTTCTGCAACTACCCCGGCGAGTCCTCGTCGTGCCCCGGCGGCTGCATCGGTGCGACCATGAACTGCACGCTCGACAGCGATTGCCCGGACGCGAGCTTCGTCTGCGAGGAGCACCCGGATCACTGCTGCCTCGACGGCACGCTCAGCAGTAGCTGCGTGAAAAAGTGCACGGACACGAGCTGCGCGGCGGGCACGCACTGCGGCAGCAGCGGACACTGCGAATGCGCGACCGACACCTGCCCGGGCAACCAAGACTGCGTCGCCGCCGCCAGCGGCAATCTGCGCTGTATCCGGCGCGCCTGCACGAAGGACGCCGAGTGCGATTGCGGCATTTGCAATCAGGGCTTTTGCTCGTCGTCACCCGACGAGGGTGTGTGCCTCTAGCACTACTCCGCCACATTTTTTTCTTTCCATCCGCCGCGAAATGAGTTTTGTAAGCGGGCGTGGAAACGACACGCACGAGCTGGGAGCGCCAGTTGGACCGGTGGCTGGAACCGGCTCTTCAATCTCTGCACCATA
>DASXKQ010000346.1:0-21646 GCA_036496745.1 Polyangiaceae bacterium
GTGCTCCGCGCAACCGGCAGGGTCCCTGGCTTCGCGCAACGCTCCGGTAACTTCCTGTCGATCGCGCCCCCATTTGGACCGCGTGTGAGTCAGCTCGCGGCGCTGCCGCAACGCCAGACTCCGCTGCTGATGGCGGAGGCAACGCACCGCGAAGTCGAACTCAAGCTGGTACTGCCCAAGAATGCTCAGCTCGTGAGCGATCTTCCCCAAGTCATCGTGCGCGACGCGGAACGAACAGTTCAAGTCCACGATTCGTCGCGACACGGAGAGCTCACACTCTCACGTATCGTTGATCTGCCGGCAGGCCGCGTAAAACCCAAAGACTACCCACAGTTTCTTGATTTCGCTCGCCATGCCGACGAGGCGCTCTCACAGAGCCTGCGTGTACAGCTTCGCTAGCGCCTTGGGTCTAACGACTACTTCGAGCTCTTGCGCACGGACTCGTCCGCCTCTTTCAGGCGTTTCTCGATGCGCGCCTTGACCTCCGCGGACTCGGCACTGATCTTCTTCCACGCCTCGATCACCTTCTTGCGCTCGGTGGCAGTCGCCGGAAAACCTTTGGCGCTCTTGTCGTCGGTCGTGTGCTTTTCGTAAGTGGTCCAGGATTGGCTCGCATCGTCGAACGCCTTCTGGCGCTCCCGCAAATCCGCGATCGCAAACTCGAGTTTGGCTTTCAGAGCCGACGCAGTGCCAACGAAGCGTAGGCCAGCCTGAAATGCTTCATCGGCCTCCTTGAGATCGCCCTTGGCGATGTCCGCCTCGCCGATGCGATAGTGGCCGAGCGCGTTCTGCGGCTCCTTCGTGATGGCTTCGCGGTAGGCCGCAATCGCGCCCTGAAAGTCGCGCGCGATCAGCGCACTGTCGCCTTTGTTAATGGCCTCCCAGAACGGGCTGATGCCCTTGATCCCGGCCGGGTCGCGGCGCGGTCCCTTTTCTGCCTTCTTGTCGGCTGGCTTGTCCGCTTTCTTGTCGTCAGCTTGCGCTCCGCTTGTCGCTGCAAGCGCGCCGAGTAGGGTTAGCCAGGGCACCACGCGTTTCATGACACTCACCCTAACACGCGGGCGATCTTGCACCCAAAGCTCTACTTCACAGGCCGTCCACAGGGCTGTGGATTCCCTGTGCATCATATAACCATTTAATATTGCTTACTAATTAGTCCCGATCAGCGAGGCGCGCACGAGCCTACGAGACTCGTCCACACGGCAGTAGCATGCCGTCCGTGACGCGCGATTGGTTGCCGTACCCGTGGGACGCGCTCGAGCGCGTGCCTCGAGCAGCAGAACGCGACGCGCGCAACAGCTCGCGCACGCTCCGCGCATTGCTCGATCCGAAGCGCATAGCGCAAGCGCTGAGCGAGATCCTTGAGGCCCCCGTCTCGCTGCTCACGAAGAGCATTTCAGCGCGAGCGCGGCGCGAAGATCTTGATGCCGGACTGATACTGGCGCTCGGCGCCGGAGCGACGTGCGAGCTGCGCTTCGCGCCCGAGCTCGCGGTGGATCTCTTGACACGTGCCCTGCGCCGGCCCTTTCGACTGACAGCACCGTCGAGCCTCGAGGAGGCCCTCCTGGGTGCGCTCGGTGCTTTGGCGGTTGAAACCGCACGACGTGCTGGCTGCGAAGCCCCGCGCCTGCTTCTGCCCGAGGCAGCTTCCAATCGCCAGCTCACGATGGAGTTCACCTTGCTCGTGGATGGAAAGCCTTACCTCGTGCTTGCCGGCTTGAGCGCCCCGCTCGATCTGGCGCCGCAGACCACCAAGCTCGCCGCGCTCGCCGAGCTTCCAGTCAGTCTGCCGCTAGTCGGCGCGCTCGGCCTCACGGATCGAGCGACATTTCGGGATTTCGAGATAGGTAACGCCTGGTTTCCAGGCGCGGGTTGGTGGATCGATCCGGCGGGAAAAGGCAAAGTAGCATTGGCCGCGCCGGACTCCGACTCGGGCACCCTGGCCGAGCTGACCGCGAGCGGCGATCTCATGCTACGGGGCGAGACGATACACCTTGCCCCCGAGACGGGTGAACCAATGTCCGAAACCAAAGATCAGCCTCTATCACAAGCCGTGCTCGACTCGCCTCTGGTGGTGCGCGTCGAGTTGGGTGCCGTCACCCTGACCGCGCGCGAATGGTCGGAGCTCGGACCTGGTGATATCATTGCAGCGGGCAGGCGCGTGGCGGAGCCCGTCGTCTTGCGCGTCGCCGGTCGAGAGGTCGCACGCGGTGAGCTCGTCAACCTCGAGGGTGAGCTGGGCGTACGTATCCGCGAGCTGGTGCGTGCATGAATTCGCCTTCACGACAGAGCGCCTCCCTGATGTACGCTTGTCCTCTGCTGCTTCTGCTCATGAACTGCAACAAGCACGACGCGAAAAACGAGCCGGCTGCCGCTGATACTGCGGCGCCGCTTGCGGCCTCCGCAGCGGCGTCCGAAAAACCCCCTGAAAAGCCATGGTTTGCCGGCAAGTTCGCGGGTAGCTACCTGGCCGAGAGCGCGGCCCCAAAGGCCGAAGTCGGCGCGCCTCGCCAATGGCAGAAAGACGATGGCAAAACGGCAGTCGGCCCAGGCACCTTGACCCTGTCGATCGCAGATGACGGCGCGATTCAGGGTTCCGCACAAGGCGTGCTCGGCGACGAAATACTGAACGGGAAGGTCGACGGTGACGTCGTGCGCGGGACGTTGCTGGCGAGCAATGATGCGTCCTTCCGGGGCACGTTGATCGCTGCCCGCTCGGGTGACGGCTTTACGGGTTCAATTCATGCGTCGTCCGCCGATAGCAACACGGTTCGCGCCGCATCGCTCGAGCTCAAGCGTCAACCCTGAGCCATGAGCGTCGCCGACCGGCTGTACGCAGTTCGTGAACGGATGAGCGCGGCGGCGCATGCCGCCAGGCGCGCGCCGGAAGCGGTACGCCTACTCGCCGTTTCAAAGACTCAGCCTCCGTCGGCCATACGGGAAGCGTATGCCGCGGGACAGCGCGATTTCGGGGAAAACTATGTGCAAGAGCTGCTCGAAAAGGCCGAGGCGCTGCGGGACTTGGCCGATTTGCGTTGGCACGTGATCGGCCATTTGCAACGCAACAAGGCACGCCACGTCGTGCGCGAGGCGAGCGTGGTTCACAGCGTCGATTCGCTCGAGCTAATCCGAGAGCTCGACAAACGCGCCACCGGCTCTGCCTTGGCCGATTCACGCCGACTCTTCCCGGCGGAGCCACGCCTCGCCGTGCTCGTTGAAGTCAACGTCGGCGACGAGCCTCAGAAGGGTGGGTGTAGCGTCGAGGCGCTCCCCGGGCTCCTTAATGCCGCGCGCGCCGCAAAAGGCTTGGCGCTCGTCGGTCTGATGTGCGTGCCGCCTGCAGAGCGTGAAGCGCGACCCTTTTTCGAAAAGCTTCGCGCATTGCGCGATACTTACGGCGGCGTGGAGCTTTTACCCGAGCTCAGCATGGGCATGTCGAGTGACCTGGAAGCAGCGGTCGCGGCCGGCGCGACGCTCGTGCGCGTCGGCGCGGCGATCTTCGGTGAGCGCAACAAAAGAGCTCTCGCTGCGGAGTCGCGCTAGTGGCACGCCGTGGCACGCCACGCACTTCGGAGCCGACGCTGCTTGAAGCCGCTGCCCAGCGCGGCGCGCTCGGCGGTCCGCCTGCTCCGCTCGCTGACAGAATGCGACCGCGCTCGTTGGAAGATGTGCTGGGACAGGAAACCCTGCTCAGTGCGGGGAAGCTGCTGCGCGAGGCCATCCTCGCCGACCGCGTTCCGTCGTTGATCCTATGGGGGCCGCCCGGCTCCGGAAAGACAACGCTGGCGCACGTGATTTCGCGAGCCACCAAGAGCGAATTCGTTGCCTTCAGCGCCGTGCTCGGCGGTGTGCAAGAGCTACGCGCGATCGTCGAGCAGGCGCGCGAGCGACGAGCATACCAAGGGCGCGCCACCATCCTGTTCGTCGACGAGATCCATCGTTTCAATCGCAGCCAACAAGACGCTTTCTTGCCGCACGTCGAGAGCGGCACCATCACCCTGATCGGCGCAACCACCGAGAATCCGTCGTTCTCCGTGAACGCAGCCGTGCTCTCACGCTGCCGCGTATTCCGTCTGGAACCACTGTCCGACCCGCAGCTAGTGGTCTTGCTCGAGCGCGCGCTGAGCGACACGGAACGCGGCCTCGGCGCGCGTGCCCTGCACGCGATTGCGGAAGCGCTGCAAGCGATTGCAAAGGTTGCGCGTGGCGACGCTCGGCGCGCGCTGGGACTACTAGAGGCAACCGCCGCGATGGTGCCCTCTGATACAGGCACGATCGATCTCGCGCTGGTGGAGCGAGCCGGAGAGTCGCACACACTGCTCTACGACAAATCCGGCGAGGAGCACTACAATGTCACGAGCGCGCTGATCAAATCACTCCGTGGCAGCGACCCGGACGCGGCGCTCTACTGGCTCCTGCGCATGCAAGAGGCTGGAGACGATCCTCTTTTTCTTTTGCGACGCTTGATCATCTTCGCGAGCGAAGACGTTGGAAACGCCGATCCGCGGGCGCTCGAAGTGGCGCTCAACGCGGATGCCGCGTTTCGCCGCATCGGCATGCCCGAGGGCGTATTTCCGCTGGCTCACGCCTGTTTGTATTTGGCGAGCTGCCCAAAGTCCAACGCCGTCAAAGCGGCGATCGAAGGCGTCAAAGCAGCGATTCAAGACCGTGGCGCGCTGCCGGTACCCAAGAAACTTCGCAATGCCGTAACGCGCCTAATGCGCGAGGAAGGCTACGGACAGGGCTATCAGTACCCTCCCGATCACGCCGGCAGCCACGTCGCGGGCGAGACGTACCTGCCAGACGAACTCGTCGGCTCGCGCTTCTATCTACCAACCGAGCAAGGTCTAGAAAAAGCGATCGCCGAGCGTCTAGCGCGCCTGCGTGGCGCTTTGGCCGCAACCACAAGAACGGGACCCGAAAAGCCTGAAGAGGAGTGAGGCTAGAGATTGGCGAGCACGCCCAAGAACGGCAAATTGCGATAACGCTCCGCATGATCGAGCCCGTAGCCAACGACGAAAACGTCTTCGATCGTGAAGCCCAGGTAGTCGATCTCGACCGCTCGCTGCATGCGGGCCGGCTTGTGTAAGAGCGCCGCGACCCTGACGCTCGCAGGTGAGCGCGAACGCAGTTGCTCCAAGAGATATGCGAGGGTCAGCCCTGTGTCGATGATGTCCTCGACGATCAGCACGTCCTCGCCCGTGACGGGGCAAGCCAAATCCTGCGTAATCCGGACGACTCCGCTGGATTTCGTGTCGGCGCCGTAGCTTTGCACGCCGAGAAATTCAATGCGCAGCGGCAAGGAAATCGCGCGCGCGAGCTCCGATGCGAAGATGAAGCTACCCTTGAGCACGCACAGCAGTACGAGGGATCGGCCCTGGAAATCTCGAGTGATCTGGGCCCCGAGCTGCGACACCCGCGCGGCGATCTGCTGCGCGTCGAGCAAAACACGAACTTCTGTCGGCCACTCGCTCACTCGCTGCACATCTTGTCGTGACGCGCTCTCCGTCGCAAGCGAATCAATATGGGGCGCTCACGGCCCGCGCCGTGAGCTCCTGACCGTTTGTTTCGACTTGGACCGAGCCGGTGCGATCGAGACGAAGCGCCAGGACGCCGTGCTCGGCGAGTCGTTCAAGCGTCGGCAAATGTGGGTGCCCGAAGCGATTTCTTACACCACACGAAAGTGTCGCGAGCTCCGGGTTCACGCTGGCGAGTAAGGCGTCGCTGCTCGACGTACGGCTGCCGTGGTGACCTGCCTTCAGGTAGTCTGCCCGAAGTTCGTTCGGATAGCGCGCCAAGAGCTCACCTTCTTCTTCGTGCTCCGCATCACCCGTGAATAGCATCCGTCGCTCGCCGAACTGCACACTGAGTACGAGAGAATTGTCGTTGGCGCCCCGACCCGGTGTGAAGGACGGGCACGGCGCGAGCACGCGGACGACCGCGCCGCCGAATGCTCGTGGTCGATTGCACAGCTCCGCTGGCCGTAGAATCGGAACCCCGCGCCTACGCAGCGACGCGATGAGCTCGGTGTAGATGGGTCCCGCGCCTTCCGCCTCTCCCTGGCCCGTGTCCCAGAACTCCCCCACGTCCACCTCCGCCAACGCGCTCCGCAAACCCGTGAAGTGGTCCGGGTGAGGATGACTGAGAACGGCAACGTCGATGCGCGTCCTGCGACGACTGCGCAGCACGGGCAGCACCACCGCCTTGCCCGGATCGACCGGACTGCCGACGAAACCGCCGCCGTCAATCAGCATCACCTCGCCGTCAGGTAGATCGATCAAGTTCGAATCGCCCTGACCCACGTCCAGAGCGGTCGCGCGCAAGAGTCCCCGCGGTTGCCCGGCCCTGCGCGTGGCAAGTTCCACGCAAAGCAGAGCCCCGACCCCGAGTGCAAGCCAACCGACGCGCGATCGCCGGCCAAGGACTTCTCCAAACGCGGCCCCGCGCAAGGCGACAAGCCCTGCAACTAGGACGACCAACACGGCGAGCTCATAGCGGTTCGGCTCGGGCATGGTCAGCGCGAGATAGCGCGCGCTGGCCGCGTAGCGCGCGATCTTTCTGACGATCAAGAGAGCGCCCGATGCAACCAGCGCGGTACCACGCTCGAGGGCGGGAGCGCGCGCGAAGATCATGTGCGATAGACAGAGCGGGAGCGCCACGGCCTCACCCACCGGCGCCGCGAGTACGTTGGCAATAAGGCCGGCCAGAGTGACGCCCGATGCGAGTAACGCAAGGAGCGGCGCGCATGGAATCGTCGCCGATAGCGTGACGGCGAAGCTCTTCGCCAAGAATCGCAGCGGCGTCGACTGCACGCGATCGCAACGCGCCGAAAGGGGGCGACCCAACCAGAGCAAGCCGCTAGTGGCCGCTACCGAGAGCCCAAAGGACAGGTCGAAAATACAGAGCGGGTCGAGGCAGGCGACGACGATCAAAGAAACCGCGAAGGAACGCAGCGTAGCTGGCCGACGTCCGACGGCTTCGGCCAAAAACGCAGCACTCAACATCAAGGCCGCGCGCCACGCGGAGCCACTACCGCCGGCGAAATCCGCGTACACGAGCGCGAGCGCGACGCCAAACATCGCGGCGAACCTGCGTACCGCAAAGCGGCACGCCAGCACCTCGATGCGCACCAGTACGAAGCCGAGCGCGTGCACCAGGCTCGCGACGGCAAAAACGAGGTGAGTCCCGCTCACCGCGAGCATGTGCGACAGCCCACTCCGCTGAAAGGCGAGCGTGTCTTGCTCGGGCAGATCACTCTCGCCGAGCACCAGCGCGCGCGCCATGGCTTCGGCTTCAGGTACGAACGAGGCGACGATGCGGCGCCGGACCTTCGCGCGCGCACGGTCGATGTAGCTACGTAGGCCGAAGCCGCGGCCGAGCACGTCGAGCGACAATACCCCGCCGCTCAGGAGCACCCCGGAACGGGCCGCGGAAGGCGTCGGATCGGCGGCGCCCAAATTGCGGAATAGTTGCAGCGGAGCGAGATCGGCGATCGCGTGCACACGATCCCCTCGCCCAATCACGTCTGGCCCGCCGTACAAGTGAACGCGTGCTCGAGGCAGGCTGCGATCGCCGCACTCACCCCGCGTGAGGTCGACCGTATAGCTGGCTGCGCCGTTGAGCCAGACCGGCGAGCTTGTCACGATGCCTTCGAGATCGCAGCGGCTCGGCGCACCCAGCGCGTCCCGCGCAACGACGCGCGCGGACTCGAACGAGCGCACGGCGTAGCCGGCGCGCAGCGCACCAACCGCAAACGCCAAGATCGCAACGGCTCGCGCCGCGGCGCTGAAACGCGCGGCCAGCAGCAAGAGCACCAAGCCCGCCGCGGCCGTGGTTGCCAGGGGATAGACCGCCGCCGCGCCGCCGAACACGAGCGCGGTCGCCGCAAACAATACGGGATCGAGCAGCACACGCGCGGCTCAGCATAGAATGTGCCGCTCACTTATTGCGCCGCTACACCGCACGAGAGACGGCGGTGACCACCGTTCAAACGGCGAACCGCCAGTCTCGCTCTGGCACTGCTGTCGCGTCGATTGGCGGCTTAGCAGCCGCACTGCGCGGGCGGATCCCCGGCGCACGCACAAATGTCGCATAGCGTCGCGCAACCCGCGCAGGAGTCTCCCTGCAGGGTACACGTCCCGCCGGTTGCACCCCCACCCGTTCCACCTTCGGGCGGCGGCGGATTGCCACCGCCACCACCGGCACCCGTATCTCCGCCGCTACCGCCGTTGCCCACGAGCGCGGACTCGCAGCCAACGTAGTTCGCATAGACAGGCTGACAGGCTGCGGAGAAATTGCCGTCGGCCATGCATGCGGAACCGGCAACACAGTCGAGCAGGGCTTGGATCTCCGCGGCGCACGCCACCCGCGTGACCGGGCACCGCGTCGCGCATTGGCCGTCAGCCGCATCGCACCCGGCCGCGCTGATCTGCGCGCACGCTGAGTCACAGTTGATGCCGCCGCTTGCAACTTGAGTACTGCCTCCGGGCGTTTGTGTATTGCCTGGCGGCTGCTGGGCGTTGCCAGAGGGTTGCTGCGTGTTGGCTGGAGGCTGCTGCGTGTTACCAGCAGGCTGTTGGCTGTTTGAGAGCGGCACCAAGCCGCTACCAGCACCACCTTTCCCGTTGCTGCCGCACGCTGCCAGAACCGCCACCATGAAAAGACACTTCAGAGAGCGCAAGTGAAGCATTGCTGGTACCTCCATCCTGTCTGCGGCTTGGGGCGATCGAACGGCGACCAACCCCAAGCCCTCGAGCTTGACACGAACCCGGTTTGACGACTCAGAAATAGTAGAACGCCGCGACGTTGCTCGTGAAAATATTCCACGGGTTGTCGCCTACCGAGGTCGCTAGAGCGGACTGGCTTGCCTTGGCCGTGGTGCCTGGAGCGGTCGCGCCGCCGACCGGCGTGAAAGCGTCCGTTACCGTTTTTTCGCTGTCGCTCGCGAACGCGAGCCCGATGCCCGCCTGTAGGCTGAGCTGCGGAACGCCGATGAAGCCGAAATGAATTTCAGCGCCGGCGCGCGCGCCGATGTCGAAATGCAAACCGCTGTAGGTGACTTTGGGACCACCCGGATTGCCCATGGCGTCGTTCGGTGGGGTGACCGAGCCGCTCGCTGTGCCGAAGTTTATTTCGGGGATGATCTGGAAGCTGAAGTGCTTCGAGCCGGCGAGCGCCAGCGGAACGCCGGCATGCAACATGAACACCGTGGGAGCGAAATTGTTCTGCTCGATGGACGGTGCGGGTGGGATAGCAGCCGGAGTATTCGAGTCACTCGTAATCGATAGACCGAAGCCGGCGTCGATGCCGATCATCGGGTCGATCCAGTAACGAATGCCGATGATTGGGGCCGCGCGATTCACACGTCCGGCAGGGGAGTCCATGATCATGCCCGGACGGCCGAGGTAGCCCACCGCCAGATGCCCAACGACGCCGTCGTGATCAGACCCGTTCGGATCCGCTGCCGGGGCCGCGCTGGGAAGCGCCATGCCTACCTGCGCCTGGGCGGCTGGAGCCGGAGCGGCTGGAGCCGGAGCGGCTGGAGCGGGGGCTGCTGCCGCGTCCGGGGCCGCGGGGGCCGGAGCAGGTGCCGGGGCCTGGGCGAAAGCCGCACTGGCTGCGGTCAACGTCGCGCAAGCGCTCAAGATCCCAATCGTGCCGAATTTTGCGATGCTCATCGAGTCCTCCAAATTGAACCTTGTGTCACTGCTCGGAGTGAGCGCTTGGCTCCTCCAGTTGGGCGGCATCGTGTCTCGAATTGTTTCAGGAAGGCAAATTGGGGTCGACGCGTCGCGTCATTTTTGGGCAGTTTGTACGAGATTCCTCATGATGTTCGCGTATCTTCGTCGACATGGCGGACAAGCGCCGTGTGGATCTTTTGCTGACTGAACGGGGGCATGCGCCCTCCCGAGCCGCCGCCCAGGCCCTCGTGCTCGCCGGTCAGGTCTTCTCTGGAGAACGCCGAATCGAAAAACCGGGCGTTGAACTGCGAGCAGATGCCGAGCTGACCGTGCGCGCAGGGCCACGCTTCGTATCTCGGGGTGGCGAGAAGCTTGAAGGCGCGCTTCAGGCACTCGGTTTGGACGTGCAGGATCGCATCTGCGTCGATTTGGGGGCTTCTACCGGCGGATTTACCGATTGTTTGCTGCAACGCGGCGCCCAAAAAGTGTACGCGGTCGACGTCGGCTATGGGCAGCTCGCGGCCAAGCTCGCGAGCGATCCGCGAGTCGTCGTCCGCGACCGCACAAACGCCCGCCACCTCACACGCCTCGATTTCGACGACGAGATTGCGCTCGCCGTCGTGGATGCCTCTTTCATCAGCCTAGACAAACTTCTGCCCGCACTTTGCTCCATCCTCGGGCCAGGCGCCGAGCTGCTAGCACTCGTTAAACCTCAATTCGAGGTCGGCCGCGAAGAGGCTCGCCGCGGCAAAGGCGTGATCCGCGATCTCGACGTGCGAGAGCGAGCGATCCGCAGCGTTATCGCCGCCATTGGCGGTAATGGCTTTCGCATCGTGCGGAGCATCGACTCGACGCTCCCCGGCCCGAAGGGGAACGTCGAGCACTTCGTGTTGGCAGCGCGCGACCCGAGCTGAAGACCATCAGAGCAGGAGGACCCACGCGTCGTACAGCGTGTGCGTCCAAACCGCGGGCGCAAAGCCGCGGAAGCTATAAATGGCCGTAAAAAATAGGCCGCACACCCAACGAAACAGAAAGGTACGGAACTGGAAGGGATCGCCGAGCTCGCCGATGTAGTGCCACCCACTAAACAGCGCCGAGCTGACCACAGCCCAACCGAACGTCACGAGCATGCGTTGAAGAGGAGCACCCGAGATCGCGAGGCTGCGGACGACCCTGAGCCCCAGACCGAAGAGCCCGACGCGAAACGCGATCTCTTCGTAGAACCCCGCGCCGAGGGACATCACCAGCGACGAGAATTTGCCGGCTTCGAGTGGCGCGCCGGCAAGCGCGAGTTCACTCACGACGTATTGTCCGAACAGACGCATGGCGATCGCGTACAGCACACCCTCCGCCGCAACGAACGCAAAGCGTGAACCGTGCAGCGTGTGGCCGCGACCAAGCATCAACAGCACGCTCACGAAAGCGGCGCCTATGCCGAGCGTGATTCCGAAATAGAGCAGCAGGCTATTTTCTGCCAGCGCGCACAGCTCACGCGTGACGATGTCCGCCGCGTTGCGCACAGGCAAGAACACGACGCCCAAGTGATAAGCCACGAACAGCGGCAAGGTCAGCGCGAGGTCCGCCCAGGGCCCGCTACCCTCGCGCAGAAATCGCTCGGCCTCGGTGGTCGGACTGTTCGCGGCCATCATCTTGAAAAAACCGAGCACGGCCGCGCGACCGGCTCACGCTCGTGCGCGCTGGGGAGCTTGGCGAAAGCGGTGCTCGCCAAGGACCAGCTCCGTGTATTGCTCGAATCACTCATCTGCCGACCGCGGACGATAGCGTGAGAATTGTTGCGGGCAAACTCGGCATTCTTTGGCAGATTGGAGGCCGCGGAGGAGCTCAGCGTTGACGATTCCCAAGCAAGTTGCCGAGCGACACCGCGCACTGGTTTCTGAAATACGGTCGCACGACTATCGCTACTACGTTCTCGACGACGCCGCGATCAGTGATCGTGAATACGACGCGCTCTACACTGAACTGCGCGAGCTCGAAGCGCGCCACCCCACACTGATCTCTGCGCTATCGCCCAGTCAACGGGTCGGCAACACGCTGCGCTCTGAACTGAAGTCAGTCGAGCACGCTGCGCCGATGATGTCGCTCGACAATACCTACAACGAAGGCGAGCTGCGGGAATTCGCAAGGCGTGTGAGCGCGGGTCTACCGAGCGGCATGACCCCTGAGTTCTGCGTGGAGCCCAAGCTCGATGGCGGCAGCATCGAGATCGGCTACCGCGACGGCCTTCTGGCGTTCGGTTCAACGCGTGGCGATGGCATTCACGGCGAGGAGATCACGCCAAACCTGCGAACCATTCGCTCCCTGCCTCTGAGCATCCCATACAAGGAGCCGCTGACACTGCGCGCGGAAGTGGTGATTTTCCGCCGGGATCTCGAGCGAATCAACGAGCGGCGAAGCGCAGCGGGCGAAGCGCCGTTTGCCAACGCGCGCAACGCCGCCTCTGGAAGTCTGCGCATGATTGATCCACGCGTGGTCGCCGAACGCCCGCTGCGCGCCCTGGTGTGGCAAGTCGTGGAAGGCTCCGCGCTGTCGACGACGCACGCCGAATCTCTTGCCAAAATTGCCGAACTCGGCCTGCCCACGCATCGGCTCGAACGCGTGTGCCGCAGTATCGACGAAGTCTGGCAGCAGGTTGCAGAGATTGACCGAGCGCGGCGCGACTATCCCTATGAAACGGATGGCGCGGTGATCAAAGTCAACGCATTTGCTCAACAGGGCATCCTGGGGGCAACCGCGAAATTCCCACGCTGGGCGATCGCCTACAAGTTTGGCGCCGAGCGCGCCCGAACCCGGGTCATCCGCATTCTCGTGCAAGTGGGGCGCACCGGTGCGTTGACCCCGGTAGCCGATTTGGAGCCGGTACAGCTCGCGGGCACGATCGTGGCTCGCGCGTCCCTGCACAACGCCGAGATCGTCGAACACCTCGATGTGCGCGTCGGCGATGTGGTGAGCATCGAAAAGGCAGGCGAAATTATCCCCCAGGTGGTGGCAGTCGATGTCTCCGCACGCACCACTAACGAACCGCCCTTCCGCATGCCAGAACTCTGTCCGAGCTGCGGTAGCAAGGTCGTCGCCAGTGACGAGGAGGTGGCGATCCGCTGCATGAACCCTCAGTGTCCGGACAAGCTCAAAGGGGCGCTGTTTCATTTCTCACGTCGCTTCGCGATGGATATCGACGGGCTCGGGGAGACGCTGATCGAGCAACTGATAGCGGCAGGGCTCGCGAAGGACGTCGCTGCGCTCTATGATCTGAACGTCGAGCAACTGACGGCGCTCGATAGAATGGGCAAAAAGAGCGCTGAAAACGTGGTCGCCTCGATCGCGACTTCCCGCGAGCAGCCGCTCGATCGTCTGCTCACCGGACTCGGTATCGAGCACGTCGGACAAGTCGCCGCGCGCCAGCTGGCGCAAGCGGTCGGCTCCCTGGCTCAACTCCTGGATTGGAGCGAGAGCGAGCTCGTCGAGCATGTGTCCCGCATTTCGGGGTTCGGTCCCAAGATGATCGAGAGCGTTCGAAAGTACATGAGCGATCCTGACTCGCGCGCCTTGCTCAGCAGGCTGCGCGACAAGCACGTCTCACGCGCGCAGCCGTTGGCCGAGGTCGCCAGCGCGGGCCCACTGCTCGGCGCGTCCTTTTGCGTGACGGGCGTGCTGAGCGAAAGCCGAGAAGCCGTTCACGCCGCCATCCGAGCCGCAGGGGGCGAAGTGCACGACAAGATCAAGAAAGGGACGACCTTTCTGGTTGCCGGCGAAAAGGTCGGGCAAGCAAAGACGGCTGCCGCCAGAAAAGTCGGTGCTCAGGTGATCGATGAGGCCGCCCTACGCGCAGCAATTCGCGGCGAGCTCGTGCTGAGCCGCGCTATCGAGCCCGGCTAACGCCAATTGTGTGTATTCTGCAAGGCTCGCCGCCTTGGCCAAGATTCGACTGCGCCTCACGCGCATCAACTACACCGTCGCAGGAGTCATCGCTGCGCTCGCCTCCGTCGCGATCATCGTGAGCTTCGCCGATGGTGAGCGCTCGGAGCCCGCTCGCTGCCCGCCCGGGTTGAAAGCCGAAGGTCCTCGCTGCTGCGGCGCGGGGCAGGGCGTGACGGGCGAAGCGCAATGCACGGGAATCGCCGAAACCTGCGCCGCGGAGATGACACGCGACTCGACTGGCAGTTGCACGACCGTCGCCCAGCGCATCCACTTTCCCGGGGGGGCGATTCAGCTGGGTTCGCCGGATTGGGAGGGAACCCAGGGCGCCCGTGAGATCCGCGTCGGCGCGTTCGACCTCGACAATATCGAGGTAACGATCATGCGCTTTCGCGACTGCAGCAAAGCCGGCGCGTGTCCGCAAATCCCCGATGTGGCTGAGTCAGGACGCCCCGTGCGTAACGTGAGCCCGGAAGAAGCGTCGCACTTTTGCGTGTTCGCTGGCGGCCATCTGCCGACGTCCGACGAGTGGCTATTTGCTGCTGCAGGAGCGAGCTCCCGCAAGTTTCCCTGGGGCAATACCGGACTCGTCTGTCGCCGCGCAACCTTTGGCCTCGTCAAGGGGCCCTGCGCCAAACAAAGCAACGCCGGGCCCGATTTCGCGGGCGCGCGTCCAGACGGGGCAACGGCGGAAGGAGCGCTCGATCTCTCGGGCAACGTGGCCGAATGGACCGTGGAGGGCGATGGTTCTTACCGGGCCCGCGGCGGATCCTACCGCTCCGAGCTCGCCGCCGAGCTCGTGACTTGGGCCGAGGAAACGCGCAGCACCCGCGCGCCGCACGTGGGCTTTCGCTGTGCGTACGCGCCACACGATGGTCCTACCTGAGTCTGTTTCTTGCCGTGCTATGCCACGCGGATGAATCGCGAGACCGCCGCCGTGCTCTGCATCGGTACCGAGCTCACGCGCGGAGAGCTCTTGAACGGGAATGCCACCTGGCTCGCTGAAGCCCTGACGACCATCGGCTTCGAAGTCGCGGCGCTCGATTGTGTTGCCGACGATCGCGCCGCGATCGAGCGCGCGTTGACGCGCCTGAGCGCCGAGCATCGCATTCTGGTTTGTACCGGTGGTCTCGGTCCGACGACGGACGACATCACGACCGAATGCGTCGCGCGCGTGCAAGGCGTACCGCTCGAGCGCGACCCGGTTTCGCTCGAGCGGATCCGCGAGCGAATGCGTCGCTTTGGGCGCACGATGGCCGAGTCGAACGCCAAACAAGCTGATTTTCCGCGTGGCGCGCGGATCATGCCGAATGAAAACGGGACGGCACCGGGCTTTTCCATCAACCACACCGGATGCGACTCGTTCTTCATGCCGGGAGTGCCGGCGGAAATGAAGGCGATGTTCGACGCGCATGTCGCGCCGCGAGTCACACCACTCGTGTCGACGCGTCATTGTCAGATTTTGCTGCGCACTTACGGTTTGCCAGAATCCGAGCTCAATGATCGACTCGTCGGCATCGAAGCCGAGTTTGGCATAACGGTCGGGTATCGCGCGACGCTACCCGAGGTCGAAGTCAAAGTGCTCGCGCGCAACCGAGATGCAGGGCAAGCCAGGAGTGCCGCGCGGGCAGCCGCCGACGCCGTGCTTGACCGCCTGGGGGATGAGATCGTCTTCGGCGAAGGAGTCACTCGCCTGCCCGAGGTCGCGTGCCGCTTGCTCGAGCAGCACGGGCTGACATTGGCGATCGCAGAATCGTGTACCGGCGGCCTCGTTGCCGAGCTCGTCACCGCACACGCTGGCGCCAGCGCCGTATTTTTGGGCAGCGCCGTGACCTACGCAAACTCGGCGAAAACGAGCATTTTGGGCGTGAGTAATGAGATCCTGAGCGAGTTTGGCGCGGTGAGCGGGGAGGTCGCGCGGGCCATGGCAGAAGCGGCGCGACAACGCTTCGGCGGCGACCTGGGGCTCGCTCTGACTGGAATTGCCGGCCCCACCGGCGGCACCCCGGACAAGCCGGTCGGCCTCGTCTACTACGCGGTTGCCGATGCGCGTGAGACACGAGTTGAGCGGCGCACCTTCACTGGGACACGTGAACAAATCCGACGCCGGGCCGCGTATGCTGGGCTCGCCTTACTGCGCAAAGTCGCGCGGGAGAGCCGATCAGTTTAAGCGCGCGTCGACGGCGGGCGGCGGCGCGGGCTCGTCTTTGCTTCGACCCTCGAAGGTGAGCGCGCCGTCCGCGGTGCGGTCCACGTAAATCACCTGACCGGGTACGAACGCTCCTGACAAGATGCGCTGAGCTAACGGATCCTCGACGTACCTTTGAATGGCGCGCTTGAGAGGGCGTGCACCAAACTGCGGGTCATAGCCAACCTCGGCCAAAAATGCCTTTGCTGAGGCTCGAACTTGGAGTGCAAGATCGCGCCGAGCGAGGCGTTCGGTCAGCGACTTCAACTGGATGTCGACGATGCTCGAAAGCTCGCTACGGTCGAGCCGGCGGTACAAGACCACTTCGTCCAAGCGGTTGATGAACTCCGGTCGAAAGTGCGCCTTGAGCGCCTGATTCACCGTTCGCTGAGCCAAATCCGCTCGCTCGTCCTCGCTCAGATCGCGTCGCTCCTCAACTGCTGCGAGCTCCGCGGTCCCGATGTTACTCGTGAGGATCACGACCGTATTCTTGAAGTCGACCGTGCGCCCCTGACCGTCCGTCAGACGGCCGTCGTCGAGCAACTGCAGGAGCACGTTGAACACATCCGGATGCGCTTTCTCGATCTCGTCGAAGAGCACCACCGCATAAGGCCGACGACGAACTGGCTCGGTGAGCTGGCCACCCTCGTCGTAACCGACGTAGCCGGGCGGCGCCCCGATTAGGCGCGAAACGGCGTGGCGCTCCATGTACTCGCTCATGTCGATGCGAATCATCGCCCGCTCGTCGTCGAACAAGAACTCCGCCAGCGCACGCGCGGTTTCCGTTTTACCAACGCCGGTTGGGCCCAGGAACAAGAAGGAGCCGATCGGGCGGCGCTCATCACCGAGACCCGCTCGCGATCGCCGCACGGCATTGGCAACCGCCGTCAAGGCAGCGTCCTGCCCGACCACGCGCAGTTTGAGATTCTGCTCCATCTGGACGAGCTTCTGCAGCTCGCTCTCGAGCATCTTGGTGACGGGAATGCCCGTCCACTTCGAGATGACCGTCGCGATGTCTTCCTCGGACACTTCCTCCCTCAGGTAGGAGCCGCCTGCCTGCACGCCGGCGAGCTCGCTTCGCCGCTGCTCGAGTTCTTTTTCGAGCGAAGGCAACCGGCCGTACATGATCTCTGCAGCTTTACCGAGGTCACCCGAGCGCCGGGCTCGCTCTTCATCGGAGCGCAACGCTTCGAGCTCGACTTGCCGTTCTCGAATCTGCTCGATGATCTCGCGCTCGCGCAGCCACTGTGCGCGCATTCGCTCGCGTTCCTCCGCGAGCTCCGCGACCTCGCGCTCGAGTTCGTCGAGGCGCGCTTTGCTTGCTTTGTCGCGCTCACGCGTGAGCGCTTGCTCTTCGATCCGCAGCTGGAGCAGCTTGCGTTCGACCTGGTCGATCTCGGCCGGCAGGCTGTCGATCTCCATCTTGATCTTGCTGGCCGCTTCATCAACCAAATCGATGGCCTTGTCCGGCAAGAAGCGATCGGCGATGTAACGTTGGCTCAAGACGGCCGCCGCCACGAGCGCGGAGTCTTTGATCTGGATGCCGTGATGCACCTCGTAGCGTTCCTTCAGGCCGCGCAAGATCGCAATGGTATCTTCGACGGACGGTTCGCCCACCATCACCGGTTGGAAGCGACGCTCGAGGGCCGCATCCTTTTCGATGTGCTTGCGGTACTCGTCGAGGGTCGTCGCACCGATTGCGCGTAACTCGCCACGCGCGAGCGCAGGCTTCAGCATGTTGGCGGCGTCCATGGCGCCCTCGGCCGCCCCCGCGCCAACGAGCGTGTGCAGCTCGTCGATGAACAAGACCACACTACCCGCAGAGGCCTCGACCTCCTTGAGCACGGCCTTGAGCCGGTCTTCGAACTCCCCTCGAAACTTGGAGCCCGCTACCATGCTCGCCAAGTCGAGCGCGAGAATCCGTTTTTCCTTCAGTGATTCCGGCACGTCTCCATTTGCAATTCGGTGCGCAATGCCTTCTGCGATGGCGGTCTTGCCAACGCCCGGTTCACCAATCAAGACAGGGTTGTTTTTGGTACGCCGCGAAAGCACCTGCATCACCCGGCGGATCTCCTCGTCTCGACCGATCACAGGATCGACCTTGCCGCGCTTGGCGAGGGCCGTGAGGTCACGCGTATACTTTTCGAGCGCTTGGAATTTTCCTTCTGGATTCTGATCGGTGACTCGTTGGCTACCCCGGATCTCGGCGAGCGCGCGCACGAGCTTGTCGTACGAGAGCCCATGTCGATCGAAGATCGCTTGCACGTCGCGGTCGTGCTTGGCCGCCGCCAACACGAAGTGCTCCACCGACAAGTATTCATCCTTCAAACGCTTGGCCTCGTCCTCCGCCTGGTTGAGAATGGGCACGGTGCGCCGCCCGAAGCTCGGCTCCCCCGCGCCCGTGACCCGCGGAAGTCCGTCGATGCGCGCGGCGAGATCGCTCGAGAGAGCGCGAGGATCCGCGCCCGCGCGCTGCGCGAGTGCCGCCCCGACCCCACCCTCTTGCTCCAAGATCGCGACTAGCAAGTGCTCCGGGATGACCTCCGGATTCCCATGCCGCGTGGCCTGATCGACTGCATGGCGCAGGGCTTCTTGGCTTTTACTGGTTAGACGATCCATCCGCATGGCGGCCAACCTAAGTCCTACGTGGGCCGGATCAAGTGCGGATCACGGCGGATTTCGCCGTTCTCAGTTGGGCGCACCCGCGGCACCCACACCGCCATCGCCACAGCTCTGCGGCACACCGCCGTCCACAAATGGACTCGAATCGACACAGCCAAGGTCGAGCGTAACGAGCCCCATCACGCTATCCAGATTGTAACCACAAGTGCCGGTCGCCGCCCGACAGCAACCTGGAAACGTGATCGATATTCCAGCGTTGACTGTGCGGTCCGGGCAGGTGGTATCGAGAACGCCCGGCTCATGCAACGGGAGGCATGGATCGGCGAAGCTTGGCCCATATTGGGCCAGCAGGGAGGAGTCGAGACCGCAGGTATCCGTAGTGCCTGTCGGGCAACAGGCAGGGAACGTCAGTGTGGAAACGCCGCGGTGAAGGCACTGCATGCTCCCGCACGTGACATCCACCGAACCTCCACTACCGGAAGTCCCCGAGGAGCCCCCGCTCTGATTACCTGCGCTACCCGCGCTCCCGGCGGCAGCGCCACCGGCGCCGGTCCCCGCCGCGCTCGTTCCGGCAGAGCTGTCGCTACCGCCACACGCCGAGGCCCAGATCACCGCGCCCACCAGCGTGGTCGCTCCGAAAAATCGCAAGGTCTTGTGGATCATGGTCTCCTCGATCTTAAATCAAAAGGTAAGCCGAGCCGAAAGGTAAGCCGAGCCGAAAGGTAAGCCAGTTTTGCCGGACGGGCAAAGCCCAGCCTGCGCGTCGAATACACGCACGATCGCCCAGCAAAGAAGACGCAAGATTTCCTCGCGACCGCAGCTGAGGTCAGGCGCGGGCTCGACGGCGCGGTCGAGCCCGCGCCTGCACTCCTCCGAGCAACTGAACGACGTCGTCCCAGCGCTCCGGGCTTTTGATCAACGCGCCGAGCAGTGGCGGCGGCAGATGCCCTGCAGCAGCCAACCAACGGTAACGGTCCACACCGCTCACGCGCAGGAAGGTGGCGATCTCTTCGAGCCGGCTGATTCCGATCCCTTTGCATAGGCCTGATTCGAGCATGCCTACGTAGCTACCGGAGCGCACGCCCAGCTTGCGCGCCAGATCCTTTTGAGTAAGGCCACGCATCATCCGCGCGGACCGAATGAGCCGACCGACCTTTTTCGTAGTGCCTTTATCCGTCATCATGTCCCTTGCCACCCAACGAGTCGGCACGGGATGAGGGGCATCACGGTGAGCCGCTGGGCAGCCCCTCCTTCCTGATCGCAGATTCTGGAAACCTTGCTATTGCCTGGAGCGCACAGAGCCACGCGCTCCAGGACAAACCCTCGTAGCCGAAGCTCCTGTTTCAGAGCCTCATATAGCGAGGGTAAACCGCGAATAACCCGGAGCGCAACAGTCGCCGGGCGTTTTTGCCGTCCAAAAACGAGACTCCGGCGTAAGAAACAGCAGGCCCGCCTTAGATCGAAACCTTTGGATGTCGCTCCGACCGGCTCAGATATCCAAATTGCGGACGTTCAGAGCGTTCTCTTCGATGAAGCGGCGGCGCGGCTCGACCTGATCCCCCATCAGCACGCTGAATAGTTCGTCCGCTCGCACCGGATCATTGACCTGGACTTGCAGGAGGGTGCGCGCGTCCGGACTCATCGTGGTTTCCCACAATTGATCGGCGTTCATTTCACCCAGACCTTTGTAGCGGGTGATTTGCATGCCCTTGCGGCCACGCTCCGAAATGAACTCGTCGAGCGCCTCGGCGTCCGCCAGGACAACCTGAGCGCCATTGCCGACCTGAGCGGTGTACGGCACGGGCCCAAGTGAGCGCACGTCTTCTTCGATCGACAAGAGTTCCTGATACTCGGCGGACTCCGCCAGCTCCCAGTCCAGCGCTGCGGGTCGAGCCGAGGCGCCAGGCCGAAACCGGACGTTGAGACGCCCCGCGTCGTGTGCGCGCTCCCACTCCACCGTAACTGAAAGCGGACAGAGATCGGGATAGCGCTCGCTCAAGTAGGCTTGCAGCTGCGCGGCTGCCGCTTCGACCTTCGTGCGGTTGCGGAAATCCGCTAACGACAGCGAACTTGCGCGGAGTAGCGCAGCCACGACACGCGCGTCGCACCTGCGGTCGATCTTCGCGAGCACGTTGCGCATCGCGCGCAGACGGCTCGCCAAATTGAATAGTGGCAAGCCGGCCAGTACGGGCCCTTTGCTGGCCTGCACGGTGAGATCCTCAATGCCATTTTCGATCAGAAAGCGATCGAGACCAGGCTGATCCTTCAGGTACTGGTACTTCTTGCCCTTGCGCACACCGTACAACGGCGGTTGCGCAATGAAGAGATAGCCACTTTCGATCACCTCGCGCATTTGGCGATAAAAGAAGGTGAGTAGCAGCGTGCGAATGTGACTGCCGTCGACATCCGCGTCGGTCATCAAGATGATTTTGTGATAGCGGAGCTTGCTCAGATCGAAGCCGCCATTGTCGCCAATGCCGCAGCCGAGCGCGGAAATCAGCGTGGCGACTTCTTGTGAAGACAGCATGCGATCCAAGCGCGCGCGCTCCACGTTCAAGATCTTGCCTTTGAGCGGCAAAATGGCCTGAAAGTGGCGATCTCGACCCTGCTTGGCGCTGCCACCCGCGCTTTCACCCTCGACGATGTAGAGCTCGCTGAGCGACGGATCCTTGCTCTGACAATCGGCGAGCTTGCCCGAGAGCGAAGTACCGTCGAGCACACCCTTGCGCACGACTTCGCGCGCCTTACGCGCCGCTTCACGCGCCTTCGCGGCTAGCACGGCCTTGTCCAGGATCTTCCGCGCGGTCTGTGGGTGCTCCTCGAAGTATCGTGCGAGATGTTCACTCACGGCATTCTCGACGATGCCCTTCACGTCACTGGAAACGAGCTTCGACTTGGTTTGCGAATCGAAGCTCGCGTCCGGGTGCTTGACGTGGATCACGCAGGTCACACCTTCCCGCGTGTCGTCGCCGGTCAGGCCATTCTTGGCTTCTTTGAATAGATTGTTGGCTTGCCCGTAGTTGTTGAGCGAGCGCGTCAGTGCCGCGCGTAACCCGGTCAGGTGCGTGCCACCGTCGCGATTATGAACGTTGTTCGTGTAGCAAAGAATCTGCTCGGCGTAGGCGTTGGTCCACTGCAGGGCCAGATCGATCATGATCGTGCCCTTGTTGTCCGATGTTGGAAACTCGGCCGAGATGCCGATCACATCCTCGTGCACAGGCTC
>DASXKQ010000347.1:0-10368 GCA_036496745.1 Polyangiaceae bacterium
GAGCGCGACCGAGAAGAGGCCGCGGCCAAACCGTCGGACGAAGACCCCATGCAGGCCGCCCGCATGGCGAGCCTCGGGCTGCTCACTGCGAGCGTCGCCCACGAGCTGCGCGGCCCGGCCGGCGCGTTGCTCCTGCAGCAAGAGCAGCTGTCGACCCTGATTGAGCAATTGCGCGACCACGACGAGCTGCGCCACATCGATCCGAGCGCCGAGCGTGCACTGTCCGAGCTCAGTGAGGTTTCGATCGACATCCGCGCGGCGGTCGCTCGTATTCGCGGCACCGTCGAGCAGCTATCGCTCGTGTCGCGACGAGAAACAGCGCCCGAGTGCCTCGATCTGGCGGCGGTCACGCGAGAGTCCATGATTTTGGCGATCCCACACTTGCGTCGCAAGGGCGTCGCGCTGACCCAGCACTTCGATTCCGACTGTTTCACGATCGGCCGGCGCGACACGCTCGGGCAAGTGATCTTGAACTTGGTGTTCAACGCCGCGGACGCCTGCGCGGGTTCCGCTCATCCCGAGATCTGGGTCAAGGTGCTGTGCGGCGAGGAACAGGTGACGCTGCTCGTGGAAGACAACGGCCCTGGCGTACCCGCGGCCTCGATCAAGCACATCTTCAAGCCGTTCTTTACCACCAAAAAGCGTGGCCAAGGCACCGGCCTCGGCCTCAAGATTTGTAGCGACGTCGTCACCTCCCACGGCGGCCACATCGAAGTGCACGAGCGGGTGGGTGGAGGCGCGTCGTTTCGTGTCCTGCTCACGCGCGCGCAAACAGACAGCGGCTTGATGCCGCTAGCGCAACCGGAGGAAGCACGCCCACGCGTGAGCGAGGCCCGCCTGTATCGGCTGCTGGTAGTCGACGACGACCCAATTTTCTCGCGCACGATCCGGCGCGCGCTCAAACCGCACGACGTGCGCAGCGCGGCCGCCGCGTCGGAGGCGGAGGTGCTGCTGCTCGATCGCAGCTACGAGCCTGACCTCGTTTTATGCGACGTGTTCTTGCCGGGCCAAAACGGCGACGCCTTGCACGCGCGCGTGCGCAGCGAGCGCCCGGCAATCGCCGCCCGCTTCGTGTTCGTCACCGGCGGCGCGCTCGGCCGCGCGGAAGCCGAATACATCAAGCGTTCCGGCTGCCCTTCCCTGCTCAAGCCGGTCGAGGCCTCCACCGTGCTCGAATTGCTCGACGGCAGCCGACTCGCCGACTCCAGTCCACCGAAGTCGGTTCGCACGTTGAATGCACCGAGTCCGAGTAGTCGAAGGTCGTCAGCGCCGCCGACGACGAAGCGTCGTTATTGAATTTTTGTTTTGGGTCGTGCTGCGATTAGACGCCTCGCGACGGTTCCGAACGGGGAGCAGCCGGCGCCGGTTTCGCCGGTTTTTTGTGAGTCTCGGTCTCCTTTGCTGATCGGGGCGCTTCGACGCACCCGAAGGGGTGAGATCTGATCGTGCCAAGGACTGAGGAGGGATCCAGGCAGCCCTTCGGGCTGTTTCCCTATTTGGAACCATTTGCACGCTCACAGAGAAGAGAAGATCCCGAGAGGCAACGCATCTAGCCTCAAGAGAGGCACGCATCTAGCCTCAGGAGAGGTGCGCAGCGAGGCCTCAGGAGAGACCGCGCCGCTAAGCTTTATCTCCACCCGGGTACGGACACGATGCCGATGCTCACGCCGACGAATAGGCCGAACAGCGTTTCGGAGGGCGTGGCCAGGCGCTCGTTCGAGAGCTCGCCCACGAGCGACTCGACGGAGCGCGCCTTGGCGGCTCGCTCGAGCGCCCGACGTTCGGCCAGGGATAGGCCGAGTTTGCTCGGGTCCACGCGGCGCGCGACACCGCGCGTGACCGGGAGCTTGGCCGCTTGCGCAAACCATTGGGCGATCTCGTTGTCCGTGTAGGCCTCGCGAATCGCGCGGGTAACGAGCGCGGGCAGAAGTGACGGAGCGCTCACCTCGAGCTCCAGCTCGCGCGCGCCCGAGATGAACCAGAGCCCGCCGTGATCCCAAGCAAAGAGCTCGACGAAGCGCGCCTCGAGCTGCTCAATCAACTCCCGAATCAGCGAAGACGGGCGCACGCAGCCTCGGTTGACGAGCTCCTCGCCGAGCGAGCGGTGGCTCGCGCGACACTCTTCGAGCGCGCCCGCCAGATCGCCTTCCGTGATGCGTCCAGCGCGCACCAAGCGCGTGCCGAGCAGCTCACCGTGTTCGGTCGAACGCGCGCCGCGCAGCTCGCCCTCCACGAAATAAAAATGCTTTTCCCGACGCTCCTGGCGCGCGACGAGGACGCCAGTTTCTTCGCGCGCGGCGATCGCGTGCAACACGGCGGGCAACGTCATGCGCTCGAGCGCGCTCTTCCACGCCGCGCGGCGCGTGAGCGGATCGCCGAAGCGCGGCGCCTTCACTTCCGGCATGCGCTGTACGGGCAGCTCACCAGATTCCCCGCTTGCCGCGGTGAGCGCGCCTTCGCTTGGCAGGGGCGGCATCAACTTGACCTCGTGCGTGCCGCTGCGAGAAGGCAAGATACCGAGGCTCGACAGCCACGGCGCGATCTCGCTGTCGGCCAGCGTGGTGCCCGTCTCGCGGGCGATCTCGCGAATGACAGCCGCGAATTCGTTGGCGCTCTGAAAGCGATCGGGTAGCTCGCGCGCGAGCGAGCGCTTCAGCGCCGCCAGCAGCGAGGGCGGGAACGAGCCCCCGTGGCGATCGAGCACGCCCAGGTTGGCCTCGTAAATATTCGTCAGAATTTCGAACTCGTTGTCGCCACTGAAGAGCGGCCTCGCCAGCAGCATCTCGGTCAAAATGATGCCGAGCGTGAAGAGGTCGCTGCGCGGGTCCACTTCCGAACCCATCACCTGTTCCGGCGACATGTAGCCGACCTTGCCTTTGAGCTCGCCCGGGTAGGTGCGACGATCGACGAACGCGCTGCGCACGATGCCGAAGTCACCGAGCTTCACCTCGCCGGCCCGGCCGATCAGCACGTTGCCCGGCGACACGTCGCGGTGCACGATCCCGAGCGGCCGCCCATGCTCGTCGCGAGCCTCGTGAGCAAAAGCCAGGCCGCGCAGCACTTCATGCGCAATATAAAGCGCCGCGCCGAGCGGAAATCGCTCACGCCGCGCCGACACGGAACGCAAAAGCCGCGCCAAGGATACGCCATCGACGAACTCCATCGCCATGAACAGCTCACCGTGGCTCTCGCCGAAATCGACGACCTGCACGATGTTTGGATGCGAGAGCGCCGCGCAGATACGCGCTTCATCGCAAAACATCGCGACGAATCGCGCGTCGTGCGCGAGCTCCGGCAAGATTCGCTTCACCGCGAAGCGCTTGGCAAACCCGCGCGGGCCTTCACGCTGAGCGACGTACACCTCGGCCATACCGCCCAAGCCGAGGCGTTCGCCGAGCAGGTAGGGTCCGAGCATCGAGCCCGCTGCAACTGAAGCGTGACCCATGAACCACAAAGTGTAGCTGACGAGGGCGGAGCTGAACAGGAAACTCTGACCGATTCCAATAGCTTTGCGCGCGCGATCCAAGCTGTTTCCACGCCTATGGAACGAGGCTACCGCCCCGCGATGCCCGCAAACGACTGCGAATCCGTCTGGAAATCCATACGCTTTCGATTACTTTGCGAACCGCGATGCGTTGCAGACAACCTTGGACGGGCGAGTGAGTGATGTACACACCTCGTCGCACTCGCTGGTCCACGGCGAGCGCGTCCCTCTCGAGCGCGTCGCGCCACGTCGCAGCGTAGTCGCCATCACGGGGGCTTCGACCCTGCTCGGCACGCACCTGATCGGCGTCCTGGAGGAAGAGCCGAGCGTCCGGCGCATCGTGTGCCTGGACTCCTCGCGTCCTCGCTCCACCGGCGCGAAGGCCCGCGCTTACGACATCGACCTCACGCGCTCGGTGGCCGAGGAGCGACTCGCCGAAACATTCTCGGCCGAGGCGGTGGACGTGGTCGTTCATCTGGCATTTCTCGATTCCCCGAATCACGCGGCGGACTACGCCCATGAGCTCGAGAGTGTCGGCACGATGCAGCTCTTGAACGCCTGCCGGCGTACACAGGTCCACAAGGTCGTCATGTGGAGCCAGACATTTTTGTATGGCGCTCACCCGACCAACCCGAACTACTTGTCCGAGAAGCATCCCCTGCGCGCGCGGCGCAGCGAACCGTTCTTCGCCAACAAGATCGACGCGGAGTCGGAGATCGCGCGCTTCGGCCTGCCTGGGCGAGGCCGCATCGCGACCATCTTGCGTGGCGCGCCGCTGCTCGGACCGAACGCGGACAACCTGCTCACGCGTTATCTCAGTCGTCGCTTCATCCCGACCGTGCTCGGTTTCGATCCGTTGTGGCAGTTCCTGCACGAGGCGGACGCGGTGGCCGCGCTGCGTTTGGCCGTACTGCGCGACGCTCCCGGTATCTTCAACATCGTCGGGGACGGCGTATTGCCGCTGCGCACGGCGATTCGCTTGGCTGGCCGCAGTTCGCTGCCGCTGCCGCGCTCGTTTGCGTCCGGCATCACGGCCGCGCTCTGGCTCGCGCAGTTGGCGGACGCGCCCGCTGGTTTCTTCGACTACCTGCAATACATTTGCGTCGCTGACGGCGCGCTCGCCCACAAAATCCTGGGCTTTCGCCCGGCCTACACCAGCCGCGAGGCTCTGGTCGACTATGCTAACGCGCAACACCTGCGCGACGAGAAGCTGCTCTCCGAGAGGCCAGCGTGAAACCCAAGAACAAGCGCCAGCCGCCTCCCGAACGACCTGTTCGCAAGAAGGCCGAACGCAAACCCAAGACCGTCAAGCGCTCGGCGCCCGCCCGCAAGCCGCGTGCTGCTGCTGGTGAGAGCGCGGAGGCCGCCGCAGCGCCGACGCGGAGGCCCAAAAAACGTCGGGCCAAGCGCGCGCGCAAGCAGCCACAAGGCGAGAGCATCCAGCCCGACGGCTTGGAGACGGACGCCGACGTCGCTGCCGAAGCATTCGAACTCGGCATCGGGTCACGCGTCGTCCCGCCCAATCTTCGATACAGCGAGCCGCTCGAGAGCACGCCGCCGGCGAGCACGCATAGCCGTGGTGATCTGGAAGCGCAGATCGCGGCACTCGAAGCGCGCCTCGACGGTCTGATCCGCCACGGCAGGGCCGAACAAGACACCGACCACCCCGTGGAGGAAGACGACTCCGCAAGCGCACGCAAGCTCGCCCTCGCGGAGTCGACGGCACTCGACTCGGACGCCGCGAGCTCCGAATACTTCACGCGCACCTGGAGTCGCTCGAGCCTGCGTGAGCGCAGCGAAGCCTTCGACGACTTCGGGCTCGATCCGTTGTTCGAGTCGCGTGTGCGTCCGGTGCTCGAGTTTCTATACAAGAGCTACTTCCGCGCCAAGGTCGCCGGCATCGAGCACATCCCGAGCGAAGGCCGTTGCGTCGTGGTGGCGAACCACTCGGGCACGCTGCCGCTCGACGGCGCCATGCTGCGCACCGCGCTGCGCTTGGAGCACGCGCGACGCCGAGACCTGCGTTGGCTCGCGGAGGATTTCGTCTATTATCTGCCGTTTGCCGGCGTTTTCATGAATCGCGTCGGAGCCGTCCGCGCGTGCCCGGAGAACGCGGAGCGCCTGCTCGCGCAGGAGAACGTGGTGGCCGTCTTCCCGGAAGGCCTGCACGGCATCAAAAAGCTCTTCAAAGACCGCTATCAACTGCAGCGCTTCGGGCGCGGCGGATACATCCGGCTCTGCTTGCGCATGCAGGCTCCGATCGTTCCGTGCGCGATCATCGGCGCCGAAGAGAGCAGCCCGCTCCTTTACCGCATCGAGAGTCTTTCGGAGCTCATCGGCCTCCCCTATCTGCCGATCACGCCGACGTTCCCATGGCTCGGTCCGCTCGGTCTGCTGCCCGCGCCGAGCAAATGGAAGATCCGTTTCGGCGAGCCGATCTCGCTCGACAGTTACGGTCCCGAGGCAGCCGACGATCACGTGCTGGTCGGTCGACTCTCCGAGCGCGTCCGTAGCTCGATCCAAAGCATGCTCGACGGCGGGCTACGGGAACGTAAGAGCGTGTGGTTCGGGTGAACGCACACGGGCTCCTGATCGTCGACAAACCGCAGGGCCTCACGAGTCACGACATCGTCAGTCAGGCTCGCAAACTGTACGGCACGCGCGCGGTGGGACACGCCGGCACCCTCGACCCGATGGCGACCGGAGTGCTCTTGCTGCTCTTCGGTGAAGCAACCAAGCTCTCGAGCGCACTGACCAGCGACCGCAAGCGATACGTGGGCACCGTCGCGTTCGGTCGCGCCACCGACAGTCACGACGCCGACGGCGCGACCACCCAGGAGAGCGAAGTTCCGCCGAGCTTACTCGAAGGCTCTCGACTCGAACTCGCGCTCGAGGCGGAGCGGCAACGCACTCTTCAACTGCCGCCCGCGGTGAGCGCGCTCAAGGTCGGTGGGCGGCGCGCGCACGCGCTGGTCCGCGCCGGCGCGACGCCAGTGCTCGCCGAGCGAGCTGTCACCGTGCATTCACTGGTGCTCACGGAGCGAGCGTCGACGCAGATCGCGATCGAAATGGTCGTGTCGCGTGGCTACTACGTGCGCGCGCTGGCTCGCGATCTCGGCGCGGCGCTCGGAGTCCCCGCGCATCTGGCCGCGCTGAGGCGACTCGCGAGCGGCCCGTTCGAACTCGGCGACGCGGCGCCCTGGCCCTTGGCGGCTCCCATTTCGCTCGTGAGCGTCGTCGAGGCCGCGCGCCGCGCGCTGCCATCGCGGGTGCTGACGAGTGACGGCGACCGGCGCGCGCGTCTCGGCCAGCCTCTCGAGGCGAACAGCTTCGAAACCGACGCGCCCGACGGGGCCGAACTCACGGCCTGGCTCAGCCCGAGCGGAGAGCTCGTCGCGCTGGGAAAGGCAACGGACGCGGGCGAGTTGCGAGTCGTGCGCGGATTCCAGCCTCAGCTGACAAGCACCTCGGTTACCGCAAAGCCCCTCTGAGCGAGGCGCTCGCTGATCCGCTCGGCAAGTCCGCTTGCCCGCGCGTCGGGAGGCAGATCGATTTCAACGCGAACCTCGCGTCGCTCCGTGTGCACGGTGACGACTGCGCCGCTCAGCTCACCCGCAGCGAGCTCGAGACGAGCGGTCGCCCGCGCTCCATCCCCGCCCCAGGCGGCCCGCCTCGAGAGCCTCGCGATGAGCTCCTCGAGGCCCGACGGGAGTGCATTCAGCGAACTGGGTGCGGACTGCGGCGCTTGCCGTGAGCCTTCGGCGAGCAACACTCCGCACAGGAGCGGGTCCACGGGGTCCCCGAGCTCAGGCTCTGTTCGCCGGGCATGCGGTGATCCGCCGCCTGCTCGGTGGCGGCAAGCGCCGTCCTGGGGTGCGGAATCGGGGGCTCGAGGGGCAGGCGTGCTCTTGCTCGCACCAGGCCCTCGCCCGGGCGGCCTATGGGCCGGTTTAGTGGCACCACTGTGGGGCCCGAGGACGACAGCAAAGTGCCTAGAACTAGGCGTCTTTTGCAGACCTGCTTCGCCTCGGGCGGGACCCGGTTTTGGAGCTGATTCGACCGCTCGTGTATGGGTGATTTCTGCCACGGAGCCGCATCGGTCAGGCGCCCGGCAGGTTGCGCCCTTCGGGGGGCCTCGCTAAGGCATTAGTCGGAGGAAGGCACCGAACCCGGTTGCCCCGCAAACGCTACTTGGATTCCCTGCCACACTCACCCCTCGCAGGCTTGTTGCTCGCAACCCTGCCCGCCGTTTTGGCTGCCGTCTCGGCAGCCGCGAGCTGGTCGATCACGACCCTATCCGCCGCCCGCCGCGCCGCGCTGCGCGACACCCTGGAGGGTGGCGCCAAGCGGGCCCTCGACCGCTACCTCGAGTCGGGCCCAGTAATCGAGGCGCGCTGGCTCGTGATTCGTGCGCTCGGGACGTCACTGAGTGCCCTCTTGGCCGTCAGCGCGCTGCCCGTCGAGCTCGGTGCCTGGCGCATCGTGGTGGCGGCGATGATCTCTCTGTTCGCCTATGCGCTTCCGAGCGAGATAGCGCGCGCGCTGGTCATGCGCAGCGCGGAACGCACGGCGCCCTTTTTGCTCCAAGCCGTGCGGCCGCTCGAGCTCGTGGCAGCGCCTATCGCGGCCCCTATCGTCTGGCTGGGGCGGCTCGTGGGCGGTCAATTCGAGCGAATCTCCGCGCCTGCTCCAGGTGTCACCGAGACCGAGGTGGAGCTGATCGTCAACGAGGGTGAGCTGAACGGCTCGCTCGGCCACGACCAGTCCGAGATGATCCGCAACGTGCTCGACTTCGGCGACGCGACGGCCGGACAGCTGATGGTGCCGCGGCCGCAAGTGACGGCCTTCGATATCGCGACCGATCCGAACGCGGCACTGCGGCAGATCGTCGAGAGCCAGCACTCGCGCTATCCGGTCTACAAGGACACGATCGACAATATCGTCGGCGTGCTCTACGCCAAAGACTTACTGCGTCTGGTCGCCGAAAATCGCGTGGCGGAAGCAAAGCTCGAGTCGCTCGTGCATCAACCCGTCGCGTTCGTTCCGGACAGCCAGCTCGCTACGCGCGTTCTCAAGGACATGCGCGTCGGCAAGCACCACATGGCGGTGGTGGTCGACGAGTTCGGCGGTTTTAGCGGCATCCTCACGCTCGAGGATTTGCTGGAAGAAATCGTCGGCGACATTCGTGACGAACACGACAGCGACGAGCCGCCGATCGTGGATCTCGGCGACGGCAAGTTGATGGTCGATGCCAGTGTGTCGATCACCGATCTGGCTCGTTACCTAGGCGTCGAGCTGCCGGAAGACGGCGACTACCACACGCTGGCCGGGCTGATCGTCGCGGAGCTCGGACATGTGCCCGAGCCGGGCGCGAAACTCACGCGCTTCGGACTCGAATTCACGATCAGCGACGCCGACGAGCGGCGCATCGCGAAGGTCGAAATCCAACGCCTCGCGCCGCCGGAATCAATCGCGCCGCGCTCTTCGTCGCGCATCACGGCCGCGTAGCGCGGCCCGTGACCGGCCTGTCTGGCTGCACACCTCAGCTCGGTGGTGCCGCGCCGATTTGCTTGAGCTTATTCAGCAGCTTGGTGCCGGCTTCGAGTAGCCCGGTCTTTTCGTCGCCCGGCGTATTGTCGCCGCGCAGCGTGGTTTCGAGATCACCGAGCTCGCGCTTGAGCTTGACCAGCACGTCGCTCGCGCAGACCGCGGCTTGCGACCCCGGGTCGACCGGCACGAACAGGCCGTCCTCGCTGACGGGGTTGCCGGACGTGTAGCGCTTGAGCACCGCGTTCTTGCCGTCCGCACCGGGCACCTTGGTGTCCGCTGGCCACTTCGCGCTGTCGTCCTTGACGGCGAACGGCGTCGCGAGCGGTTGCATGGTGGCCCACGGGCCACCCGGGCCGTTGCCGAGCACCACGGACCAGCGAATCTGCGGCTTGTTGAGGCTGTCCAAGAAGTCGCTCACGCCCTTCTTGTTGCCGGACAGGACGTTCTGCAGACGCTCTTTCTGATCGTTGACCTTGTCGACCGCGGTCGAAAAGTCGATCAGCATGGACAGAGCCTCGCGATTGAATCGCCCGATGCCCTTGCCGTTGAGATCCGCGGCCGTGAACGGGATGTTGATCGCGCCGAGCTTAGTGACCTCTTCGTCCGGGAACTTCGCTTGGCCGAGCTTCGCGGCGGCTGATTTGAGAACGTCCGCGAGCTCGTTGCCCTTGTTGACGGACTCCTGGACCTTGCCCGAGAGGTCCTTGGCGCCCTCGATAGCAGCCTCGGCACCTTTGCCTCGCTCGACGTTTCCGCCTGCGGCGAACCCGAGGAAGCCGCCGATGCCAGCGGTAATCAGGGCGAGCACGAACACTTTGCCGCGACCGCGCTTTTGCGCGCGAACCACGTCATCGCTGAGCTCGATGGTGATGGCCGCCGGAGCCATGCGCACCGGCGCAGCCGCAGGCGCCATCCCTCCGTAGGGGTTCGTCGGATCCACGCGAGGCGCGGCGGACGGCCCGGACCCGAACGGCGGGGCCGGGATGCTCCCACCCGGCCTGGGCAGCCCGGCCGGCTTGGGAATCCCCATGGGCGGTGGAATCGACCCGCCGCCCGCACTCGGGGAGCTGACAGTCTTCTTTCCAAGACGCGACTTGAGATCGATCTTCGGCTTCTTATCTTCTTCCATCGCTGCTCGTGACCACTGCTAAAAATTGCACTCTGCCGGTAGGCGACCGGCCGGCACACTAGCGGCCTGGTTCAACGCCCGCAAGCTTGAAAATCGCTCGCCCCAGACGCCGGCAACCGCCAACGCTGAAGCTTTCCACGCCGAGCCCTCGGCCGGCATGAGCCCTGCCGAGCTCGAGCGAGGATTGACCGACCGCAGTGAGGGT
>DASXKQ010000348.1:0-10942 GCA_036496745.1 Polyangiaceae bacterium
GCCGGAGATTGGGGCACGGGCAACGACTCGTCGCGCCAGATCGCCGCCGAGATGCAGAAGTCCGCGCCCGACTACACCATTCACCTCGGCGACGTGTACTACTCCGGCACGGAGGCCGAGGAGCGCGCGCGCTTCGTTGACCTGTGGCCCGCCGGCGCGCGCGGCGCCTTCGCGCTCAACTCGAACCACGAAATGTACTCGGGTGGTCGCGGCTACTTCGGCGTCGCGCTGGCGGACAGCAAGTTTCGCATGCAGCGCGGCTTCAGCCACTTCGCGCTGACCAACAATAGCTGGCTGATCATCGGACTCGACTCCGCTTATGGCAGCAGCGGGATGTACGCCAACGGCGTGCTCAACGACCCCCAGATTTCCTGGCTCCGCGCGCTGATGAAGAGCAACGCGGCGCGCACCACCGAGGGTCCGAAGAAAATCATGCTGCTCACGCACCATCAACCCTTCGAGCTCGACGGCAGTCAGACCAGCCTGCTCACTCAGGTACAGACTGCGCTCGGCCAAGGCCCCCAACGTTGGTATTGGGGACATGTCCACGCCGTCGCTGCCTTCAAGCCGATCAACATTGCAGGCGCAGAACTGCGCGGACGCCTCGTCGGCCACGGCGGCATCCCGTACGGCCCCGAGCCGCTGACCCCGGCTCTAGCCTGGACGGAGTCCGAGCGCGCAGGCGATCCGCAAATCCCCGAACGCGCCAAGAACGGCTTTGCCCTGCTCGATTTCAGTGAACAGGGCCTGAAGGAGGCGTTCTACGACGAGCAGGGCGCGCTGCGTTGGAGCGAGCCGTAGCGCGGCGCGGCGAGCGCCGGCAGCGGCAGACGCCTAACAGGGCACGAGAATCGGCTTCCGCTTGCCGCAAGCCGCGAGGAGCACTCGAAGATCTCGGACGTCACTCGTATAGAGCGCGTCCGCGCCGGAGGCTGCCACCAGCGCAACATGCGCGTCGCAGATATCGATTGTCCGCGTGCGGCCGCACAACTCGCCGACCGCCCGCGCGAGCTCGTCGAACGGCGCGATCACGCAGTGCCGAAGCGCCATCGCGAGCAGCGCCTGACCCGCTGTACCACGCCAAACTTGAGCGAGCGCCGTGCTGGGAACGAGCACGTCTTCACCGCGACGAACCGCCAGCTTGAGCGCGGCCCATAGCTGCCTGTCGTTCCGTTCGAGGCCGATCAAGGCACCCGCGTCGAGGACGATCCGACTCATTTGCGGCGCGGCCTATGACGCCTTTTATCCGCCGCTCTGAGCTCGCTCTCAGTCAAAGAACCGTGCCTGGATTCCCACTCTTCGATAGCACCCGCTAGGCCTTGTGCGCGGAGCTTGCGTCGAGCCGCGTCGGCGAGCCAAGCAGACGTCGGCTGAGCACCAGCGGCCTTCTTCACTTCGCGAGCCAACGACCGATCGAAGGAAATCGCAAAACGCGCCACAGTCATACGCCGATATTACTACGCGCCTCCCGCGCGAGCCAGCATCTCAAACAAAAACTACTCAGTGCGGGCCCGCGCCGCTCTGAATCGCCGCTTGCAGGCCCGAGGTGGCGTCGGGCGCGTACGTGTAGGGTGCGCTCGTGAAAGCGGGGCCGCCGCCGCCGGTGGACTTGGTGCCGCTCGTGTTGGTGTACACGTTGTCGGCCGGGTTCGCGCTGATGTTCGAGTTCCCTTGATCGGCGGTGCTGTTGAATTGCTGTGGGTTCTTGACGCCGTTGAAGACGCTCTTTTCAATCAGAATCGCGGCGTCGAAGCCGGAGCGCACGCAGTAGTTGGCGGCGCTCGACGTCCATAGATCGTTGTACAAGTGGTTCTTGCCGTAGCGAACACGCGGCTCGCGCTCGACCACATTGTCCGCCCACCAGTCGTGATGCCAGGTGACGTTCAGCTTGCCCGCGTCGCTTGGGATGTTGTCGGCGCTGCCGACCAAATTGCTGTAGCGGTGTCCGGCCGCACCCGTCGAGTCGCTGCCGACGTTGTCGGTGCGCGGCGTGTAGTGGAACTTGGTCCACGATACAGTCACATAGTTCGACCCATTGTTGATGTCGAGATTGCCGTCGGTGCCGTCCGAGATGTCGTCGTGGTCGATCCAGACGTGATGCGAGCCTTGTACGCTGATCGCGTCGTTACCTGACGAGCAACCCACGGAAGCATCGAAGCTCGGGTCGAGCGAACAATCACCCACTCCATACCCGACGATCTTGAGATTCCGAATGATCACGTTGCTCGCGTTGTTGACGTCGAGGTGGCCGTGCACCTGGCCGCCGCACAGGCCGGCGATCGTCTTGTTCGAACCGATCTTGATGGAGCCCGTGATGGTTCCTTGTACCCAGACCACCGCCGCGTTCGAGCCGGACACCGCACTCTGAAGCTGACTGAGCGTCGTCACCGTGGTCGGGTTGGCGCTGCCACCTCCCGTCGTGGTCGTGACGTTGTTGCCGGACACCGCGGCCCAACCTTCGAGCACGCTGCCGGCAGCCGGCGCTGTGCACCCGCCCGAACCCGCAGCACCTGCGCTCCCGCTCGTGCCCGCGCTGCCGCCCATCCCGCTCGTCCCGCCCTTGCCCGCCGTGCCGCCCGTGCCGCCCTTGCCGGCCGCGCCTGCAGTGCCGCCCGTGCCGCCCTTACCCGCCGCGCCGCTTGCACCGGCCTGGCCACTACCACTCATACCGCCCTGGCCGCTGCCACCTGCGCCCGAGTTGCCGCTGCCGCTCATGCCGCCGCTGTTCGCGAACGCGCCGGTGCCCGCAGTATCCGTCCCACCGATGCCCGCAGCGCCACCCAGTGTTGTACCGCCGCTGCCCGCCGAACCGCCTGACGCGTTGCTCCCGCCGCTACCAGCGGTCTGTCCTCCGCCACCCGCCATCGCTGACGTGCCCGCCGCGCTCGTTCCTCCACTGCCGATTGCGCCACCGCTCGGCGCGCCCGCCGAACCGCCCGCGGGACTCGAGCTGCCGGCGCTGCCGCCGCTCGGGTCGATGTCATCGTCGACGGATTGCGTTTGCTGTCCAGCGACACAAGCAACTTCCAGCGACGCAGCGCCTAGCAAACAGATCAAGCTGACGCGCGTGATGGAGAACGAACGAACTCGGCGTGAAATCTCGAACATAACGCGTGTAGTTGCGCGACGCGCCCCACACAAGTCAAGAATCTTCACTAACTCCGAGATCTACTAAAAATCAGCGACCGCAAAGATTTATGACCGGATCGATGAAGAGTATGATCGTGAGGTGAGCGCCGCGCTGATCGCGAGCATGCATGCGGACATTCTCCGCGTCTTCTCGGCCCCCGCTGACGAAGAGTGGTGCGTCACCTGGGAACTCTGCGCAGAGCCCACGCGCTGGGTGCAAGTCACGCGTGCCGAGTTGAACATTCCCTATCTCGAACGTCAGGAGCCAAGCGCGCTCGTCAGTCAAGCGCGCACCTTCGGCGTCTCGCTCGAACTCCTGACGTGGGAACCGGAAGAGTTTGCGACCTTCAGCTACTTGGAGCAACCAAACCCCGACGCGCTCGCCAAGCTCGTGCTGTCGCTCTTTTTGCGCTCGCCGGGAACTACAGAGCGTGAGCTGAAGCTCGCGGCAACGTTCGCGCAGCTCGCCTAGCGCTCGAGCGCGCGCAAACCCGCCTCGCTGAGCCAATGGCTCAAATCTCCTTGTCTTCGCCGCAGAACGCTTCCACGATTGAAGCGATGGACGTGCTCGATCCCGAGCAGCGCGCGCAGGTGGCGGCCTATTGGTGGCAAAGGGCTCAGGGCGAAATGACGTCGTGGGTCGGTTTTCAACACGTGCTCGCGGACCTGCGCAGCGAGCACGCGCCGGCAGCCGTGATCGCGCTCGCCGAGCGCGCCGTGGCCGACGAGCACAAGCACGCGCTCTTTTGCCGCGACTGGGCCGTTCGCTTCGGCCACGCCGGCGGAGAGATAGAGCCGCGCGGCACGCGACCGATCGCCTTTCGCGGAGCGAGCGACGAGCAAAATCGCTTACTGCGCATCACGCTCTGTTGCTTCAATGAAACGATCGGCTGCGTCGTTCTCCGTCACGTGCGCCCCGTGTTGACGGACCCCGAGCTCCGCGACTTGAATCGCCTGCACATGGCGGACGAGCTGCAGCACAGCCGCGTGGGCTGGGCGTATCTCGCGACGCTGAGCGCGGCCCAGCGCGACACGCTGCGCGCCTGGGTGCCCACGTTGCTCGGCCTCGTCGAAAAAGGCTGGTGCGACGGGTCAGAGCTCGAGCGAGCCGAACGCGAGGAGCTCGTGCCCTTCGGCTATTTCTCACTCCGCTTGCTGCGCGCCGCGCATGATGAAGCGGTAGCGTCCGTGATCCTGCCAGGATTACAACACTTGGGTCTCGCGAGGGCCGCTTAACCATGACTGAAAAGCTCGAACCGCTCTCGGATCATCCCTTGTTTCGCGCGTTGGTCTTGATGGGCGGCGGGCTCGCGCTCAGCTGCGGCGGAAACGTCAGCGCGGAGAACGGCGCAGGCGGCGATGCGGTGCTCATCAGCGGCATGGCAGGCAGTGGCGGCAGCTCGGGCGGCAGTGCCATCACGGCGGGTTCTGGTGGAACGGCGGGCGCCGACTCTATCGCCCTACTCCCTTGTCCGCTCGCTCAATGGGACTGTTCGAGCGCGCCGAGCGGGTGCAGTTTTTCCGCCGATTCCGCGACGCAGCTCGCAAGTTGCGTCTGCAATCCCAAGCGACCCACGTCCGCGAGCGACTGCCAGACGAACGAGAGTTTGATGTGCATGCAGGGCTACGTTCCGGGCCTCGTGCAAACCACGTGGGACGGCACGGCTCACGTGCAATGCTCCTGCATGCCGACGCCACCACCCGGAACGGCGGGTGCCAATGCCGCGTGTGCGAGCGCTTTCCCGTCCGCGGACTCGAGCGCCCTCGTCGCCTATCTTCCGTCTGGCACCACCTGCGACTCATCGGGCACCGTGTGCACAGCGACGTCCGCCGATATCCTGCGCCAGGACGGCATCATGTGCGGTTGCGCAAACCTTGGCCTCAAGTAGACGCGCTCAGTCCGACTGCATGCCCGCTGCGCACAGCTGGCCGTCCGCGCCGAAGGCGAGCGTGACGTTGACGAAGCCCTGACTCGGAACGTTCGGGAACGTCACGGCCCACAACTCGGCCTCGCTGCCCGGCGGCTCTTGCGGATCATCGACGCCCACGTCGGCCATGATCCGGAGCACGCCGTTCCACGGCACCGGACCCTCGAAGGTAGCGTGGGCGCCGTCGCTCGACACGTCTTCGATGTCGAGCACCTCTTTCACGGTGCGAATCGCTTCGGCCAGCGCGCGCTGTGAGCTCGAATATTTGGGTTCCATGGCTGAGGTATCCCCTCATTTTTCGGCAGAAATCCAGCAGCTCGCCGTCTGCGGGGCTCGGGGCCCCGCAGACCCACAAAAAATGAGCGTTGAAACAGCTTCGACCGGCGAGAGGCACCCACGAGTTCAAAGCACGCGGGCGGCCGCGCTGCGCGACGCTTCGAAGCACCCGAAGGGGTGTGGTAACCGAAGGGGTGAGCAAACTTGTGCGCGAAGCCGGGCCCAAACAATACAAATCATGCGATCATTCGAAATGAGCGGATCTCTCAGGTTCCATTGGGTTCAGGCGCTCGGCGCACTCGAGGTCTGCAAGGCGCTGAGGGCCGGGTGCACTAGCAGCTCTTTGCGCGTTCGCACGCCCAGGCGACCGGCGGCGCGCGCCATCAGTACGCGCACGGTCGCGTCGGAAATACCGAGCGCGTAGGCAATCTGCTTGTTCGACAGCCCGAGCGCCGCGTGCACCACGACCTGGCGTTCGCGATCGGTGAGCGTGGAAAAACCTCGAGTATCCGCTTGATTTTCGCGTGCAACCACGTAGCGCCTCCCGTTTTCTTCGAAGCTATCGATCAGCGTCCAGCGCGCGCTCGTCAGCGGATGCCAGACGTCGAGTGCGTCGCGACCCCGCGCGCGTCGTCCGTGCGTGCGCGCCGCTTCGATCTGGGCCACCGAGCTGCGAATGCGCTCTCGCGCGCTCTTGCCCTCTGCCGGCCCGTGCGCGTGCACGACCTGACCACCGTCGTCGATGATCGCTTCCGCGTCACGCGTCAGGCGAGCCGCGCTTTCGGTCGACTCGCTGGCCGCCAGCCTGCGCCGGCAGCGAAACGCGGCGCCCAAGTGGTTGGCCATCCGGCGGTAGACCGTCGCCTCTTTCGGGCTCGGGGAAAACTCCGGCTCTCGGCAGCCCAGCGTGAGCAGGCAACCCAGGCCGGACGGATCCAGCCCGTTGATGTTGAAGATGTCGCCCCAACCCGCCTGCGCGCGTTCGCTCAGCACCGGTTCCATGTGCGTGTAGGCCGTTCGACGCGCGCTGCCGACATGCAGGCTGCGGAACGTGGCGCGCACGAAATCCGGCCCCGTGATGGTGCGGAATTTTTCGAAGCTCTGCATCGCCTCGAGCGGCATGTTGTGCACACAGATGTTCCAGAGCTTGAAGTCGTCCACGTTCGACGCGTCGTAGAAGAAAGCGAGGTAGTGGTGCTTGTCTCCACAAACCGCGCCGGCGGTGACGAGCACTCGGCTCAGCCATTCTTCGTCGCTCGTCTCGAACGCGTAGACGGCCTCGAGAAATGCGACCAGTTGTGTTTCGTCCATCACGGCTTACTCGCATTTGTACGCTGGAAGGCACCCCCTGGTATCGCCCTTCTTTGCCCGGCGAAAATCATTTCTATGCCTTTCTTTCGTCGCAATAATCCCCCTCGTTTACGAGGGCGCATAAACCGGCTCCCGCGCGGCCACGAAATCTGTTTCGCTTTGCCGATGAAATGGTTCCGGCTTCTCATCTCAGCGTCACCGAGCACCCTTTTCACTAGCTGAATCCAGTGCCATGGAAGGCGAGCAACACCCCAAACGCGCGGCGCTGCGAGCCGCGCGCGAGAAGACGATCGAGCAGCTGACGACCGCGTTCACGCGCGATGAGCTCAGCTTGGCCGAATTCGAAGCTCGCCTGGATCGCGCTTACGCGGTCGCGACGGAAAATGAGTTACCGACGCTGGTCAGCGACCTGTCAGCGGAGGTGACCGCCGTCGAGCTCACACCGCCGAGCGCTGTCGAACTCGCGCCGCTCGCATCCGAAACACGAATGCAACGCACGGTCGCCATCCTGGGCAGCGTCGAGCGCCGCGGACATTGGACGCTGGCGCGCGCCTCGGGCGCCAAAGCAGTGCTCGGTAGCGTCGTAATCGACCTGCGCGACGTCGCTCTGCAGCCCGGCGTGACGACGCTCGAAGTCTCCGCCCTGCTCGGCTCGGTCGAAATCATCGTGCCGCCGCAGCTCGCGGTCGAAAGCTTCGGCAGCAGCATCCTCGGCTCGTTCGAAAGCCTGCAGCGCGTGCCGCGCGTCTCCGATCCCGAGCTGCCCGTGCTACGCGTGACCGGACGCGCGGTGCTCGGCAGCGTCGAGGTGTACACGCGCCCAGAAGAAAGCCGCATGCGCCACGCGCTACTGGGCAAGCGCTAGCCCGTCACCGCTGCCGGCCAAGCGCGCAAGCAACGAGCGCGAACCGATGCTAGTCTCGCCGGCGTCCATGCTCGTCGTTCTGGTGCCGGCATTGCTCGTGGCGATCTGGTGGCTGAGCCGTCAAGCGGAGCTCTTTCATCTGTCCGTGCGCGACGGCAAGGTACTCGTGGTGCGCGGTCGCATCCCGCAGGGAATGCTGAACGATATGCGAGCCTTGCTGTCAAAGGTTCGGCGCGCGACGATTCGCGCCCACAAGCACCAGGGCAGCGCGCGGCTCTCTTTCGGCGGCGAGCTCGACGAGGGCGCCCAGCAGCAGCTGCGCAACGTGTTCGGCCTCTATCCGACCGCCAAGCTCCGCCACGCGCCGCTGATCGAGCGGCCCAGCTTGGGGCAGCTCCTCGGCGTTGCCTGGCTTGCCTGGCTCTTCGAGCGAAATCGCTAGCCGCGCGCTGGCTCGCGCGCGCACACTCCGGGCATGAAGAACGGTGTATGCCCGAAGTGCTCGAGTCGTGAGCTCTTCGCAATCGACGAAGCGATGGTCCCGAACTACGAGTTCTCGAACTCGGTCGAGCCGTTCACACTCACCGCGCACTACGGAGACACGGCCGAGACCAGCTTTCTCGGCTTACCCAAGCAAGCGCGATCCGTGGTGCGCGTCGAGGTGCGCATCTGCGCCCGTTGCAGCTACGCCGAGCTCTACGCCAAGGACTTGGAGGTGCTCGCTCGCTTCGCCAAGGACGGCCACGGCGGCGTGCGCCGCATCTCGAGCTGAGGTCGTCAAACCGGACTCGTTCGAGCATGCACACTGAAACTTCGCAGTGAGCCCGCGAAGCAATTCGAAAATCCGACCACGATGCCGCTTTGCGTCGCTTGCAGCGCCGGCATTTCGACTAAGATGCGCGGCGTCGTGTTTTTTCGCCAGTTGATTTCGATCTGCGCGCTCCTGGGGGTTGCATGCGGCTCGTCTCCGCCGCCTGTCGCCGCTCACCCGAAGCACGCACACAAGGTCGCCAAGGAAGACACCCCAGAATCGCCCGCCGCGCACGGCTCGCTACCGCGCCGCTGCGCGCGGGGCCGGCACAGCGAATGCGTGCCGCCGCCGGGCTGGGTCAAGCGCCTGTGCGACGACGTGTACCCCGACGTCGCGCTGCACATGTTCCGACCGGGCACGCCCTGGAAGCGGCTGTACATGCTCGCGCGCGCCGAGCCGTTCAACGCCTCGGGCGGCGCGTCGCTGCTCGGCGACAGGCTCGAGCGCGGTGAAGAAGTGATCGCGCTCAAGCGCCGAGGCGAGGGAGAAGGCGTGCAGGTCGGTGACACCTCGGGTTACGACGTCCTACGCTGGAACGGCGCCTGCGCCACGATCCACGACGGCGACTTCGCCGAGCAAGAGCCGAACACCGTCCGCCACTCGAAGATCGAATGGCGCAAGCTCGGCCTGCCCGTGCGCTCTGCGCTCGAGGCAGAGCCCGACATCGCCGAGGCTCAGGAAGAGCGCCGCAAGGCTTGCAAGGGTCAGAGCATCGGCATCGTGTCCGATACGTGCGAAGCCGACGACAACCGATTCATGGACGAAATCGTGCGCTACGTGCGCGGCGGAGCCAAGCTGCCGCCGCCTGCGAAGATGCCCTGAACGGAGCATGCATGTACGCGCCGCGCTTGCTAGTCCTCGCCGGTTTGAGTTTGGGCTGGGTCGCTGCGTGTTCGCACTCGGCAGGCTCGCAAAGCGGCTCGCCAGCAAACGACGCGGGGAGCGCGGGCAGCGGGCTCAGCTCGAGCGGCGGCAACGCGGGCAGCGCAACCACGGGCGGCGCGCAGAGCTCGGCGGGCAGCGCCAACGCGAGCGGCGGCAACGCCGGCAGTAGTGCGCAAGGCACCGGCGGCGCGGGAACCGATGCCGGCGGCACGAGCAGCGCAGGCACGGCCGCGGCGGGCATGGCCGCAGGCGGTGCGAGCGGTGCCTCCGGCGCGGCGGGCCAAGCGGGCGCGTCGGGTACGAGCGGGAGCGGTGCCGGGGGTACTTCCGGCGCGGGCGGCGCGGGCGGCAGCGCGGACGTCGTCACGCAGTTTCACAACGGCGTATTCTGGAACGACACGGCGGGCGCGCGCATCGAGGCGCACGGCGCCGGCCTGCTCAAGGTAGGCGACACCTGGTATTGGTTCGGTGAGGACAAATCGCAAAATTCCGGCCTTTTCAAGGCCGTCAATTGCTACGCCTCGAAGAACCTAGCCGATTGGGAGGCGCGCGGCGCCGTGCTCACCAAAGCGTCCACGCCCACGTTGAACACGGCGGACCGCATCATCGAGCGGCCCAAAGTCATCTACAACGACCAGACGCAAACCTACGTGATGTGGCTGCACTGGGACGGACAGAACTATGCAACCGCCGAAGCCGGCGTGTTCACGAGCAAGACCGTCGACGGCGCGTACACGTATCAGAGCGCGTTTCAGCCGAACAACAACATGTCGCGCGACGACACGCTGTTCAAGGACGACGACGGCACGGCGTATTTCTTGTCCGCCGCCAACAACAACGCAGACATGGGCGTGTACCAGCTCACCAGCGACTATCTGAACATTCAGAGCCAGCTCACCACGCTGTTCGTCGGTGGCTACCGCGAGGCGCCCGCGCTGTTCAAGCAAGACGGCACGTATTTCTTGATCACGTCGGCCGCAACCGGCTGGGATCCCAATCAAGCCCAATACGCGACGGCCACGAGCATGAAAGGCCCGTGGAGCGCGCTCGAGAATCTCGGCGACGGCACGGCCTTCGATTCACAGGCCGCTTACATACTGCCGGTCGTGGGTTCCAAAAAGACGACCTACATTTACGTGAGCGATCGCTGGCAAGATCCGGATTTGGTGAGCTCCAAGTACATCTGGCTGCCACTCGTCAGCACCGGCACCTCGCTGGCGATGGACTACCACGCGACCTGGAATCTCGATCTGACGAGCGGGCAGTGGTGGGCCGACGACGGCTTCGTGCCCCAAAAGGATTGGTCCATCGTGTACGTGGACAGCGAGGAGACCCAGGGCGAGCCGGGTCAAGCGGTGCACGTGTTCGACGACACGCCGTCGACTCTGTGGCACACGCAATACACGCCGACCGCGCCGATGCCGCCGCATGAAGTGCAGATCGACATGGGCGTCTCTCAATCCCTGTCCGGCTTTCGCTACTTGCCCCGCCAAGACACCGACGATCACGGCATGGTCGCCGACTACGAATTTTACGTGAGCGACTCTGTCTCCGCCTGGGGCACGGCCGTCGCGAGCGGCTCGTTCGCCAACACACGCAACGAAACGCGCGTGATGTTCCCGGCCAAAACCGGGCGCTACATCCGATTCGTGGCGCTGAGTGAGATCCAGGGACGCGCCTGGACGAGCGTCGCGTCATTGGATGTGATCGCGAGTCCGTGAGCGCGGTTGTCTCTAT
>DASXKQ010000349.1:0-19326 GCA_036496745.1 Polyangiaceae bacterium
GCGCTGGAGGGAGCGACTTACGGCGCAGCCAAAGAGCGGCAAACTCGCGACGTGTTTGCTCTTGCGCAGATCGCTCGCGATGCTCTGATCCAAAATGAGCGCGCCTTGTTTGCGCTCCGTGTAGCCCCCCAAGTACGAAAGGGTGCCCGTATCGGAGATCACCGCAAACAGCGGCGCGGATTGCACATGAAAACGAGCGGCCAACTCGGGCACGCTCACCACGTCGACGGCGAAGCCGGCGGCAGTCGCGCGCGGCACGGAGGTCGAGTGCTCGCCGATCAGCACCATTTTCTCGGCGAACGCCGGATCCCGACCGCGCGTCAGCAGATGCTCGAAGATGCGCTGAGAGCAACGGCATTCGGCATACAGAAAATGCACGAGCAGCCACGAGTGCCGTTCATCGGGGCCGCGCAGTTGATTCAGAGCCGCCGTCACCTGCGCGTCCTGCGGGTTCGGCATGGGCAGCGTGTACCAGTGCCCGACCATCAAGGTTCCGCCGACCGCAATGCCCGCAGCTGCCCAAAACGGCAAGAGCGCCTTGCCGGTGAGCCGTGCGAGCCGTTCGAAGCGTGGACGCGCAGCCATCGTCTCGCGTAGAACGGCAGGCCTCAGCCGATAATTAGCTCGCTGTCGAACTCGGTATTTGTGCGCGCCCGCCGTCAATCCGCCGTGAAGGCCTAAAGTTCGGCCCAATCCCGTCGTTTTGAAGAGACGAGCGGCGAGCGCAACAAAAGGCTACTCGCGCCGGCTCACGGAAAAGGGTCTCGCGCAGAATGGCCAATTGTCCCGCGAACGACAACCTCGGCGTCTTGGCGGCAGCTTTGGAGCAGGCATGCGTCGAGCTGATGGCTGGCTACGGTGTGAGAGCAACCGTGCAGCCCGCCGAGAACCAGACGCACCCACCTGGCTCCCCCATGGTCGCTGCCGTCGATTTCAGCAGCCATCAGGTGCGCGGAACCGTGACCTTTCGCGCCTCGCAGAGCGTGATTGCCCAGACTGCGCGCGGCGCCGCGGGCATGACGGCCGATCCGAATGGCTTTCTAGCGGATTGGACTTGTGAGCTGACGAACCAATTGGTGGGTCGCATGAAAAGCAAGCTGCGAGCCTACGATCTCACGTTCAACGTCAACGTGCCGCGCTTGCTCGCCAGTCAAAACGGCGGAGAGCTCGAACACGGCATTCGCTATCGCTTCGTGTGCGAGAGCGGTTCGTTTTCGGGCTATCTCGACGTGCTGATCCAGCCGGGGTTCCTACTAGAGCACAACCCATCCGCCGTCGACTCGGTCGCCGAAGGCGAGCTCGTCATCCTTTAGGCGACAGCGAGGCAAGCCATGGCTCCCAAAAAGATCTTGATCATCGACGATTCGAGCGCGGTCCGCCACCAAGTGAAGGGCGTGCTCGCAGAAGCGGGGTTCACGACGCTGGAAGCCGTCGATGGCGTCGACGGCGCGGATCAAATCCGAGCGTGTTCCGATCTGGCGCTCGTGATCTGCGACGTGAACATGCCGCGCCTCGGTGGGCTCGAGATGCTCGAGACGATGCGCGACGAGCTCTCGAGCCGCGCATTGCCCGTGCTGATGCTGACCACGGAGGCTGACCCGGTCTCGATCGCTCGAGCCAAGAGCGGCGGCGCGCGCGCGTGGATGGTCAAGCCGTTCAAAGACCGCCTGCTGGTGGCCGCTGCGATGAAGCTCACCGCGGCAGCGCAGTGACTCCGAGCGCGTCTCCGGCGCGCGCAGGAGAGCGGCCGCGTGAACCTGGCCGGCAACGCACGGACTTCGGCGCCTTCGACCAACTCCCTGACGGCGTCGTGATCACCGACGCAAGCGGTCGCATCGAGTACGTGAACCTCGCATTCTGCGCGCTGCTGGGGCGAGAGTTGGAGGACGTCCTCGCTCAGCCGCTCGAGGCGATCGTGGCCGAGCAAGACATGCTTCACTTGCTCGGCTTTGGTGCGCTGTTCGGCGCGGAAGGAGGACAGGACGTCAGTCTCTTGTTCTCGCGCGGCGACGACCAACAGCAGCGCCTGGTCGTCAACTTCAGGCGTCGTGAGTCCCGCGTGTTTCTCACGCTGCGCGACAGCGGCGTCATCGAGCGAGAGCTGTCGGACGCCGCGCGTTGGGCAGCCGAAGAACACGAGCGCGCCGATGTGCTCGGGGTCGTCAAAGACTGCCTGGTGGCCGACAACGCCGAACTACGCATGGCGCAGAGCGCGCTCGAGCAAGCACTCCAGAAACTGCAAGAGGAAGTGGCCACTCGCGAACGCTTGGAGGCCGAGCTCCGCCTCGCTCAGAAACTCGAATCCATCGGGCAACTCGCCGCCGGCATCGCTCACGAGATCAACACGCCGATGCAGTACATCGGCGACAACGTGAACTTCATCGCAGAATCGTTCGCGCAATTTACCGAATACCGGGACGCGCTGAGGAAACTCTTACTCGGGCGCGGATACGACCAAGAGCATTTGAGCGCCCTCGAGAGCGAGCTCGGCATCGGCTTCGTCATGGAGCAGGTGCCGCAGGCGCTGAGCTCCTCACAAGACGGCATCAAACACGTATCCGGCATCGTCAAGGCGATGAAATCGTTCGCGCGCACCGACCAGGGCGAAAAGGTGGCGAGCGACTTGAATCAATCGATTCGCGACACGTTGATGGTCGCACAGAACGAGTACAAGAACGTGGCCGCCGTGGAGACCGAGCTCGCCGAGCTGCCCGCCGTCATTTGCTTTCCGAGCAAGCTCAACCAGGTCGTGCTCAATCTGATCGTCAACGCCGCGCACGCGATCGCCGATCAGAAACGCGCGGAGCTCGGCAAGATCCGGATTCGCTCGCGGCACGCCGGAGAGTCCGTGGAGATCAGCATCAGCGACGACGGCGGAGGCATTCCCGAGGCCATTCGGCACAAGGTATTCGATCAATTTTTCACGACCAAAGCGATCGGCCGCGGAACGGGCCAGGGCCTGTCGATCGCGCGCAGGATCGTGGTCGAGGTGCATGGCGGCCGCATCTCCTTCGAGAGTGAAGTGGGCCAGGGCACGACTTTCCGCATCGCGTTGCCAGTAGACGGCTCGAGCAAGCTCGCCGATTGATTCGCGTCAGCGTGGATTTTGTTGCCGGCTGCGCGGTCCGCTTGCCGACTAACTCCGCCTGCGGCCGCGCGCAGCAGGGAAGAAGCAAAAATGCGCATTTTTCAGGCGATCTCGTGCGTAGCTGCTTTGGCAGCCCTGGCCTGTACGGGCGGCTCATCGAGTTCGGCTCCTTCCGGACAGAACTCGGGCGCAGCCGGCGGCTCGCTGGGAAGCGGCGCCACGAGCGGCAGCTCGGCTTCGGGCGCCTCGGGCGGTGGCGCCTCCGGAGCTGGCACGTCGGGAGCCGCTGGCGCAGCGGCAGGCAGTGCCGGCACGTCGAGCGCGGGCATCGGCGGAGCGGCCGGCGTGGCGGGCAACGCCGGTGCGGGCGGCGTAACGACGCCACCGCCGCCGCCTGACCTCAGCTGGGTGACCGGCACGTGTCCCGCCGCGACCAGCACCACGGTCAATTTCGAGACCGCGGAGTTTTGCGTGAGCCTGGCCAAGAACTCGCAGACGGTCGCCGCACTGCAGCCCAAAGCCGCGCCCGGCTTCGATTTCACTCCGTCCGATCTGCTGTCGACGCGCTCGGGCGCGGGTTACTTCCAGCTCGGCGACATCACGCTGCGACTGCGAAGCGGCACGAGTGGCGACTGGCAAAATATCACGACCTCAGCGTCGCGCACGGCCGTTACCGCGCTCGCAACCAGCGACACGGTGCTCGCCTCGGCCGATCTCGCGCCCGCGCTGCCGTCGACCATCCCGCTCGGTGTCACGCGTTCGTGGGTCACGGCGGGCGGTCGCTTGGTGATGCGCTTCGCGCTGACGAACAACTCCACTTCGCCGGTGCAAATCGGCGCGCTCGGTATCCCGATGGTGTTCAACAACATCATCACCAACCGCACACTCGATCAAGCGCACACCAAGTGCTCGTTCTCCGATCCGTACATGGGGCTGGACGCCGGCTACGTACAGGTGACTCGCCTGAGCGGCGCGGGGCCGGCGCTGTTGGTGCTGCCCGACGGCAAGACACCGTTCGAGGCGTACAACCCGATTCTGAACAAACCGACCGCCAGCTCGAAGGATCCCGTGGCGGTCTTTACGGAGCTCACGCCGCGCAGCCAAACATTCGAGGGCTTTCTCGAGTGGATGGTGCACAGCAAGGCCTACGCGGACGAGGAGTGGTCCGCAGCGCAGCCTTGGAACACCGCGACCGACCTCACGCTCGCTCCGGGTGAGAGCGTGAACTACGGCGTGCGCCTCGTGCTCGCGGATCAAATCCGCAATATCGAGACCGTGCTCGCCCGCGATCAACGGCCGGTTGCGGTCGGCATCCCCGGCTACATCGTGCCTTCGGATCTCGAGGCCAAGCTGTTTCTGAACTATCCGTGGCCCGTGCAGAGCTTGCTGGTCGAACCGGCCAACGCGCTCACCGTGACGAGTCAGCCCGCGACGCCGAGCGGCTGGCAAGCGTACACGGTCGTCGGCAAGACCTGGGGTCGCTCGCGCCTGACCGTGACTTATCAGGACGGCACCGTGCAGACGATTCACTACGACGTGACGAAGCCCGCAGCGCAGGTCGCCACGGATCTCGGCAACTTCTTGACGACCAAGGACTGGTTCACGGCCACAGGGGATCCGTTCGGTCGCAGTCCGTCTGTGATGACCTACGATCACGAGCTCGATCAGATCGTCACGCAGTCGAAGCAAGCCTGGGTGTGTGGCTTGGGTGACGACGGCGGCGCCACGTGGCTCGCCGGCGCGATGAAGCTCTTCGGACAGCCGGACGCCGCGCAGCTCACGAAATATCAAACGTTCGTGGACAGCGTGATCTGGGGCGGCCTGCAATACAGCACCGGCACCCAGAAGTACGGCGTCAAGCGCACGCTCTTCTATTACGAACCCACGCAGTTGCCTGCCGGCTACTACAGCACGAGCGTGCCATGGATCGATCCGAGCACGGGCCAAACCTATTGGGGCGCCTGGAACAAGGCGCACACGCTGGAAGTGCCGCGCTCCTACAACTATCCGCACGTCGCGGCGCTGTATTGGTCGATGTATCGCACCGCGCGCAACACCACGGGCCTAATCAGCAATCACCCGTGGAATTGGTACCTGACTCAGGCCTATCAAACCGCGGTGGCCATGATCACGATCGGCACCGACTACGCCAAATACGGCCTGATGGATGGCACGGTGTTCCTCGAGATATTGAAGGACCTGCAGCGTGAGGGCATGACCACGCAGGCGAGCGACCTGGAAACGAGGATGAAGGCGCGCGCCGACGTCTGGCAAACGCAGGCATACCCCTTCGCCAGTGAAATGGCTTGGGACTCCACCGGCCAAGAAGAAGTGTACGCGTGGACCAAATACTTTGGGTACACGGCCAAGGCGGAGGTCTGCATCAACGCGATCACGGGCTACATGCCGACCGTGCCGCACTGGGGTTACAACGGCTGCGCGCGGCGCTACTGGGACTTCTTGTACGGCGGCTCGAAGACGGATCGGCTCGAGCGCATGATTCACCACTACGGCTCGAGTTTGAACGCGATTCCCGTGCTCAGCGAGTACCGCGATCACCCAGACGATTTCTACCTCTTGCGCATCGGCTACGGCGGCATGATGGGCTCGCTCTCGAACGTCGATCAAGACGGCTTCCCGTCGATGGCGTTTCATACCTTCCCCGACACGCTCAAGTGGGATCCGATCACGGGCGACTACGGCCTGAATTTCTTCGGTCACGCGGAAAATTCAGCCACGTATGTGATCAACCATCCCGAGTTCGGCTGGCAAGCGTTCGGCGGCAATCTGACGGTCAATGGCAACACGATCAGCGTCACGCCGCTCGATTCCTTCCGCAAGCGCGTGTACTTGGCGCCGGTGGGGCTGTGGCTCACGCTCGACGCGGGTCAGTTCCAGAGCGTCAGCATCGACTCGCAAACGCACGCCGTTACGATCACGCTCGCCCCCGCGGATGCGTATACGCCGTCCGCGCGACTGCGGCTCGAGCAACCGGCGGTGGTAACCGGTGTGGGAACCTTCACGGTTTCGGGGACCTTCAGCCAGGAGCGTGGCGCGTCCGTCATCCCGATCGGCGCCTCGACGTCGTCGGTCACGCTGAGCGCGAACTGACCCGCGCGGCCGGCCGAGACAATTCTTTTGCCTGCGCGCGCCCTCCGAGCGCGACGAATCTGAGCACCCGGCGCTCGTTCGCTTGGGGAAAAATGCCATGATTATTGCTGCCCGCGCCCAATCGGCGCTTTTTTCCAGTCGTTCAGTCCGCCGGCCGCTGCTCGCAAGCGCCTGCGCGCTCGTCCTGTGCACGCTCGCATCCCGCGCGCCGGCCGCGACGCTGTCCAACGCCACATTCAACGTGCAAACGGGCACCAACGGCGAAATTTCGTCGCTCCAGCTCACGGGCGACGCTTTCCCGACGAACTACGTGTTGAACGCGACCAACGCGCCCGGCCAAGACACCGCCGACCACGAGTGGGTGGGCGAGTTGATGTTCAGCTACCGCATGGGCACCGGCGCCTGGCAAACCGCGCTCTCACAGTCCTCGGCTGACGGCCGCACAATCGCGAGCACGGCCAGCAGCGTGACCGTGACCTATCAGAATTCCGCGAACGCCAGCGGCATCAAGAACTTCAAGGTCGTCGAGACGTACTCGCTCGTGGGCAGCCAGCTGTCGTGGCAGATCAACATCACCAACACGAGCGCGCAGACGATCGAGTTCGGCGACGTGGGGTTGCCGCTGCCGTTCAACGAATATTGGTTTCAAACGAACGACATCATCTACGAGACGCGCGTCGTCTATCATTCGTTCACCGGTCAAAATAGCTCGTACATCACGATCAAGCGACCGAGCGGCGTGGGGCCCTTCTTGTTGATGACGCCGGACACGACCACCGGCGCCGGCTTCGAGTACATGGACAACTGGGTGAACGAGGAGCACGCGAACAGCGCCTGGGCGGCGGAGGGCGGCACGCCGCGCTGGTCGAACGGGCTCGATGTTTTCTACATCCATTCGAACCAAATCAAAAAAACGAACCGCGGCTACTTGCCGAACACGAGCCTCACGCTCGCCGCGGGCGCGAGTCAAAGCTACGCGTTCAAGTTCTCCAAAGTCGCGAGTCAGGACGACGTCCAGAATACGCTCTACAGTGAAGGCCTGATCGACGTGACCGTCTTGCCGAGCTTGATGGTGCCGAGCAACCTGACGGCCAAGATCGATCTACACACGTCCAAACCGATCAGCGCAGTGACACCGCAGTACGCCTCGGAAAGCACGCTCACGTCGCTCGGCGTGAGCGGCACCAATCACAATCTCTACGCGATCAAGCTGAGCCACCTCGGTCAGAACAACGTGGTGGTCACGTACGGCAACAACGAAACGACCACGCTCCAGTTCTACGTGCTCGAACCGATCGACACGGCGCTGCAACGGCACGCCACGTTCATGGTCTCGAGCACGATCCCGACCAGCGGCTCGCTCAACAAAGTCTTCGACGATTGGATGATGGACAACAAGGCGCGCCGCAACGCCGTCGGCGGCAGCGGCTGGGGCGACGACTGGGGCTGGACCAAAGGCCAATTTCTAGCGGAAAAGAACGCGCAGACGCCGGTGGCGTCCGAGGTGACCGCGCTCGACAATTACCTCGACGCGGTGTGGACCAACGCGATCGATCACAACAGCTACATCGTGCAGGACTGGTGGTGTCCGGCGGGCACCACCGCGGCCAATCCGATGAACTGTTTCTACAATCGTCCGTACGCCTACCCGCACGCGTTCAACACCTACTTTTCGATGTACAAGATCGCGAGCCTCTATCCGGCGCTCGTGACCTATCACAACAGCGCGGACACGTACTTGCTGCGCGCGTACGGGATCTTGCATTCCCTCTACTCCGGCGGGCCCCCGCCGCCCAAAGCCCCCGCGACCATCGCCGGCACCGGCTACATGGGTGAGCAAACCTTGCCCGACATCATGCACGCGCTCACAGCCGCCGGACACACCACCGAGGCCGCCTTCGTCAAGACCACGATCAACAACCTGTACAGCGCGTTCAACGGCAGCGCCTACCCCTACGGCTCCGAGTACACCTACGACAACACGGGTGAAGAAGCCGTGTACATGGCGGCCAAGGAAAATGCCGACCAGAGCATCCTGAGCAAGGTGAACGTCAAAACGCGCGCCTGCCGCGGTCAGGAACCGGTCTGGTATTACTACGCCGATCCGGTCACGCTAAACGGGGAAAACTGGTGGCAATTCCAATACACGGCTTCGCTCGCCGGTTACTGCATGGACGATTGGTTGCGAAACTACTCGACCACGCCTGAAGTGGACGAGCGCCTCTCGTACGCCGCCAAGATCGCCAACATCAGCGCGATCAACTCGGGGCAAATCGACGGCACCGCCCAGAACCTCGGCACCGTCGCTTGGACGTATCAGGCCATGAAGGGCAACGTGTATCGGAACAGCTTCGACCCCGCCGGCAGCAACCTGCACAACGGTTGGCGGCAAATGGCGGGCGAGGCGGATCTCGGACTGTTCGGCGCGATCCGCATTCTGAGCGCGGACGTCGCCGTCGACCCCATCTTCGGCCTGTACGGCTACGGTTGCGACGTCACGGAGAGCAACGGCTGCTACGCGGTCACGCCGCACGACGGCGTCTTCAAGCGCCTCAACCTGATCACCGAGAAGTTTCACATGGACCTCGATCGCGATCGCTATGCGGGCGCGACCGTGAGCTCCAGCAAGAACTATCTCGGCTTTACGCTGCAAAATCAGACCGGCGACGCGCACACCACGCACCTCACGCTCAATGGCCTGGCCGCCGGCACGTACAACGTCACGGTGGGCGGTGCGGCGGCGACGCCCGTCACCGTCAGCGCGGGCCAAGCCACGTCGATCGCGCTCACGGTCGGCACCGGCGCGACCACGGACGTGGTCGTCAGCACGACGGGCAGTACGTGCCAGGGCACCGGCGGCGCTGGCGCCGGCGGCACGAGCAGCGGCGGCACGAGCAGCGGCGGCACGAGCTCGGCTGGCACGAGTTCGGCCGGCACGAGCTCGGGCGGTGTCACCAGTGGTGGCGCGACCAGCAGTGGTGGCGCGACGAGCGGCGGCGCAACCAGCGGCGGCAGCACGAACGGTGGAGCCAGCGCCAGCGGCGGCGCCAATACGAGCGGTACCAGCGCGAACGCGGGCGCAGGCGCGGACACCAGCGCCGGCGGCGCTCCGGGCAGCGGCGCCACCTCGAGCGGCGAACCGAACGCGCGCGCGGCCAGTTCGAATCCGTCGGGCTGTGCCTGCCGCGTCGGGGGCAACGCGGTTAACCAGTCCAGCGGCTGGCTCGGACTGCTCGGCCTCGCCGTCGGTGCGCTCGGTCGTCGGCGCCGTCTGCACGCTCGCCCACGACAGCTCAGTTCACGCGCTATTTGACCTGCACGTCGCAGAAACCGCCGAAGCAGAGGTTCGTGCAGCACTGCCCGTTCGCTGTGCAGCTCTGCCCCGTGGGCGTACACGTCCCCGCCGCGCCTCCAGCGCCCGCGCTGCCGCCTGCGCCAGTCGGTTGCGGCGGCACACACTTTCCCGCCACGCAATTGAACGTACAGCAATCGGCGTTCGTCGTGCACACGCCCGTGTCGGCCGCGCACGGCGTCGTGCACAGCGAATTTTGGCAGATGCCGTGACAGCACTGAGCATCGGCCGTGCACGTCACGCCCTGCGCAAAGCAGGTATCCGAACCGAACGCGCAGCGCGAGGTCGCGTCATTGCAGGTATTGCAGCATCCTCTACCGCTGCCGCTCGTGCAGCTCTCGCCCGTTGGACGGCAATCCCGGTTGACCAGATCGACTTGGCATTTTCCGCCCTGACACAAGTCCGAACAGCACTCGGCGTTGCTCGCGCAGCTATCGCCTTCGAGTGTGCAGAGACCGCCGCATTTGCCGTTTTTGCAACCAGTGGAGCAGCAGTCCAAGGCCTTCGTGCACGCGACGCCGTCAGCGAAGCAAGCTCCGAGACACGCCTTGGTGGGCATACCGGTCACCGGCTCGCAGCGGCCGGTGAGACAATCGGCCGGCGCCGTGCAGGTCGCGCCTGGCGGCATGCCACCCGGATTCATGTTGCCGCAGTTCGCGCCCGTGCACGTGCTCGAGCCGCTGCCACCTCCATTCGCGCTGCCGGCGGTCGTGATCGCCGAACCCGCGGTCCCCGCGCTCGAGGTGCCGCCGGTCGTGGCGCTCGTACCGCCGACACCCAGGTTGACACCGGCTGAGCCGGCGCTCGGCTGAGCACCTCCGGCACCCGCGGCGGTGACCGCGTCGCCTCCGCCGCAGGCCGGCGAGAAACCGATACCGAGCGCGGTTACGCCGACCAAAACGACGGTGCGCGCGATCAAGAAGCGAGAACTGTGTGAGCTCGATGTCATGGGTGGCCTGCGTCCTGGTTGAGGTGGCGCTCCACAAGTTCGTTACGTGTGTGGGGCTCTTCCAGGCAGGTCCGCGCGTCTTTTCTTGAACGGCGTGTATGCGCGCGGACGCACAGGTGGTCCCGATGGCGCGCTCGGCATAGTCATTTCTGGCGAATTTCCCGAGAAATCCGCAGAATCCGAGCGAAGACTGAGCCCTGCCCTGGAGCCGAGTTAAGCGCTATGCTCATCGGTCATGAGCTTCGACGGCGCGTCGACTCCGAACGTCAATCTGGCGGGCCAGGTGATCGCCGACAAATACGAGCTCGTGCGCCTGCTCGGTCAAGGCGGCATGGGCGCCGTCTTCGAGGGACGCAATCGAACCACGCTCAAGCGTTGCGCGGTCAAGCTGCTGATCAGCCCCGAATACAGCAGCAATCCGGAAATCATGAAGCGCTTTTTCCGAGAGGCGCGCGCGGGCAGCATCGTGGAGAGCGACCACATCGTCGAGATCTACGATTCGGGCGTGGACCCGCGCGGCTTCCCGTACATGGTCATGGAGTATCTGAACGGCGAAGACCTCGAGCACGCGCTCAAGCGCGAGGGTGCGCTCAGCCCACTCTCCGCGACCAAAGTGATGCTCCAGGCGGCGACGGGCCTGGCCAAGGCGCACGAAAAAGGCATCGTGCACCGCGACATCAAGCCCGCGAACCTGTACCTCACGCAGCGCGACAACGGCGAGCTCGTCGTGAAATTGCTCGATTTCGGGATCGCCAAGGTCAAAATGGACGCCTTCCAGGAGACCTCACCCGGGCTCACACGCACCGGCAGCATGCTGGGCACGCCGCTCTACATGTCGCCGGACCAGATCAAGCGCGCCTCGGACATCGACGCGAGCAGCGACATCTGGTCGCTCGGGGTCGTGTTGTTCGAATGCCTGAGCGGGCAGCTGCCGTGGGGCAACGTCGATTCGCTGGGCGAGCTGATGGCCGCCATTCTCACGCACGAGCTGCCGCTCTTGCAAAACCTCGCGCCTTGGGTACCGCCGGAACTCGCCGAGATCGTGCACCGCGCGATTTCTCGCGACGCGAGCAAGCGCATCCGCACGGGCGCCGAGCTGCGCGACTTGCTCGCCGGTATCGTGCCCGACGGCGATCGCTTGACGCCCGCCACGCTCACCGGCGTTACCGTCGACCAACGCGCGTTCGTGGCGCCGCGCCTGGAGCTGAGCGACGACGGCATGCTGCGCGCCACCGCGCGTACCGGGCTCAGCGTCACGCAATTTACCGAGCCCAAGAAATCGAAAAGCGGCAGCGGCGCCCTGCTAGCGGCAGTGGTCGCTGTGGCAGTGCTGGGCATCGGCGGTGTGGCGGCCTGGAAAATGAAGCGCACGACGCCGAGCCCGGAGCCCGCGCTGGCGAGCGCTGCCGCGCCGCTGGCCAGCGCGGAGGCCGCGCATTTTTCACTGCTCGTCAAACCCGATGGAGTCGAGGTGCTCGTCGATCGCCAGCTGATGACCGTGATCGACGGTAAGGTGGAGATCAGCGGGGCGCCGGGTTCGGTGCACAGCGTACGTCTCTCCCTGAACGGCAAGACGCTGGAGCAGTCCGTCGCGGTCACCGCGGGCGGCCTCATGCCGCCGGAAGTCACGCTGCCCGTCGCGGCGCCTGCCGTCGCACCCGTGCTCGACTCGGCGACGCGCGCCGCCGCCCCCGCAGTCGTGGGCCGGCCTACGGCTCCAGCCGTGGCGAGCAAAAAGGGAGCCTCCGCGCCCTCCGACAAGCCCGACGTGAAAGCCAAGCCGACGGCGAAAGCCACCGGTCTCTCCGAGAAGACGGACGAGTTCTAAGAGGCAACGCCCTCGCCCGCTCAGCCTCTGCCCCGAGCGCCTCCTCAAGCGCTGCTCCGCCCCTCTTTACTGGGCAACGGCGATTAGAAATCCATCCGCACGCCAGCGGTCGGCGCGATCACCAGGAATGTGCCGAGCGCGTCCTCTTTGGGCAAGTTCGCAAGCACCTGCGTGGGCGGCGTGCCGGGAGTAGTGACGAGCCCGCGCCGCGAGTTGCTATTGCCACTCGCACCGTTGTCGCCGACGCGCGGAGAGCTACCCGGCAACGCCCACAAGAAAGCGACACCGAGATCCGCCGTAAGACTCTTGTTCAAGCGCAGACCAAAGCGCGCCTCGGGACCGAGGATCGGCAGCCAGACGTGCGCCGCGACCTCGGGAATCGAGAGCGCTGCGCTGAACGGAGTCATCGCGCCGCCGGCGCTATAGATGCCGCTGAATGTACCGCTGTTGCTGCTGTCCGCCGTGCCGCGCGCGACGCCAGCCCAGACCCGGAAGGTGAGCGGAGTCTTCTCGAGAAAGCGATAGCTGACGGAAAGCGCGGCAAAGGGCGCTTTGAGTGAGGTCGAGTCCTTGTAGTTGGACGAGTAGAGGCCGTTCGGGTCGATGCCGGGGGGTGGCGACGCGGCGGGTGAAACACTCGTGTCACCGTGGGCCACCACGCTGCGCTGCTCCTTCGCGCCCGACGAAAAATAACCGACGAACAGCTCGACGCCGAGCCCCTTGGCGAACTCATAGCCGCCGCGCAAACCGAGCAGCGGTCCAAGCGACGACGAGTGACTGCCGCACCCGGAAACCTGCTGGCCCGTGGGATCGGTCACTTTGGAATCGCACGCCTTTTGTGCGTCGCCGTTCAAACTCGGCACGATCGCGAGCCCGCCAACGACCTCCAAGTACGGATGAGTCACGAAACCCGCGTGCCAGATCGGGCTCGACAGGTCGCGCTCGAGCGTCACTTGCACGGCTTGTTGCTTGCCGCCCGCGACCGTGACGTTCTGGCTCGAGGCGACGTGGCCGTCGGCCATCACCTCGACGCGATGCGCGCCGCTCTTGAGCGGCCCTTGCCAAACGCCCGTGCCGACCGGCACGCCGTCGAGGAAGACTCGCGCGTTGGACGGCGTGGGCTCGATGCGTAGCTCCGCATCGAGCTTCTCGGCTCTGAGCGAGAGCGTGACCGTCTCGCCTTCTTTCACGGTGGCCGCGCTCGGCGCGGTCCCGAGACCACCCTCGCCGCGCAGCGCGACCGAGTGCTGGCCTGGCCCGAGCGCGCCTTGCCACGGCGTCTCGCCGACCGCGGCGCCGTCGATCAGCACGCTGAGTTTGCGGCCCTCCGCGTCGGACACGGAGAGATTTCCGGAACGGCTGAGCGCGCGCAGCGTTGCGCTCACGGACTTGCGCTGCTTGCCGGCCACCACGATTTGCGCCTCGAACGTCTCGAAGCCGTCTTTGGAGACGCGCACGGAATGCGTGCCGGCGTTGACTTGGATCGGCGCAGGCAGCGGCGTCACGCCCTGTGGCTGACCATCGACCACCACCGTGGCGCCCGTCAGCGTGCTCTCCACGTCGACTTCCCCCAGGTACGCGCGAAGCTCGCCGAGCGCGGTCTGCGCCGCTGCCTTCTCGTCGGGCGGCGCGCTCTCGCCGAATTTTTGGAGGAACTCGTTATACATCGCGTACGCCTCCGCGTAGCGCTTGAGGTTCCGCAAGCACACGGCCGCGTTGCTGAGCGCGGCGCGCGTCGGATGCAAGTCACGCGAGGCCATGAACTCCGCGAGCGCCGCGTCCCAGCTCGTCTCTTTCGCCAGCTGAATGCCGCGCAAGAAGTGGTCCTTGGCGTCCTGACGTTGCTGCGCGTCGTCTGGCGCGGCAGGCGCTGCAACTCCGTCGCTGGTCGGCGCGGGAGCCGCAGCGGCTGGAGCGCCGGCGGACGTCGTCGGCTCCGCAGCGCGTACTGGTTCGGTCGCGAGCAGCGCGCCGAGCGCGCACAAACACCAAAAGAACAGAGCCCTCACTCGCCTCTCCTTGTCTGACTGCGGTGGCAGCGGCCGGACGCTACTACAGACACGAACTCTGCGTAATCTCCCAGCAATATCCGACAAAAGTCACTATCGACCGATCGACTCGACCCCGGCATGCGCGCTCGAAAAGCCGTCGCATCCGACAGTCCCATGTCGGGACATGTGCGGCGGCGGCTCACCAAAGCCATCTTCCTTGTGCGGGACGCGCTAGACGTGCGCGCCGCGCGCGGACCACAATTGGCGATTAGCTTGCAGTTGGAGGTTTCGATGCGTCGGCTCGTCTCCCCTCTCCCACGCCTTGGTCTTTGCGTTGCGGCCTCGTTGGCCGCAGCCTGTGGCGGTTCGCAGTTTTCGAGCGCGGGAAGCAACCCGGCCGGTACGGGCGGCATGAGCGGCGCCACTGCTGGTGGCTCCGCGGGCTCCGGAGTCGGCGGTGGGATGGCTGGCGCGAGTGGCGGAGGAGGAGCGGGTGGCGGCGGGGGCGATGCAGGGGCAAATGGTGGCGGAGCAGGCGGCGGAGGCGGCGCTGGAGCGAGCGGAGGGGGAGCGGGCGGAGGCAGCGCTGGGGCGAGTGGCAGCGCTGGGGCGAGTGGCAGCGGCGGAAGCGCGGGCAGCGCGGGGACCGGCGGCGCGGCCTGCACGGACAACGACGGCGACGGGCAAACCACGTGTCAGGGCGACTGCGACGACAACGATCCCAATAACTTCCTGGGCAACGTCGAGCGCTGCGGTGATGGCGTGGACAACAACTGCAACATGGTTGCCGACGAGAATTGTCTGGGTCTCGGCACCTTCGTCTCGACGGCGACGGGCGATGACAAGAACCCCGGCACGCAGCAGAAGCCCGTGCAAACGCTGCAACAAGGCATGCGCAACGCGACGACAATCGGCGTCGGCACGGAGGTCTACGTCGCGGCCGGTCACTACGCCGAGAAGATCACGATGGTCGAAGACATGAACCTGCTCGGCGGCTACGACTGCGATCTGACGACCTGCACCTGGACGCGCGCCTCGGCCAAGAACGACACCGCGATCCTCGATGTGGACGGCGAAGGGGTGCTGATCCCCGCCACCCTCACGCGCGCCACGAAGATCGACGGATTTCGGATCATGGGCCAAGACGGAAGTGGCCAGAGCCGCGGGCGCACCGCCATCACGGTCCTCGGTAGCGCCGTGATCTCGAACAATCGCATCTTTGGGCCCAACATCTCGAGCAACGGCACCGGCGTCGCCAATCGCTCGATGGGCGTGCTCGTGCTCGCCCCGGCAGCCGACAGTAAGGGCGCGCTGCTCGACAAGAATCAGATCACGGGTGGCAAAAGCGGGGACGCCTCCATGGCGGTGATCGCCGAGAACCCCGCAGCCGCGGCGACGCCCGCGCTCTTGCATCTTTCGGGCAACACCATCCGCGGCGGCGCTGGCGGCTCGATGGGTGCCGGCGTAGCGGCATTCAGCGCGGGAGCAGGCAGCGACATGATCCAGAACGACGTGTGGGCGGGCAGCGCGAGCCTGGTCAGCGGCGGCGCGTGGGCGCTCGTGGTCTCGGATCACCTGTTCGCCAACGCCAACACGTTCAACGCAGGCAACACGACCATCGCGTGCCAAGCCGGCACGACGCGCTGGTGCGGCGGTATCGAGTCGCAGAGCGGTACCATGACGATCACCAACAACTTGATCTTCGGCGTGCCCGCGCCGCTCAGCGCGGGCGTGCATCTATTGGAGTCCGAGCGAGCAACGGGCGTGATCGTCTTGAATTCGAATCTGCTCGACGGCGGCGGGGCCGCTAGCTCCGCCAGTACGACCGGCACGCTCAGCGCCGCGCTCTTGCTCGAGATCGGCTCCTGCACGACGTGCGGTTTTCTGGGGGCCGTCGGACACGTCCGCAACAACATCTTGCAGGGCGGCACGGCGAGCGCGCGCTTCGGCGTGTACGAACTCGCGCCGGCCACCAAGCAGCAGCACCCGGGCGCGCTCGAAAATAACCTGTTTTACGTATCAGGCACGCTCCTCCCCACCGACGCGCTCTACCGCTATTTCGACGGCTCGACGCAGACGCTCTACACGCAAGCGAGCCAGGTGAACGCGCTCGGGACGATGATTCCGGCCATGCCGCCCGTCAGCAAGAACCTGAGCGGAAACCCCATGCTCGACTCCGCCTACCATTTGACGAACGGCTCGCCGTGCATCAACGCAGGCACGGCCACCGAAGCCCCAGCTGCGGATCGCGACGGAGACATGCGGCCGGCGGGGAGCGCGACCGATATCGGGCCGGACGAGTTCTGAGTGGCGCGGAAGCGAAGGGCAAGAAAGAGTGGGGGCTGCCTCGCACTGAGCATTCATCACATCTCGACGGGCAAACTGGCTGCGATCGTGGCAGCCGGAAGCGCCGCGCAGGTTTTTGTTTGTGTGTTCCACGTCGCTGCGCCCCGCGACGCTCGCGGCCTTAGGGAAAGCATGTCCTGAGTGCCTCGCAGCACCCGAGTGCACCGGTTCTCAGCGGCGTGAGCGCAGCCGTAGACGACTGGCGGACGCGAGAGTGGGGGTGAGCGCTAACCAGGCGGCAAGGACGCGAGGCTTACGCCGAGCACGCGTTGCGCGAGGATGTCCAATGCCTCGCGCGGGCCGCTGAAGTGGTACGTGGTGTGTACGTGCGTGAGCGACTCGCCCGGGGCGAGCGCAGTGGCGGGAGAGCTCGATTCGATCTCGTAGAAACCACCAAGTGACGGCTTGCCGGGCGCGGGCGGACCGTCGTTGTAGCTGTTGACCACATCGCCGCCGTAGGGCTCTTTTTGGAGCTCCCACATGCTGTTCACGTAGCGTGTCGCGCCGCTCGGCTTGCTGTAGAGCACGAGCGTCAAGAGCTTCGCCTCGTCGCTGTAGCTGCCGAGCGCGGATTTTGCGCGCGTCGGGCCGAGGCCGATCTTGCTGCGGTATTGGCCGTCGGCGCGGAACAGCAGATAGCCTTGGTCGGCCTGCACCGATAGCCGGTCCGCGGGCACTTTGCCGAAGTAGCGATCGTTGACGATTTCGCCCGCGCCGTTCTTGTCGAACGGGACGATCACGCGCGTGCCGGCGACGGGCGCGAACATGCCCAGGATCCACACGCTGAGTAGACCACCGCTGTCGAGCCACGGCGCGCTGCCGACGTTTTTGAGCGTGTTCGAGCTGGAAATGCCGACCCACTGCACACCGGCCGGCACGGCGACGCCCAGCTGCTCCGCCGCGCGCTCGGGAGTCAAGAGCGCGATCTCACGCGTGATCTCGATTTTGAACTCGCGCCCGGCGTAGTTGCTGAGCGTCATCACGTGGGAGAACGTGACGCTGCTCGCGCTCTCGCGCACGACGTCCCAGCTGCCCTCTTGCAGGGCGTGCGGCGTCTGCCAGTTGTCGAACACGAACGGCTTTTGTGACGGGAAATACAAGCCGAATTGACCGCCCTCGGGCCCGAGCCAAAAGCGATCTTCACCGCCGTAGTTGTCGAACTGGGTGCCCGTCTTTCCCTCTTCTATGAACTTGCGGTTGATGAAACCGAGGCTCCTGCCACCCGGCTCGACCGCACTCGTCATCACGCGCGCTTGATACTGCGGTGAGATCGCGACGCGCGCACCGCTCGGGGTGGTGAGTACCTTGAGCGTCCCGTGGCGAGTGAGAAACGCGAGGTCGTCATCGAAGCTCGTGAAAGCCGGAGACGCGGTGGACGGAGACGGAGCGGCGATCTTCATGGGCGGGCACGCGGGTTGAGGCGCTTCGGGCGCGACGGGGGTGCAAGAGAGCGCGACGCTCGCGGCGAGCGCGCAGCCGAGCGCGTCGATCCAGCACGGATTGAAAGCTGCCAAGCTCATACCTAGGCAGCCTAACACGAGCCGAAAATCCGGCTCAGGGCATGTCTGGCGCGCCCGCAGCGCCGTCCGACGGCGCAGCGCCGGGCCCCGAATTGTTGTACTCCCACAGCCTATTTTCCGTGCCGTCGAAGGCGCGGGCCGTGGTCGCAGCGGCGATCCATGGCGCGCTGACGTTCAGGAACGAGCCGATCACCGAGTCGCGAATGACGGCCTGGCCGTTGGGTGACACGCCGAGCTGGTAGCAGCCGACGCTTTCGTCCCAGGCGCGCCCGAGATGCGCGACGTTGTCCGCGGTGCCGGGGTCGGCGCTCAGCGTGCTGTTGATCACCAGCATGCCGTACACGTTCTTCGCCGCCGTGCTCGGCGCGAGCAGCGTATTCGGCTTCACCATCTTGTAGTTGAGCGTGCAGCCGTCGAGCACGACCGTGGCGCGCCCGAAGATGAAGTCGGTGGTGCCCTCGATGTAGCTGTCTTTCACGTAAGCGCGCGTGACGTTCAGCGTGGTCGGGCTCGGAATGTAGAACGTGTCCTGCAGACCGAGCAGGCGCACGTTTTCGAAGACTTGTTGGTCACCTTGCGCCATCAGCGCGACCGCTTGCCCGTCCGCGCCGAAGTCGTTGGCGATCGTCAGATTTTTGAGCTGAAAACCCGGCGCAAACGCCGCAAATGTGGCGCTCGCGCTCGTGCCGTAGGTGGCGGCCCCGGCGCTCGGCGGCTTGCACGGATTCACGCTCGTGTCGGTCGGCTTGCTCGCGTAGTTGTTGAACACGATCTCGACCAGGGTCGCGTCCGCGTCCGCGCCGTAGATCGTGATCGGCAAATTCGCCGATTTCGCGCACACGACCTCGCGATAGCTGCCGGGTTTGACCAGGATGTACACGCGATCGGTACCGCCGGCGGCAATGGCCGCGTCGATCGCCGCTTGCACGGTGGGGTGAGTGCCGCTGCCGTCGGCGGCAACCGTGTAGGTCGGCGTGAACGCACTGACGTCGCCAAGGCCCGCGGTTGGATCCCAGTTGTCTGTCGTCAAGGTCGGGAGCTGCCCGGCTTGAGCGAGATACTTGGCAATCGTGTAGTCGGCGGCGGATGCATCGGTCAGCAGTGGTCGCGTTGGGTCGCCGGTGAGCTCGGGTGCCGGCGG
>DASXKQ010000350.1:0-19458 GCA_036496745.1 Polyangiaceae bacterium
GTGATTTGTAAGAGCTCACCTGGCTGAGCTCCTCCGCCTTCTGTTGCAGGGCTACGCGAGCTTCTTCGAGCTCGTCGTTTTGCGCGCGCAGCGCCTGTCGCTGGCCCTCGAGCTCCTCGTTGGCGCGGCGCAGCTCCTCTTGCTGCGCCAGGAGCTCCTGATTGTTGACGCGCAGCTCTTCTTCTTGCGCGCTGAGTCGCTCGGCGAGCGTCTGCGTTTCCGCCAACAAGAGGCGCAGGGCCGCCCCTGATTTGGCGGCCTCCAGCGCGATCACGAGCGTCGCGCGAATCGAGGTCAATAGTTCCCGATTGACCTCCGAGCAGGGTTTGAGGAGGGCGAACTCGAGCACGCCGACCTTGCGCCCGAAATGAGTGAGCGGCGCAAAGACGAGCGAGCGCGGCGCCGACTCCCCCAAGCCGGATTTGACCTTGAGATACCCGGCGGGCGGATCCTCGACCACCATCAACTCGCCGGCAGCCAGGGTTTCGCCGACGAGCCCCTCCCCATCACGAATCACTTCCGCGAAGCCCGCGCCGGATTTGTCGTCGCTAGCGGGCGCGCCCAGTGCATAGCGCCCGCGCAAGCGAAGCTTACCGTCGTCTTCTCGCACGTACAGGGCGGCGGCCATGGCCTCGATGCGACGCGCCAGAAACGACAACGCGCGTTGCGCGACCGCGTCGGGTTCGAGCTCGCCGCGCAGCTCGTCGGATAGGCCGACCTGACCCATGCGCAGCCAGTCGCTGCGCGCGCGCTCCGCCGCGTGCTCACCCAGCGTCACGGCCATTTGGTTGGCCTCTTTGGACACCGCCCCGAGCTCGTCCCGGCTCGTGATCGGGATGTGATGCTCGAAATCACCGGTAGCGAAGCGCGCAAAGCCACGCGACAAATTGGAGAGCACCTCGAACATGCCGCGGCTCACCCAGAGCGAGAGCAACGTGACGACCGCGACGCCCAGCACGCCGATCGCCACGCGAAAGCGATCCGCGCTGCGGTTCTCCTCGCGCACCGTGGCGAACGTGCGCGTGATCTCGCTGCGATCGAGCGCCGTGGCCTTTTTGATCAGCTCCTGCGCCTTGACTTGCAGCTTTTGCATGCGCGCCGCGTCTTGCACCAGCACCTCGCCGGCCTCGCCTGCGATCATCCGCGCCGACACGTCGTGGGCCGATTCATAGTAGTCCTGAATCGCCCAGCGCATGGCGGCCGCCATCGCCGGATCGAGCGCGCCGCCCGCCGAGGCGATCAGGTCGAACAGCTTCGACTTCTGTTGACCTGTCGCGGCCAGGGCTGCCGAGTCCTGCGACGCCACCGCGTCCTGCATGTCGCGCGTGAGTCGCTCGAACTCCGCGTCGAGTCGCGGGGCGAGCTCGAGCTTCGGCAGCAAACGCCCTTCGACGTCCGCCAGCCGCTGCGTTTGGTGCACGCCGATCAACGCGCTGCCGCCCAGCATGACCAACAGCGCGAGCAGCGCCGTCCCGACGATCAGCAGCAGTTTGGCGCGAAATGTGACTTGCACGGCCGCTCCTCAGTCGATGGTGAGCTCGCGAGCCTCACCCAGCTTCGCGCCAACCGAAACGTAGCCGACCGCCCCTGGGTGACTCCCGACGTAAGAGACCACGGCGTCGTCGGAGTCGAGCTCCGGTGGCGGCACGTCGCGGCCCGAAAAGATCCGTTGCTGCCAGTAGCTACGCACGGCAGCCACCGAGCGTTTGAGCACGTTTTCGGAGAAGCTCTTGCGCACGCTCGAGTTCGGTCGCTGGTCGACCGGGTGGATCGTTTCGCCGCCGTTCCACTGCGAGACACGCTTCAAGAAGACATCGGTCAAAAACTCGCGGGACGCGGAGCTCATCGGGTTGCCCTTGTGCACGACCATGCGGAAATCGGCGGGGTGCTCGCCTGCCACCGCGCGGCGCGCCGTGCTCCACGACACGCCGACCAAGAGCACGGCGAGCAACCACAAGAGCCGTCTGCGGCGGCTCCGGAAGGCTAATTCGCTGGAAAAACTCTTCGGCATGGATCGCGCTCGTGCAGATCTCAAAAGTACGCCGTGGTCTTGACCAAGAATACTCCCCAATCCTTGGTCAGCGTGTTCAGCGGCTTGTCGTCGTTGAGCGCGGTGGTGAGACCCGCGGTGCCGTGCATGTAGTGTTGCTCGAGCTTCACCAGCCAATTGGCGGTCAGGTCGTAACGGAGCGTGAGCGCGACGTCGTGCTGATAGGACGCGCGATTGTGCTGCGAGTGGTGAATGTCCGGAAACAGCGCGGAGTAGTACACGCCCGGCGTGAACCAGGAGTTCACCCGGTAAGACGCCATGCCATAGCCGCCCTGGTTGACCATGCTAGGTGTGGGAATCAGCAGGTTGATTTTCTCTTCGATGTAGGAACGTCCGTACTCCGCGGCCAGCAGCAAGTCGTGCGCTTGGTACTCGATCGAAGTGACCCAGAGCGCGATCGGAATCTTGACCGAGACCGTGCCGGAAAAGTTCGCGGGCACGAGCCCCTGCATTTGATAAACAGCGAGCTGGTCAGGCGTCGGCACGTAGTCGATGTCGAAGCGCAGCTTCTGGGCGCTGCCTCCGAGCTGCAGGCCCTCGAACGGCAGCCACATCAAGCGCCCGCCGAACATGTAGGGCGCGCCGTAGTCCTTGAGCTGCGCCGAGGTGTCGACGCCGTTCAAGAAGATCGTGCCGCCGTACGCGCGATATTCGAGCAGCCCAGCGGCCGCCAGCGAGATGTCCCCGTAGATCTCGCCGCCGTTCTGCGCAAACAAGAACTCGCGATTGGCCACCGGATACAGTGACTGCGGCAACAGGATCGGCACGCGGCCGGCGTCGACGTCGTTGGCTTCGTTGTAGAGCCCCCAGGGCAGCTTGGTGCGGCCGCCGCGCACGCCGAACCAATCGGTGAAGCGATAGTCCAAGTAGTACCAGTCGAACTGTGGCGCGTATTTGCCGAGCGGCCCGAGCTCGTGCGCAAACAGCTGGATGCCGACGCGGAACTTGTCGGTGAGCGCGTCGGTAAAGTTGATGCCGACCTCCGAGAAATCGAAGCTGCCGCGCTTGGATTGAGCGAGGTAGTTGTTCTCGGTCGTCTTGATGAAGCCCTGACTCACGAAGCCGTGAATCTGCACCGAGCTCGGCGCGTCCTGTGCTCCCGCAGCGCTTGCCCAAAGCAAGCTGCTGCACGAAAAGAGCAGTAATCCGGTCCTACGCATGCTGGGTGGGCCTCCTCGCGCGGGACGTGCCAGGCAATCCTCGCGCAATCATGCAAGTTTGCTCGCCGAACTCGCAGCGTGTCAATTCGCGAGCCTTGGCACACGCGCGGACTCGTACGCTGTGCTCAGTACCTGCGCGCGCAACGCACGCAGGTAGCAACGGCCAGCTCGCGAGCAACTTAAGGGAAAACCGCACGCACCGAAAAACGCCGGGAAATTCCGCGTTAAATGCGCTCAGCCGAGCAGCGCTCGGCGCCGCGCAAGGCTCTCCGCCGACCACAGCGTTTTCGAGTCGTAGTAGCCCTCGAACGCCGGCACTCCGGGAGGCAACGCGATCCACGGTAGCTTCGAGCGCGTGTAGATGTGCACGTCCGGCGTCAGCGCCGCCGGCTCGTCGAGTGTGCCCACGCGCACGAAGCGAAGCTTCATCACGCCACCATATTCGCTCGCGAGCGCAACCTCACAGCGCGCGCAGCGCAGAATGCCGTGCGGAAGCCCGCTGTCCGTAGGCACATCGACCCGTTTCAGCTCCCCCCGCAAGAGGACGACGCGCTCCGTCTCGATCAGCGCGTTGAGCACGAACGCGCTGCCCGTCTGCCGCTGACAATCGCGGCAATGACAGCAATGCACGAACATCGGCCCGCTCTCGAGCCGATAGCGCACGGCCTTGCAAGCGCAGCCGCCCGCGAGCTTGGGGTCCGCCGATGTTTGGGACATGCCGTGAGGCTAATCAAGCGTAGCCCAAAAATCGACAGCTCTCGACGAAGGGGGCTCCGCTCTCACGCCCCCTTTCACGCCGCTCAGCGCGAGAACAGCCCGCAGTGTTTGTGCGATTGTTTTCTTTCACGATACACGACTCCCTGGCCCCAAACGGGCCCGTTGCATTCCGAGAAAAATGGGTTGAGCGAGCGCTCAGAGCCAGGGAGGTTCTTCGGAATTCAAGCGCGGAATGTGTTTTCGAACGTGTGCGCGACGCCGCGACAGCCCAGCTGCCCTACGCGGAAACCAGCCGATTCCGGCCAGCCTCTTTGGCTTGATAGAGCGCACGATCGGCGCGTTCCACGCTGTGCGCGATGTCTTGCGCGGGCTCGTGCTCGACCACACCCGCCGAGACTGTGACGTGCCCGGCTTCCGGACAGGTGAGTTCCGAAACACACGCCCGTGCGCGTTCGCAGAAAATACGTGCGCCCGCCAGATCCGTCTCGAGCACTGCGATGAATTCTTCGCCGCCCCAGCGTGCAACGATATCTTTCGAACGCGCCTGACTCGCGAGCGCCGAGGCGACGCGCTTCAGCACGTCGTCACCGACGGCGTGACCGCACGTGTCGTTGACCTGTTTGAAGTGATCGATGTCGAACATGGCGACACAGAATTTCTCGGCGCGTCGAGCAGCCGCGGCCAACGCCTCCTCGCCCGCCCGACGATTGGGAACGCCGGTGAGCACGTCCGTGAAGACCTCTCGTTCACGCGCGCTAATCTGGTCACGCTCGGCGGTAATATCGCGCCACACGGCCAGGAAAAAGTGCTCACCGCCATTGTCGATCGGCGTCAACGTGCGCCGCAGCCAACGGCGCACGGGCGCCTTCAGCAGAAATTCGCTGGTTCTTTGCTGATCCTCGCCGGCGGCGAGGGCTTCGCTCACCGCCTTTGGGTCGTAAGCGAACTCGCGCAAGTGCGTCGTGAGCTGATCGAGTGTCAGCTCACCGAGACGCTCGGGCGGCAGCGCGAGCAGTCGACGATATGCGTCATTGGCGAGTAGGATCCGGCGCCGGTCGTCGAGCAACGCGACGCCGTCGGCGATATTCGAAAAAGTCGCCTCGAGCAGCGCCTTGGTGCGCTTGAGCTCGTCTTCTTGCAAAACGCGATTGGTGACGTCGAGCGCGAGAATCACGCCGGCGACGATCGCCTGCTCTTGATCCGTCACCGGCGCGGCTCGCAACAGCAGCGTGCGGGCTCCAACCGGGAATTCGAGCTCGACGACATTGCCCGCGAGCGCCGCGCGACAAAGGGTCAAGAGCGCGTCGCGATTCTCGGGCGAAGCCGCTTCTCCAACCTGTGTTCCGACGATGCCGTGCGATGAAACCTGCAGCAACGCGAACAGCTCCGGCCCCTCCGCAGCAACGTAGCGAAAATCGCGATCGAACATGCTGACCGAGCCGAGCGGTAGCGAACGCGCAATGGCCGTGTAGATCTCGACCTGTCGCACCAGGACGCGGCGCAGACGTTTGGCTTCGCTCGCGTCACGACCGATCAGAGCCCAGCCGATGGCGCGCCCGTTCTCGTCGTGGACGCGCGCGGCGCTGAGATTGACGTCGACGAGCACGCCGTCCTTGCGGCGTCGTTGCGTGTCGAACTTGTACTGCGAGACGTCGCTCGGAACGCTCTGTAGGACGCGCAGGACTTCGTCGGCCTGGCCCGTGGGCAACAGAATTTCGTTGGTCCGGCCGAGCATCTCGGCCGCGCTGTAACCGTAAACGGCTTCCGCTCCCGCGTTCCAGCTGCGCACGCGTCCTTCGAGGTCGAGGCCAATCACCGCGTCGGCGGAGCTCTCGACCAGCGAGGCCAACCAGTGCTGCTCCGACTCGTGCTCGAGTTTGCCGCTGAGGTCGCGACATTGAGCGATGAAAAAGGGCGCGCTACCGTCGTTCGTTCGAACCACGCTCAGCGTGAGCGCCGCCCAGACGCTCGTGCCGTCCTTGCACAGAAAACGCGTCTTCAGCTCGTGCGAGTCGAGTTCCCCGCCCCGGGCGCGCTTGGCAAGCTCGAAACCGACGGCGCGATCTTCAGGGTGCGTGAGGGTTTCAAGGTCGAGGGCTCGCAACTCGTCGCGCGAGTACCCGACCATCCGACAGAGCGCGTCGTTGACCTGCGTGAAACGACCGTCGAGATCGATTAACGCCAGGCCGACGCCGGCGTGACGAAAAGCCGACTCGAACAACTGGCCGTCCGCCGCCCTGGCTTGCTGGTCGTTCGAAACGCTTGGCTCCGGCACGCCGCAGGATCATAGCGTCGAGCGCGGCGCCGGGTAAGCGTTCCCCTAAGACCCCTGCCGTCCACGGCGCCCGACGACCGCGGCGAAAGGCGTCGTAGAACTTCGCCCCTCTTGCACCCGCTGCGAGTGGTGGCTAAGGAAAGGTCCCACAAACAGGAGGCTATTCATGGCGACTCGCAGCTCGACGGCACAATGGGAAGGCGATCTCAAGGGCGGCAAGGGGACGATGACCGTCGGCAAGGGCGCGTACACCGGGCCCTTCAGCTTCGCGTCACGTTTCGAAGACGCGGCCGGCACCAATCCGGAGGAACTGATCGCGGCGGCCCACGCGGGCTGCTTCTCGATGGCCCTCTCGAACGGCCTCGCCAAGGCCGGCTTTTCGCCGAAGCGCGTCAATACGCGCGCGGACGTGCACTTCGGGCCGGATCCCGCGGGCGGCTTTCACGTGTCGACGATCGAGCTCATCAGCGAGGCCGAGGTGCCCGGCATCGACTCCGCGAAGTTCCAGGAGATCGCGGAAGACACGCGCAAGGGCTGTCCGATCAGCAAGCTGATGAAGGCCGAGATCGTCGTCAAAGCGACGCTCAAGAGCTAGCGTCTGCGAACGACGCATGCCCGAATTCCGGCCCGCGCAGACGCACGGAGCTATTTCCGAGGTTTTCCCGGACGTTTTCAGCGTCACGGGCCGCTATTTCTTTGCGCGCGGCATCGGCATCACGCGCAACATGACGCTCGTGCGTCAGCAGGGCGAGCTCGTCGCCATCAATTCGGTGCGCCTCTCCGAGCAGGGTGAACGCGAACTCGAAGCATTGGGCAAGCTGACGCACGTCGTGCGCACGGGCTTCTTCCACGGCAGCGATGACGCTTATTACGCGCACCGCTACGGCGCCAAACTCTGGGCGCGCGAGGGCACGGCGAGTGGTTACGAAGCGCTGAGCAGCGATCATTCCCCGCTCAGCGACGCGCAGGTGTTTGCGTTCGAAAAGGGTCTGAAGCAGGAGTCCGTCGTGCTGCTCGCGCGGCACGGCGGCATTTGCGTCCCTTGCGACAGCTACCAAAACTGGACCCAGGCGACCTTCGACGGCTGCTCATTCCTCGGCAAATGGCTGACGCGCGCGATGGGTTTCGGTCCAACCATCATCGGCGGCCCCTGGCTGAAGGCGATGGGCCCGAGCGTGCGCGCGGACTTCGAGCGCTTGCTGGAGGCGCCCTTCGCGCACCTGATCCCGGCGCACGGCACGGTGCTCAAGGACGACGCTCACGCGGGGCTCGAGAAAGCGATCGCTCATCGCTTCGGGAGCTCCGCGTCGAGCAGGTGACGTTTGAGCGACAACGCGCAGGGAGTCTAGGAGACGCCCGCGCGTTCGTGACAAGCTCTACCCCCGGTGCGCTCCGAACCGCTCTCGCACAGGTTGTTTCGCTTCGTGCGGGCGCTGATCGTCGGGAGCGGCGCGACCCTGGTGGATTTCTCGATCTTCACGCTGTGCCTGCGCGCGGTGGGTCTGGCGCCCACGGTGGCGCGTTTGCCGGCGCTGTGCGCGGGGGCCTCGGTGCAGTTCTTCGGCAACCGCGGCTACACGTTCCGAGCTCGCGCCGGCAGCCTCTCGCGCCAAGCGAAGTGGTTCATTGCGGCCGAGTCGTTCACGCTGCTCTTGAACTGGCTCGTGTTTCGCAGCCTCGCGAGCCGTGTAGAGCGCGTGCCTCCCGAGCTCCTGAGCTTCGCGGGCACATTCGTCGTGTTCGTGAGTTTCGCTTACCCAATGCGTCGGCTCGTGATCTTCAAGGTTCCGAGCGGCGCGCGAGGTGCATGAGCGCTCCGGCGACCGTGACCGAAAGCGCGCACAGCGGCTCGTCCAACGCGCTCGCTTCATACACGACGTAGTCCCGCGCGATCACGTCGTAGCCCGCCAGGTGCCGCACGTGGAGCAATGAACGGCCGAGCCCGAGCTCGAGGCTGTCGATACGGGCGATGCGCGCGTTCGGATCGAAGGGGGTGCCGTAGCGACGCATCACCGCATCGAGCGCCGCGTCGGGCACGTCGAAACGGTTCGCTCCTTCAATGAGCTCGAGACGCTCGGCCGAGACCTGCAAGAACACGCCCACGAGCTGGCCCGTATCGGCGGTTTTTTCATAGAGCTTGAGCATCGCGCCTTGCCGTCGGGGAACGGCCGCGTTTCTAGCACGCGGACCGCGCAAAAATAAGCCGCCGCCCGCTCAGCGCCGCGCTGATGGGCGACAGTGCACGCGCGTCGTGACGCCGCGCGTGATCTCGAAGCTCTGCGTCTGCCAGTGGTCGAGCGCGCGCGGGTCGAACACTTCGATCGTGTAGCTGCGTGGCTCGAGGGTCATGCTCAGGCTGCCCCCGGGCAGGATCTCCGTGCCGTCGAACTTGCAGCGGGATTCAGCTTGGATCTCGAGCGTGCCTTGAGCCTTGCTGGCGTGCGCGTTCATCAGCGCGCCCGCCAAGAGACTCAAGGTGATGACAGCCAGATAACCTTGCAGCCAGCGGTTTCGCATAAACTTGCCTAGTTTGGCTGCGCCGAACCATGAGCCCTCCAAGCGGGCCACGAGCGAACCGTGATCCGCGTCGGGCGCTGCCGGGTCGCGCACCTCTGGAGCGCGGGCAACAAGGCCCAGCGCCGAGCGCAGCTCGTCGAGCCCGCGGCCGAACGCGTCCAGACCTGGGAGGCAATCCCTCGTGAGCGCTTGCGCTGAGCCCTCCGAGCTCACCAGCAACAGGCGCGCGCCCGTTTCAGGGAGCTGTCCGCGCGTGCGAAGGCCGTCCCGGATCGCGCCTCGCTCGAGCCGCACGTCCACGACGCCTTGCAACGGGAAGCGGCTGAGCGCGCCGCGCCGCAAGCCGAACAGCGTGCGCCACACGAAAATTTCCGCGTTTGCCCGGTCGACTCGCAAATGCACGCGTCCCGCGCACCAGAAAGCGTTGACCACAACGCCGAAACCGATCGCGAACACGCCCGCGACGGCCGCAAACGCACCGAGCCCGGGACGGTGCTCACGAAACAACGCGAGCTCCGCGTCGTCCGCCAAGAACGCACGGACGCGATCACGCTCGAGCGTCGCCTGCTCCGCCGTTGAAAAGCGCTCGATTTGCAGCTCTCCGCCGCGCGGATCGAGCACGTCCACCGCGAAGACATTCGGCGAGCGCGCCTTGCCTTCCGTACGCGCGACCATCTCGACCGCGGTGATCGAACCGGGCCCAAAATGGACGACGAGCGGAAGCGGCGCAGACTCGCTGAACGTGCAGCGCGCGTGCTGTCCGGGTAAGCGCGCGCACTCGAAGCGCTCTGTTCGCAAGGCGAGCGTGGAACAACCGCCCACCACGATCAGCCAAAATAACGCAAAAGCCAGACGTCGCCAGCGCGCCGGGAGCGGCCCGATCACTATCTGCAGTGAGCTTGCGTCGTCGAACATCGCTCGTCGCGACGCGCCGCCGTCGCCAACCCCGTGCTCTCGAAGCGACGGCTAACTTCAGCCGATTGGCAGATTGCTCAAGTTGTTGCCGCTCGGGGCGTCCGCACTGGTCTGCAGAACGCCTTGCTGGAGTCGCACGTAGGATCGGCGCCCGAGCTCCTGAACGTAGTAGCTCCACTCGTTGCTACTGATGTCCTTGATCACGTCCGCTGTCTTGCGCGGCGACCAACCTTGCCCGGCGTTGCACAACGCGACGATCTTGCCGCTTTTATCCTTTTTCACGGCCCTAACTCTGCGATCCATGATTTGACTCCTCAGAGGGAAACAGCCAGCCAGCGCGAAGCAACAAGTTTCGATGGACTTGGCGGCGCTCGAACGACAAACCTTAGCATGTTGGCATGGCTATTGCCAGCAGCTCACGCTGGCCACTCACGCGCTCATCGGCATGGCCACGCGGTCGCGCAGCGCCTCGTCCGTGAGCGAGTGGACTCGAATGCAACCCATTGGTTGCGTGTCGACCTGAACGCGAGTAGTGAATAGGCAACCAGGAGGTTGCCCATGGCGTCCGTCACCGACCGCATCGAGAAGCAGATCTTTCTTCGCGCGCCGCTCGCGCGCGTCTGGCGCGCGCTCAGCGACGCCCGCGAATTCGGCGCGTGGTTCGGAGTCGAGTTCGACGGTCCGTTCGTGGCGGGCCAGCCCATCCGCGGCAAGATCATGCCGACAGAGGTCGATCCTGAGGTCGCCAAGCTACAAAAACCGTATGAAGGGCGCGCGTTCGACTGCACGATCGATCGCGTCGAGCCCGAACGCTTGTTTTCCTTCCGCTGGCATCCATTCGCGATCGACTCGACCCTCGACTACTCGGACGAACCCATGACCTTGGTCGTCTTCGAGCTCACGGCCGTCGAAGGCGGCACTAGACTCACCATCACCGAATCGGGGTTCGATCAGATCCCGCTCGCTCGGCGCGCCGCCGCCTTCACCGCCAACGAAGGCGGCTGGGCGCACCAAGCCCAACTGATCGAGAAGTACCTCACTCATGGCCCGCGCTAGCGCCGCGCGCGCGTGGACGAGCGCGGCGCCTCTGTTCGCCGCGCTCGGCGACGAGACGCGCCTGCGCGTCGTTTCCAAACTGTGCGACGGCGGCCCGCTCTCGATCACGAAGCTCGCCGAGGGCTCGCGCGTGACGCGCCAAGCGATCAGCAAGCACCTGCGCGTGCTGGAGGACGCCGGCATCGCTCGCTCTGCGCGCGATGGACGCGAGACCGTCTGGCAACTCGAGCCGCGGCGTTTGGCCGACGCTCGCCGCTTCCTCGGGCTGATTTCGCAGGAATGGGACAGCGCGCTGGGTCGCCTACGTGCGTTCGTGGAAGAGTGAGCGCGGAGCTGTCATGCTTCGTCCTCGGTGCCCGCCAAAATCAGCGCTGGGATTCTGCTGTTCCGACGTCGCCCAGCGCTCGAGGTGCTACTCGTACATCCCGGTGGCCCGTTCTGGGTGAACAAGGATCAAGGCGCCTGGTTCGTGCCCAAGGGCGAGCTCGAACCCGGAGAAGATTTGCTGAGCGCAGCACGTCGCGAGTTTCGAGAGGAACTCGGACGAGACGCGCCCGCCGGCGTGCCGCTGCCGCTCGGCAGCTTGAGGAACAAGAGCGGCAAGTTGATCCACGCGTGGGCACTCGAGGGCGACTTCGACGTGGCACAGCTGGTGAGCAACACGTTCCGCCTCGAGTGGCCGCCGCGCTCGGGCGTCGAGCGCGAGTTTCCCGAGGTCGATCGCGCACGCTTCTTCACGAACACCGAGGCCGCGAGCGCGTTGCACCCCGCTGAGCTGCCGTTTCTCGAGCGGCTCGCAGAACATTTGCGAGTGCTGTGAGCGCGCCCGATCCCCTCGGCCCTTTGACCTTTGAGGCGATGCGAGCTACGGTGCTGAAACTTCGGGCTAGGTCGCGAACATCGCTGTAGCCCTCACGAACTCAAGCAGGGATCGAATCCCTCGTCGACGCGCAGATGCGTGCGTATTGCGAGCCTCTGCGTGAAAGACATGCGGAATCCGGCTGGATTCCAGAAAAGGGACTAGCGATGAGCGATTCGATGTCCGGGGCTCCTGCCCGTAGCAAGCTGCGCGCGGCCATCGCGGAGGTGGAGCTGCATGTGTCGGGTCTGGCCGACGCGGGCAAGCTGGCTATCTCGTGGCACAAGCTCGTCCCGCTGATCGCCCCTGAATCCGAGCCAGAAACGCGTGCGTGCCCTCATTGCAAGGAGCGCATCATGTTGCTCGCTACTCGCTGCGCGCAGTGTTGGAAAAAGTCCACGCCGCCAGTAGCCAAACATTAAGAAATATCGATTCTTAGCAGACCGACAATCCCAAACCTCTAGGTGATCCACATGGGCGACAAATCTCCGAAATCAAAAAATAAGAACAAGAAGCAAAGCGACGTGAGCAAGGGCAAAAAGCAGGCTGCGGCGGTCGCCAAACAAGTGCGCGGCTCCAAGTAGTGGGGACGAGCTCGCTGCACTAGGCGCCTGGCTGGGAGACATCATGGAGCCCTCTGACACCAGCAGAGCAGTTCGAGCGATCGCCATGGTCGGTAACTACCTACCCCGGCGCTGCGGCATCGCGACGTTCACCACCGACCTGAGCGAAGCGATCGCCACGGAGCTACCAGAGGTCGATTGCTTCGTGCTGGCCATGAACGATCCCGGGCAATCTCACGACTACCCCAAGCGGGTCCGCTTCGAGCTGGCCGAGAGCGACATCGCTTCCTACCGGCGCGCGGCGGACTTTCTCAACGTCAACGGCGCGGACGTGGTGAGCCTGCAGCACGAGTACGGGATTTTCGGCGGAAAAGTCGGCGCCCACGTGCTCACGCTGCTGCGCGAGCTGCGCATGCCCATCGTCACCACCCTGCACACGATCCTGCCCGAACCGAGCCAGCTGCAGCGCGTGGTGATGGACGAACTGAGCGAGCTTTCAGAGCGGCTGGTGGTGATGAGCACGCGCGGCGCGGATCTGCTGCGCACCGTGCATCGCGTGCCGGAGCGCAAGATCGACGTCATCCCACACGGCATCCCGGCCTCCCCACCGGCGCGGCGCAGCAAGTACCAGCTGGGCGTCGAAGGCAAATCCGTCATTTTGACGTTCGGCCTACTATCGCCGGACAAGGGCATCGAGTTCGTGATCGACGCACTGCCGGCGATCATCGCGAAGTTTCCCAACACGCTCTACATCGTTCTCGGCGCGACGCATCCGCACGTCAAGGCGCAACAGGGCGAGACCTATCGGCTCGCGTTGGAGACCCGGGCGGAGCGGCTCGGCGTGGACGCGCACGTCATTTTTCACGATCGCTTCGTGGCGCAGACTGAGCTCACGGAATTTCTGGCGGCCGCGGACATCTACGTCACGCCCTACGTCAATGCGGAACAAGCCACGTCGGGGACGCTCGCGTACGCCGTCGGCGCGGGAAAAGCCGTGATTTCCACGCCGTATGCCTACGCGCGCGAGATGCTCGCGGACGAGCGAGGGCTGATCGTCCCGTGGCGCGATCCGGGAGCCATCGCCGGCGCAATCAACGAGCTGCTCGGCGACGAGCCGAAGCGCTCGGCGATGGCCGCGCGCGCCGCACACTATGGCCGCGACATGATCTGGCCGCGGGTCGCTCAGCGTTATTACGAAACCTTCAGCCGTGCGCGCGAGGAGTACGCCGTACGGCGACGCTCGGCGTTCGACGCCAAGACGCTCGCCAAGCGACCCGCGGAGCTTCCCGAGACGGATCTGCGACATGTCCAGCAGATGACCGATCACACCGGTATGTTGCAACACGCTCTGTTCAGCATCCCGCGCTACGAGGACGGCTATTGCCTCGACGACAACGCGCGCGCGCTGCTCTTGATGGTCTTGGTCGAAGACGCGGGTACGGACGACATCGAAACCGTGCACCGCTTGGCGTCGCGCTACCTGGCTTTCGTCAGCCATGCGTTCAACGAAGCCACCGGGCGGTTTCGCAATTTCATGAACTACAGCCGCTCCTGGACCGAATATTCGGGCTCGGAAGACAGCCACGGTCGCGGTGTGTGGGCGCTGGGCACGGTCGTCGGCCGCTCGCGCGATCCCGGCAAACAGAGCCTGGCCAGCGTGCTCTTCCACCGCGCGCTGCCTGCGATGTCCGAGCTCAGAAGCCCACGCGCTTGGGCGTTCGGGCTGCTCGGCATCGGCGAGTATTTGCGCGCCTTTCAAGGTGACACCAACGTCGAGTCTCAGCGCAGGCTGCTCGCCGAACGCCTGCTCGGCGTGTATCAGAGCGCCAGCACGCGTGACTGGCCGTGGTTCGAGGAGTCCGCCACTTACGAAAATGCGCGCTTGTCGCAGGCGCTGATCGCGACCGGCGCCTTGAGTGAAGACGAAGAACTGAGGTCCGTCGGGCTTCGCTCGCTCGAATGGTTGGTCTCCGTGCAGTCGTTGAAGGACGGCGATTTTTCGCCGATCGGTTCGAACGGCTTTTACCCGCGCGGCGGTAGCAAGGCCAGCTTCGACCAACAACCGATCGAGGCGTGGGCGATGATCTCGGCCTGCCTCGAGGCGCGACGGGCTACGGGCGACGAGCGCTGGGCGCGCTATGCGCGGCACACATTCGGCTGGTTTCTCGGCCAGAACCACCTGCAGCGCGCGCTGTATGACGCGGCCACCGGCGGCTGTCGCGACGGACTCCACGCCGAGCGCGTGAACGAGAACCAAGGCGCCGAATCCACGCTGTCATTTCAGCTCGCTTTGCTCGAAATGCGCAATCTCGATCTGACGCCGACTCTCCGTCTAGTCGCGCAAAAAGGCTGACACGAATCGACCGCGCACTTGGCGCGAACGGCCAAACCCTGAAGTGGCGGTCTGCAATTCGGCGACGAATTGCAGACTCAGGACACTACGGAGCGCCGACCGGTCGAAACTGTTTTCTGACCTTCTTCAGAAAGGTCTTCGTGCAAAGGCCATGGGTGCCTTCATGCTCGATGATCTCACGGATCAGCCTGGCCTTGGTGTCGTTCGAGCAGCTCGCGCTGTTGGTGATCTCGGTCGCTAGCTGACCGCCGTCGACCGTCGTGGGCCAGGTTTGCTTCACGGGCGCCACGCCCTTGTTCGGGCCGCGCGGCTGCGTTTTGGTCTTGGTTACGTCGCGGAACAGCGCCGCCGCGTCCCCGCGCCGACCGGAGCCGTGACAATTGGGACAGGTCGTCGTGAGACCAAAAGAATTGCCGATGCGGCCGTCGCCCCCGCAGATGCCGCAGCTTTCGCTAACCACGAAGCACGCCCAGTACTCGACGAGGGCGTATTGAATGAATCACCCGCGGGAGCCTAGCCGAGTCGGGCGCCTCGCGCTCGTCTATCGACGGAGATGCTGGCTTCCGGCCGGCTTATGCTAGCTTTAGCCGAATGAAGGTGGTGCTGTTCGCGTGGGGTACCGTGCTCGTCGTGGGCGCGTTCGCGTGTGGTGGCAAGGTCACGAAAACCGAGCCGGTCGGCGGCGGGGCAGCCGGCAGCGGCGGTGACGGCGTCGTGGCGTGTCCCGGCCCCAACGCGGATCTCAGCAAGCTGCAAAACCAGCGCTGCCAGACCATGTACGACACCTGCGGTCCGGGAGGCTGCTCCATCAACTGCGGCTGTGCCGATCTAGGTCAGGGCCTCCGCTGGATCTGCGGTTCGATCTGTCAGGACTAATGCCGCTCGAGCGATGACCGCGCGCTACTTGCCGATCTCTTTTTCGATCTGGCTGAGTTCGGTCGCCGCGTTTGCCGTCGAGATCGCGCTCGTTGCGTGCTCCTCGTAGTCTTCTTCCGTCGGGATTTGGGCGGTGCCGTCCGTACTCGCCGGGGCCGGCGCCGCGCTCACCACAGCGCTGGCCGTGGCTGCCGCGTCGCTCGGCTTGTCGTGGTTGCAGCCAAAAACCAGGAGCGCAAAGCCCACCAGGGCAAAGCGCGCGCTCACTGGGCCCCCGCTTTCGCGCGGATGCTCTGCATCACCTGCGAGTCCCGCGCGATCTCGGCGTCGATATCGGCTTGAGCGCGCGCGGCGAGCGCGGTGTCACCCTTCTCGTTGGCGATGTCCAAAATGCGGTGCAGGCGCGCCATGCGATCGGCGTGAGTCGCAAGCTCCGCCTTGGCGTCGGGGTTGTTGACGAGGCTGCCCCAAGTGCTCGAGAGCTGCTGGCGATGCGTCGCGGCGCGTTGCGAGCGGCCGTCGTTCCAAGCACGGCTGTCTTTCTGACCGTTGCGCCGATCGCGCTCGCGTTGTTGCTCGGCTTCGCGCAGGCGCTGCGTGAGTTGCGGGTCGGGAGCGGCGGGAGCGACCGCGCCGGGCGCAGCAGGCGCTTCCGCGACGGGGATGCTGGGAGCCGGCGCGGCTTGTTGGTCGCGGCGATCGCGGTGATCGTCGCGGCGACCGCGCTGATCGTCATGCCGATCGTCGCGGCGCGGCTCGGCGGCGGCCGACGCACACAAGCCCAAACTTCCAAACAAGACGAGCGCGCGCAGCACGCTGGCGTGGATCTTCATCGTGAACCTTTCGACGTTTCCCACCAGCCAGTCGCAGCGGACGGTAGACGCCGCGCAGCACGCGCTCCCTACGCGGCTCGGCGACCGCTGGCGATTTTTTTTCGGGGAGCCTGTCGCGCGACGCCTCGCTCGTCAGAGCTCAGCTCGCTCAGAGGTACCGGGTGACGGACCACACTCTGCGCATGCGAGCGGCGCCGAGGCGACCCCCACTCTCCAACAAATCCTCGCGACTCAATCCGGATTTCGGCCTCAACACTGCGGATTCCGGCGCGATCGTGACGCGCTCGGCCGACTGAGGCAGACTGCCCAGTCGATGCCGGCTTCGAGGCGAATCGCGGGGCTCTTGCCTGGGTTGGCGGCCGCGTTTTTATGGGGATGCCACGGAGCAGCCGTTGGGCCGGAGCTGGCCGCACAGGCGGGGGCGGGCTCGGCGGGGATGAGCGCGAGTGGGAGCGGAGGCGCGGGTGGAGATGCGGGGGCGAGTGGCAACGCGAGTGGGAGTGGGAATGTAAGTGGGGATGCGGGGGCGAGTGGGAGCGGGGGCGCGGGTGGGGATACGGGCGCGAGTGGCAACGCGGGTGGCGGGGCCGACGCGGGGAGCGATGCGGGGACCAGCGGAGGAGACGATGCGGGGGCGCCGTATCTCGGCTCGTGCACGACGTTGATCGGCGACGACAATCGCGTCGACATCACGGACTCGTGGTCCGCCATCAACGAGCTCGGCGTGTATTGGGTCGACAGCGCGGACGTCGCGTATCTGAGCTTCTCGAGCCACGACGGTTCGGTCACGAAAACGTTCGACTTCGTCGTGTACCGCAGCGCGGACGAGGCCGGCCCGAACCTGCAGATCACCGACGATCTGATCGTCGTTCAAAATAAGGCCGACGGTTACGCCGTGTACGACACGGACGGCAACCAGCTGGCAAACGCGCTGCCCGCGGGATTCAGCAGCTCGCCATGGGCTTTCGGCGACACGCTCACCTTGTCGGACTCTGCCGGGAACTATTGGAGCTGGGCGCCGCCCGCGGACCCGGTCCTCGAGATGAACGCAGCCGACGTGCCGGCGGGCTTGTACGCCTACGCGGAAAACGCCGACTCCTGGACGTTCTTCGGAGACGGTGGCTTGAGCTACTGGGCCGCGGCCAAGGGCACCACCTCGTTCCGAAAATTGTGGCTCAACGTGCCCGACAACATGGGCATCTACACGCACGCGGAGCAACTGACGGCCGACGCGCTCTTGTTCAATGTCTGCCCGACCGACGGAACCTTCCCGTGCAAGGGCGATTTGCGCGTGCGCTTGTCGGACGGGCAAGCCATCGAGCTGTACGACGCGATCGCGGCGCTGCCCGCCCCTGCGGACTGCCCGGCCAGCAATACGGTGACACCCGCAGCGTATTTGCCGTCGCTCTACGGCTATCTCTACGGTGACCAATATGTGTACTACGCGAACGGCGGCATTTTCGCGGTGACCATCACGGCGACGGGCGTGGCCGCGCCCACGCGCCTGAGCGCGACGTTGAAGCCGAGCGGCTACAAACCTTGGCTGCAGCCGCGAGTGTGGGCCGGCACGTTGTATGTCGCTGAACCGACGGCGAACGGCACCGGCATCTACCGCTATCCGGGGAAGGTCCTGCCGTGAACGCGGATTTGAGCGGACAGGTCATCGACGGGCGCTACAAGGTCGAGTTTCAGCTCGGGCGCGGCGGCATGGGGGCGGTTTGGAGCGTGCAGCACGTGCAATCGTTGCGGCATTTCGCGCTCAAAACGCTGAGCCCCGAGTTGAGCGGCGACTCGGGCGCGGCCGAGCGACTCTTGCGCGAAGCACGCGCCGTCAGCGCGTTGAGCTCGCGCCACGTGGCGCAGGTGGTCGACGCGCAGGGCGGCTATCTGCACGACGGCAAGCCGCTGCCCTACCTCGTGATGGAGCGGCTAGACGGCTACACGCTCGAACACTTTCTGACCACGCGCGGCGCGCTCGGCAAGGCAGAGCTCGTTTGGCTCTTGCAGCAGGTGGGGCGCGCACTGTCCGCCGCGCACGCGCGCGGCATCGTGCATCGCGATTTGAAACCGAGCAACGTCTTCTTGTGCAGCGACGAGGACGGCGCTCCGCTCGCCAAGCTGTGCGATTTCGGGATCGCCAAGTTCACGACCGAGGCCGCCGCCGAGTATCTCACCGGGGCGGGCACCACGACCGGCAACGTGATCGGCACGCCGCTGTACATGGCGCCCGAGCTCTTGCGCGCGACCGCGAGCGCGAGTCCCGCGAGCGATCAGTGGGCGCTCGGGTTGCTCGCCTTCCGCGCGCTCACCGAGACGGAATATTTCGGCTCCGCCAAGACGGGCCCCGAGCTCGTACTGCGCATCGCGCACGATCCGCTCGCGGCGCCGAGCGCGCTCGCGCCGGGACTGAACAAGGCATTCGACGGCTGGTTTTTTCGCTCCTGTGCGCGCGCGCCGGAGGAGCGTTTCGACAACGTCGCCGAGCAGCTGAGCGCGCTGGAGGCGGCGCTCGGCAACCCGACACCCGTTGCACCGGCGCTTTCGGCGAACGCGCTCGCGGCCGTCGCGCCCAACCCCGCCGCAGTCGAGAACGCTGCGGAGCGTCCGCGCGGGCGCCGCATGGCGGCGGCTCTTGCGCTGTCGTGGGCAGCCCTCTGCGCGGTCGGTCTTTTGTTGTGGTCGCCGGTTAGGTCCAGCGCAGCGAGTACGCCGACCGCGGCGCAACCCACGCCCTCGTCCGAGCCCGCCGCGCTCGAGACGCCTGCAACGACTGCGCCCGCCAACTCCGCTCTCGGGACAGCGCAACCCGAGGTCACGCCGATCGCGCCGCCGCCATCTGCGCCACCCGCGGTCGCCGCCCCGCGCCCCTCACCCACGAGCGCCGTGCGAGGCAAGCCCGCGGCGCGCTCGGGCGCAGCACCCGCCGTCGCCGCGCCGCGCTCCGCGCAGCCTGAAGGGCTCAAGCTGCGCCCCGCGGGCGGCGCATGCCAGCGCTCCGCGGAATGCGAGAGTCACCTGTGCTTGGCCGAGCGCTGTCAATGAAGCGACGCGGCGCCACGCGCGCGCTCGCATTCGCGCTCTTGCTCGCGAGCAGTGCTTGGGCCGACGGCTTCGACGCCGCCCTGCGGCGCGCAGTCGCCGCCAAAGAGCTCGCGCTCGATCACGACGAGCCCGCGGCCTGGCTCGAAACCTTGCGCGCTTTTCAAGACGCCGACACGATTCACTCCACGCCGGAGACGAAATACGAGCTCGGCAGCGCCGCGGCACATCTGAAGCAAGCGGAC
>DASXKQ010000351.1:0-45973 GCA_036496745.1 Polyangiaceae bacterium
CGGCCAACGACGCCGCCGTCGTCGAATCCATCGAGCGCATTTGGGAGAACGGAAAGCGCCCTGGAAAGAGCAGGTTCGTCGCGCCTGTCCGCTGGCAATCCGGATCGTACGCAATACAGGTGCTGTCGGCGCGCACGCTCTCGAGAATGACGAACAGTACGTTGCGCTCCGGACCGGGGGCGCGCACGAGCAGCGGCACCGGCAGCGATTGCCGCGCGCGGGGGCGGAGCTGATTCGACTGTTCGCTCAATCCAAATTGCGTCTCGAGCAAGCCGCCCACGGCGTTCAGATAGAGCACGTCTGGCGTCGCGGCTTGTAAGTGTCGGTGCTGGGTTGGGATGAAGAACGCAGCCACCAACGCGAACGGCGCCAAGATGCCGGTCACGCGCGCGCGGGCTCGTCGTGGACGGAGCCAGCGCCGTCCGAGCCAGACCAGCAGCAGCGCGATCAGGAATGGCGGTGTCTTCGCGCGCAAGTAGTTGCGCAGATCGGCGAACAGTTGATTGATGACGCTGTCCTTGAAGTTCGACGCGAACAGCGAAACATCCACGTTCAAGTACGCGTTGTATTGCGAAAAGAAATAAATTTGCCCGCCGACCGCGAAGGTGAACGAGATCACGAACAGGATCGCGGCGACCCAGCGCAGAGCCCCGCGTCGCCGACTCGCTGCGTGCAGCAGCACCGCCCAAACCACCAGACTCTCGAGCGCCGCACTCGCGTACAGCCAGCGATAGGAGGTGTCGAGCTCGGCGAGCCGAGCCGCGCGGTGCGCGAAATCGACGCACAGCACGATCACGAGCGGCAAAAGCAGTAGGAGTGGGCCGGCCCACTTTCTCACGCCCGCAATCCTCGTCAGCCGAAGAAACCGGACGCCGAGCACTCGCTGCGGTCCGCTCTGGTCGGATCTCGTCGGCTCGGTTTTCGATGCGGCGTCCACGGAGGGCCGGAGTCTAGCTATGAATCAGCGAAAGCCAGCGGCGAGCCGTGATAGCTCGGCAAAATTGCTGGTTTTCGCCAACAAATCCGGCTCCTCAAGTGTGGCACCGAGCGGCCGTTCAGAAGCACATGGGACTTTTGCGGCTCCTCTGTCTCGCTCCGTGCCTCCTACTCGGCGCGGCCGCTTGCCATCAGCCCGCAGAGGCCGCGCCTGAACAGCCGCACAAGAGCTCGAAATTGACCCGCGCCGAAACCAAGAAGGACGCCGCGGCGGCGAGCGACGCCCACGAGGACAACGGCGCTCAAAAGTACGTGGTGCCCTTCGCTTGGGAGAATTCCAGGGTCGAACCGCTGTCGCTCACGCGCTCGTTCCTCAAGGACGCTCTGGAGGACAACCAAACATACATGGAGCACGGCTCGAAATTCTTCGCGGCCTTTGCGGACGTGCAGCTGCCCCGCGCCACCGTGGTGACTTGCTCGGATGCCCGTGTGCAAAGCGGCGCGTGGGACGTGACGCCCGAGAACGACGATTTCACGGTTCGCAATTGGGGCAACCAAATCGACAGCAGTGCGGGGTCGATCGAGTTCGGAGTGGAGCAACTCAACACGCCGCTGCTCCTGATCATCGGTCATACGGGCTGCGACGCCGTGCGCGCCGCCATGGGCGACCAATCGAAACTCCCGAAGTCCCTGCAAGCGGAACTCAAGGGGATCGAAGTGCCGAAGCCCGGCCCAGCCAAGAACGAGACGCAACACTGGGCGGACGCCAGCGTCGCCAACGTGCACACGCAGGTCGCGAACGCGCTGAAACGATTTGGCAAACGGGTGCAATCCGGACAGCTCACCGTAGTCGGAGCCATCTACGATTTTCGCAACGATCTCGGGCACGCTCCGGGCAAGCTGGTCATCGTAGACGTGAACGGCAACGGTGAGGCGGAGCGCCTGGACGCATTCGTCACGGCCGTCAGCGCGAGTCCACCGGTTGCCGAGGCGCGCGCGGCAGCCAAAAAGAACGCCAAAAAAGCGGCTGAATCACCGGAAGACGTCTTGCGCGCGCTAGCCAAGGTGCAAGGCGTGGTAACGCACGAAATCGCCAGCCCCACCAACGATTCGCCGGGCGCGGCGAAGTAGGTGACTCAACCCATCTCGTCCGTCGTCAGCCAGCTCGTCAGCAGGTAGTTGAAAATCAAGATCGCGACGGCGCTGTGCACCACGGCGCGCGTCGTCGCCTCCCCCACACCCTTGGCACCGCCGGACGCGTAGTAGCCACGCGCGCACGAAATCGCGGCGATCAAGAAGCCGAACACGGCCGATTTGATCAGGCCCATGAAGTAGTCGCCGGGCACCAAGCGTTCGAGGTTGTGCAGAAAAACACCTGGGTCCACGCCGAGCCACTGAACCGCGACGATCCAAGCCCCCACCATACCGACGCACGAATACAGGATACAGAGCAGTGGCAGCATCAAGACGCCGGACAACAGCCGCGGCGAGAGCAGATACTGTACCGGGCTCACGGCCATCGTCACGATCGCGTCGATCTGCTCGGTAACGCGCATGTTGCCGAGCTCAGCCGCCATCGCGCTGCCTGCACGGGCAGCAACCATCAACGCGGCGAAGACCGGACTGATTTCGCGGGTCATCGAAACGGCGACGATGTAGCCGACCACGCCCTCGGCGCTGAACTGGCGCAAGCTATGCACCGTCTGCAAGGCCAGCACCATCCCGCTGAAAATGCCGGTCAACGAGACGATGAACACCGATTGCACACCGATGAACTCCATCGCATTGAACAGCTGAGCGATTCGGTACGGTGGGCGGATGGCCCAGACAATGGTCTCCGCAGTCAGCGAGAGCACTTGTCCGACGCTCTCGAGCGCTGCCAGTGCTGGCCCGAACAGCGTGCTAGCGAGCCCTGGCGACTCGCTCTCCGACAGCTCCTCTTCAGCCACTCCGCACGCTTAGCATCATCTCGGGGCGCATTGGACGCTCGCTCTCGAAAATGAGCCGGTTTAGGCGGACAGCGCCGCGAGCACACGCGCCGAGCGTGGTCCCGTTGCACTGAAACGCGCGCTGCGAGGGTCGAGCGAAAGCCTGAGGATCAGCGCGTCGCCGCCGAGTAGCTCGATATACGGCTCACCCCACTCCACCACGAGCAGACGACCCTCATCCCGCTGCGCATCGAGGCCGAGCTGACGCACTTGCTCGAGGCCCGTCAGCCGATAAAGATCTGCGTGAGCGACGGGCGGCTCGGTGGCATGCTCGTGAACGAGCGTGAAGGTCGGGCTCGGCACGCGCTGTGATGCGGGGAGCCCGAGTGCTCGGCACAAGGCACGCGTGAAAAACGTCTTCCCAGAGCCGAGCGGCCCGTCCAGGATCAAGAGATCACCTGGCGCTAGCAGCGGCGCGAGCCGCCGCGCGAGTTGCTGCGTGGCGCGGCGGGTGGGAAGTGCGAACTCGGTCACGGCAACGGAGCGGTGCTCTTGCTTATCACACGTAGTGTTCGTGGGAGGATGCCATCCGCGGAAAAGCCGCGCTCGTCGGTCGTCCAGAGATCCGCGTGAGCGCTCTTTAGCTCGCGCGAGGCCTGTCGCTGAAGAGCAGCTACTTGCTGAGGCTCGACGACGCTTCCCTCTGGAAATCCGGCCAAGGCGACTTCTGCCAGGGCCGCGGCATCGTGGCCAAGAGCCTCGTACCAATCGAGCGGAGCGAGCCCGGGCAGTGCGCCGGTCCCGCCTTGCGCTGGCTCGACGCGAGGGAATTTACCTGCCCCGATGCCAAAGCTCGGGTTGCTGACTTCGCCGGTCGCAAGCAGCTGGCTCGCCTCCAGCCCCAGACCGAGCGTAACGCTCAAGCGCGCCTTGCGCAGCTCCACCGCGAGATCGCTCGCGCAGCCGGCGTCGCCGAACATCAGTAGCGCCAAGACCTTGTCCCGACGCCACTCGTCGATCGCGAAGCGCGGCGCGGGTGCCGTCGGATCGCACGCGCTAGCACCGTTGTCGATGCGCGCGAAGCGAGCCAGGTGGCGGCGATTGAGCTCGCTCAGCGCGAGCGCTTCCTCGCTGTGAGCACCTTCTCCAAGCAAGAACGTGTTGCGTGAAACGAGCGCGGCGTCGGCCGGTGGCGCGATCAGCATCAGCGCAACCCCGCTATTTTGCGCAAAGCGCGCGGCGTGTGACGCCATTTCGCCGTCCATGCCCGCCACCAGAATCGCAGCGCCGGAGGCGGCAAGCTCACTCATCGCGTTCAGCAGACCAGCGGCGCTGCCTGCGTCGTCCTGTGTCAATAGGCGCACGCCCTTCGCGTCGGAGAGTGAGTCGGGCAGGCCGAGCGCGCGTGAAACGCCGGCCGCCACGCTCACTGAACGGCGGCGTACGTCTGCATTGGACATCGCGAGCACGAGCCCGAGCGCGCGTCCGGCAATTTGCGGGAGCGTTCGCCCGCCGTTGGCTACGACCGCCAAGGGAGCATCGCCGCCGCCACGCTCGGAGCCACGAGCTGAGTCGATCAAGGATCGGGCAAGCGCCGCGTCACGCCCACTGATCGCCAGCTCGGTCAAGCGTTCCCGCAGCAAGCGCCGTAGCCAGTCACGCGCTGCAGCGCGCTCCGTATCGTTGTCGTGTGCCGCTGCTTGATCCAGCTCGATCAGGCTGGCGACCAAATCGTCCTTCTTGGCCGATTGCGCGACCTCGCGCAGCGCGCTCTCCGCCGTTGCCCGTGTTTCCGTCGTAGCTCGCGCGAGGAGCTCCTGCGCCGCCTGCATGGCCTCTTCGAAGTGGCGCGCGGTTGCGGCCGCACGCAAGCGCGTCTCGCCGAACAACAGGCGCTCGTCTGGGTCGATGATCTTGCCGGCCAGCGGATACAACACGCGCAACGCCTGCTCAGGCTGCCCTTCACGAAGCAGGATCTTCGCGTGCACCACCGCCGCAAAGTCTCGCACGCTCCCCGCTCGACTCTGCACGTCCTTTACGAGCGCGAGGGCTGCCTTGACTGCGCCGCGATCGGTGTACGACCACGCGAGCCAAAGGCGCACGGTGTCGGCCCGTCGGTCCCCAGGAAACTGCGCCAAAAACTCGCGTAGTTTCGGCTCGAGGCGAGCGCGCTCTTCCGCCGACGCGGCATACCACGCGACCCGCAGCTCGCGAAATGCAGCTTGCGAGGCTGCGCTCTCGGCCAGCCCTGCCTCCGGACGTACCTGCTTGCTACCTCCCGAGCACGCGAGCGCGAGCAACAAGACCGTCAGTCGACGAGCGAGCGAAAGGAAACGGACTCGAGGGCGCGTTGGCATATGATGCGGATCGTGTCCGACCAGCGTGAAGCGCGGAACCCGTCCCCGTCAAGCGAATGGCCCGGGCTCGTCGGTCGCCGCGTCGCGCGGCTCGCGCGGCCGGGCTTGATCGTCCTTTTTGTCGTGCACTTCGTTAGTCAGGCCATTTCAGCGCACAACGGCCACGCGCGCAGCCGCTTTCACGAGACAGAGCCTTGGGTGCTGCTCGCCTCGATTTTTTGGCTGATTTTTCTGGCATTCGCGGCACGCGAGATGCTGCGATCCAAGCCCGTAGCAAGCGATGCGAGAACGCGCGCTTTGCTATTCGCCGAACAGGGTGCCCTCTGGGTCCTGATTGCGTTTTCGCTCGGACACGGCTTCGGCTACGCCTGGCAGCTGCTGAACGGCGAACTGCTCGCAAGCGACCTGAGGCCGAGCGTCGTCGCCGCGCTGTCGAGCACGACGCATGGGGTTCCGCTCGTCGGCGCAGGCTACCTTTGCGCCGTGGGCGCAGCATCGTTCATCGCGACCCGTTTCGCTCGCCACGAACTCGGCCAGCGTGCTCCGCAGTCAACCAGCGCGCGACGAGCACCCGTCGCTTTGGGCCTTTGCCTGTGCGCGCTCGGTGTCTACTCGGTGCTCCGTTTCGCCACTGGCTCGATCCTACCGTAGTGATTTCACGGACCGGCTCAGGCCCGCAAATGCTAAAGGCGTGGCATGCGCTGCTACCTGCTCACACTGGCCGGAGGCTCCAGCCTGGACCAACAGTCGAACAACGTGTCGCTGTTCAACGTGGTTGAGCAACTCAATTTGCCGCACGGCGTAGAGCCACCGCCCAACGCGCTAGTGCCAGTCGAGATCCACGCTTACTTTCAATTGACGGACGCGGAGCTCAACCAGCGCTTCGAGATTCGCTTCGCCCTCGTGGCGACCTCGGGTTTGGAGACGCTCACGGACGCTCATGTGCACCGCTCCTCGACGCCGCGCTACCGTACGCGCGTGCTCGGCTTGCCCGTCCCACCGATTCCCGACAACTACGAACTTCGCGTCGATGCGCGACCCGTCGGCGGCGAGCACTGGACTCGCGATCCTTTGCGTTGGCCGTTGATCGTGGTGCAGGCTGAACCGCGCCCCGCCGTGACGCACTAACAGCCGCAGCCGCTCATTTGCGAGCAGGAGAAGAGCTGCAGGACCTCTTGAATGGTCTGCATGTTGAGCTCCGCACCGCACGCGTTGAAAATACACGTGAGATCAGTCTGGCAATTTGCCTGCGCCAAACAACCGGCAAGCTTCAAACAGCCGCTATCAGTGGCGCAAGCGACGACCGAGTCGAAGCAACTCAGACACAGACATTTGCCGCACTGACCGGGCACGAGATCAGCGCACAACTGCGAGCCGCCCACACCCGCGACACCGGAGGAGCCGCCAAAACCGGCCGAGGCTGCTGCGCCGCCCGCGCCGACACCGGCAAACCCCGCTGCACCGCCGCCCGAGAACCCACCAGCACCCGCAGTGACACTGCCACCGAAACCCCCGACCGCACCGACTCCCCCACTCGCGGCAAAGCCGCCGAACCCACCCAAACCGCTGGTCGCTCCAAAGCCACCGAACCCGCCAAAACCGCCGATCGCTCCAAAACCACCGAGCCCGGCAAACGCGCCGAAGCCCGCAAAGCCGCCGAATGCTCCAATGCCGCCGCGGGCCGCGGCGCCGGCACTCGCCCCGGACCCGGCAAACGAGCCGCCAACGCCCGCATGCCCGCCTGACGACCCTGCACTCCCGGCAGCACCCGACGCCTCGTCGAACAGATCCGTGTCGGTACGCGCTCCACACGCCAAGACGCCCGCGAACGAGAGCAAGAGCAAACTTAGCCCGACACGCTTCATTGGATTCATTCTACGCCTTCCCACCCGTGCTGCCAGAATTGACGCGGCCTTTTTTGTTGGAGTTGGCCTTGGGCAACGTTCAAAGACCCAAGCCGCCTGCAACTGCCTATCGAACGGCTCAACTCGAAACCGACAAGGCCCTCGTGGTTTTCACGCCGAGCCGCTCAGCCTGCTAATGTGGCGCCACAGCGAGATGACGGACAAGATTCGCATCGCAGGTCTCGAGATAGCGTGCATCGTGGGCATTCGTCCTTCAGAGCGACGTCGTCCGCAGCCGGTGCGCGTGCATCTCGAACTCGGGCTCGACCTCTCGCTGGCTGGCAAAAGCGGCAGAATCGCGCAGACCGTAGACTACTCACGCGTTGCCAGCGAGATCGAGTGCTTACTTAGATTTCGTGCCTACAAGTTGGTCGAAGGCGCGGCGGAGGAGATCACCGCCGCGTTGTTCGCGATGCACCCGAACATTGACGTCGTGACGCTACAGATCGAAAAACCCGAAGCGCTCCGTGGCATCGCGCGCGGCGCGAGCGTCGAGGTCACGCGCGCGCGGCGAGACATCGTAAGCACACGATCAACATGTGAAGGCTGTCAGACGGAGCTGCGACTCCGCACTCACGAAGCCGAGCTCACTCTGCTAACGCTCGACGGACACGCGATGCTGCCTGCAGGTGAACGCACGCGACGGCGACGGATCGAGTGGCTCGCAGGCGGGCAATTGCTGGCCGACGACCGTGAAATTCCGGCGGGCACTGCCCGAGAAATCGAAGAGGGTCGCGCTGAGGATCTACGAAATCCCGGGTCCGAACAGGCGATATTGTTCCGTTGCGTCGAGCTTGCGCCGCTAACGTTGGACGTCAGTCAAGCTCCATAACTCACCAACATCAGCGGCCTTTCCGTGTCCGTTGCGCGCAAACTCGTGGCCCCTCTGAAAAAAGCACTGGTCAGCCGCAAGGAAATCGAGATAAGCGGCAGGATGTCTTTGGCGACTCGAGGCTTCACAGCACGCCTCCGAGTCTGAGGGAGAAAACGCGCATGAGGCTGTCCAGCGAACGAGCGAACGAAACGAACGAAGAAAGCGACGCACCCGCGTCCGAGCCATCGCGGCCGATCGGCTTGCCCAAGCTCGCTCCTATACGCGAGTCGCTATCGACGCTCGAAGAGGACGACTTCGACCTTCACGACACAATTCCAGCGCCACCGTGGATCGAAGACGCGCCGGATTCGAGCGAGCAGCCGCTTCAGCCGACACGCTAGCTCGGTCTGTTCGGCTTCGCTCACGACGCTACGGCGTTCGGTGTTAGTTTGCGCCGCGGAGGTTCACCGTGTCGACTCGCCCAACCGTTTTTTCCCGCCGTTTTTCGATCATCGCTCTGGCACTCTCCGCATTCCTGCTGAGCTCGCTCGCCCTGGCCGCAGGCCGCGTGGAGTGGAAGAGTAAGAATTTCAAAGAGCGCGATGACAAAGCGTGGAGACTCGAGCTGGCCATCTACCTGCCGCGTGCTCCAGACGTGCCACACGTTCCGATGAAGTTCGAGTTTCAACCCGAGGTTTACTACGAGCGCGACATGATGGACGGCGACAAGATCGTCGAGCGCAAGGTGCCGCTCGACAATCGACAGCCGATCATCGAGAGCGTGGACGTCGGATTTTTGGATTCAGGAAGCGGCAAGATCGAGTCGCGCACGCGCTTCTCCTTCAAACTGACGCGCGCGCACGGCTACGAAGCGGGCGAGTACAAAGTGACCATCACCGACGCCCGCAACGACTCCAAGGTCGGCGTGCCGACCACGCTGGTTTTCGATGGTGAAAATGAGGTCATCGATCGCCGAGCCATGGTCTTCAACAACGGCGACAAGAAGCCCAAGAAAGACTCGGACGTAAAGAAAGTCGGCGACGACAAGGGCGGCGACGACAAGAAGGCCGACGACAAGAAGTCGGACGACGACTCAAAGGCCAAGAGCGACGACAAACCCGCCAGCGACGACAGCAGCAACAAAGCGGCCGCGCCGAACCAAGATACTAGCGCCGCGGAAGATGCCGAGACGATCAAAAAGAAACCGGGCGGCTGTGGCTGCCGGCTCGAAGACAGCGCGACTTCGTCGAATGCGGCACTCGCATTGGGCGCGCTCGGCCTGGGCATCACGCTCCTCAATCGCCGGCGCAAACGCGCCGCCTGAGCCCATCAGCCGAAGGCGCTTACGCGCGCCGCCAATCGGCGCACGCCCTCCCTGAAGTCGGCCTCGGGAGTGATGGTACTCAAGACGACGTGCTGTCCGTTCGGGAAATCGTAAAAGAAGCCCGGCTGGACGAGCACGCCGTCCTCGCGCAAGAGCTGGATCACGAACGCCGATTCATCGCAAAATGCGGGCAGGCGCAAGACTGCGTACCAGCCGCCCTCCAAGTGCAGCAGGGTAGCGGCAGAACCCTTCAACGCCGCGCATAGCGCGCTCAGGTTGCGCGCAATGCGCGCCCGCAAAGCCGCCGATAGCTCGTGTCGCAGCGCGAGCAACTTTGCGAGCCCGTGCTGCACCGGCGCACTCGGCGACAAGAACGTATCCGCGACGAGCTCGAGCCTGCGGCATGCCTCCGCCACTTGCACGCGTGGCCCCTGAATGGCCGTCCAAGCCAATTTGAGCTGCGGCAACCCTGCAAGTTTCGAGAGCCCGCCTAGCGAAAATACCAGCGAACCAGCGTGCTCGAGCAGCGAGCTGACGCGCTCGCGGTCATTCAGCAATGCATAGCTCGCAAACACCTCGTCGGAAATGATCGGCAGCCCAAACTGCACGAGGCGCGCAAGCTCCCTTCGCTTCAAGAACGAGCCGGTCGGATTGTTGGGGTTGACCACGACGATCGCGCGAGTTCTCGCGCTACGCGCGCGCTCGAGCGAGTCGAAGTCGATGTGCCACGCGCCGTCGTAAGCGAGTTCGTAAAAAACCGCGCGCACACCTTCGAAGTGCGACAAATGCTCGAACAATGGGTAGCTTGGCGCCGGCAACAAGATCTCATCGCCTGGATCGCAGAGCAGCTTGAACAAGAACGAGTACGCCTCGCTCGTGCTGGCGGTGAGCAGAATGTGCTCGATCGGGACGTCGAAAGAATCGGCGCGGAGCAGCTCGGCAACCGCGGTTCGGGCGCGTGGCAGCCCGAACGCATGCGGTTCGTAGCGCAGGCAGCACGCGTCAGCGAGCGCGTCTAGAATCTCGCGCTCCGCGTAGGGCAATCCGGTTTGCGTAGGATTCGAGACCGTCAGGTCCAAAGTCGGCAACGCGCGTGCCTGCCGCTCGGCGACCGCCGAGGCAATCGAGTTCGACCGTGAGTCATGCTCCGTGCGCCGTGAAAACATCTGCAGTTCCGCAGAAGACTAGCGCGCTCCACCGATCACGGGGCAAACTCACGATCGTCTCAATGTCGCTCGACAAGGAATGGCCAAACTTCGACGGTGTGCCGGAGGACGACGGACTCACGGCTTCGCGACCGAGCGGTCAGAAGCTCGCTCGCTTCGTGTGGTGGGACGGCGAGATCCGCGAGTCTGACGCGCTCAGCGTGCACTACTACGCAAACGCACTGCACTATGGGACCGCCGTGTTCGAGGGGATCCGCTGCTATCCGACCCGGCGCGGCGCAGTCCTGATCCGCGTGCGCGAGCACATCGAGAGGCTGCTCTCGTCAGCACGCTTGTACGGGATGAAGGTGCCGTTCGACGCGGACGAGCTCACGCGCGGCGCGATCGACGTCACGCGCCGCAATGGCATGTCGAACGGCTATCTGCGGCCGCTCGCCTATTTCGCGAACGGGCCGATCGACTTGCGCCCCAAGAAGGAGTGCCCGGTGCGTGCTTTCATCGCCGTGCGCGAGCTCGGCACGTTTCTGGGCGAAGATGCGCTGCGCAACGGGATCCGCATCACGATCTCGAGCTGGCGCAAGTTTCACCACACCATGCTGCCTACGATGGCGAAAGCCAGCGGTCACTACGCCAACAGCGTACTGGCGGCGCACGAGGCAATGGATCGCGGATTCGACGACGCGATTTTGCTGAATCAAGACGGGACCGTCGCCAGCGCTACCGGACAGAACGTGTTCTTCGTTCGCGGCGGCACGCTATTTACCAACAACGAGACCTCTTCGATCGTGCCCGGCATCACCCGCGATTGCATTCTGAGCATCGCCAAAACCGAAGGCGTGCCGATCGAAATCCGCGCCTTCACGCGCGAGGACTTGATGCGAGCGGATGAGCTGTTCTTGACCGGCACGGCGGCGGAAGTGACGCCCGTGCGCGAGCTCGACGGCACGCGTTTCGTGACCGGTAAGAAAACGCTGGGAGCGTTCTTTCAGCGCGCGTACCTGCGCGCGGTCACCGGAAAAGACGAATCGCGTGCCGAATGGCTGACGCTGGTTTGACGGCGGCCCTCGGGCCGTGAGATTCATCGGGCATGTTCCAAGCCTTGTCGCGCGAAGAGCGTCTGCTGTTGCTCAAGTTCGTGTGCGCGTTCGCGTGGACGGACCTCACGGTCACCGAATCGGAGCGCGCTTTCGTGCATCGCTTGGTGCAAAAGCTCGAGCTTGAGCCGGAAGATGCGGGCGAGGTCGAGGCGTGGCTGCACGTAGCGCCCTCGCCCGGCGAGCTCGACCCGAAGGCGGTCCCCGTGGAGCACCGCCGCATCTTCGTCGAGACGTTGCGCGCGCTCATCTACGTGGACGGCCAGGTCGATCTGGAGGAGCGCGCCCAATTCGAGCGTATGCGGGACGCACTACTCGGCTAGCGAGCACGGCCCTGCGAGCCAGCCGCGTCTAGCGACTCGCCACGTCGCCCTTCGGCGAGGCCGCGCTGCCCACTTCCAGCAACTCGGCGCGATAGAGCAACGTGCCATCGGTGGCGGTGATGTCACCGGCGACGTCACGGCCCGAAACGCTCTCAGAGTGCGACACGTTCAAGGTCGCTTCCTTGTCTCCGACCCAGACCTTGTAGCTCTTTGTTTCGCACGCGAGCTCGTTCACGCCCACCAAACAAGTTCCCTGCTCACTCTTGAGCAGGCCGTCGTTGACGTCGGCCGCGAAGCTCGTGCGCTCCATTAGCTTGTCGTAGGCGTCGAGCGTGCTCGGCTGCTCGCCGGCATCGGTGATTTGGGAGACGCGTACCACCGAATCCGTCTTCGGATCCAAGCGCACGCGGAGCTTTTGCGAGCGAGCGGCATCTTCGAGCGTGTAGTCGATCACCCACAGCTCACCCTCTTGCGCCACGATCTCCTCGGTCAGTGTGAGCGGAGACGACTGGTAGCTGCCGCTGAAGCGTTGCACGGCAAAATCGCCCACTTTGCGTGCAATGCGGGTCGGTTTGGCATCTGCCTCTTGCTTGGTAGACGCGTCCACGTGAGCTGGCCGCGGCGCGCGCGCCGTTGCTTGCGACGAGCCATGCAGGCTGCACGCCTGAGTAGCAAGCACCAGGACCGCACCGACGAATAGGGCTTGTTTCATGCCCCTTTCCCTTTCACGCCACACGCGATGGGGCCAAGTTTGCGACGAATGCGGCGGGGCCTGGGCTATAGTCAGCGACTATGGCCGAAAAGCCGGCTTTGCCCGCAGACCCCGCGCTTTCAGCACTCGAAGCCGCGCGGGCTCAGGCGGAGCGAGCCCTGCGTGAATCGGAGGAGCGCTTTCGGACCTTGACCGACGGCGCGCCGGACGGCGTCGTCATTCTGCGCGGCCCCTGCATCGCTTTCTTGAACGGCGTGGCTGCGCGCCTGCTTGGGCTCGAGGAACCTTCGCATGCGCTCGGACGCTCGATCATCGAGTTCATGCACCCGGACGACGCGGCGATGGCGGAGACGCGCATCCGCCGCCTGTTCGAGACCAAGCAGCGCCATCCCGAGCCCGCAGAGTATCGCTCGGTCGCCGCGGACGGCCGTGAACGAGTGGTCGAGATCTCCTCGATCCCCACGGAATACGAGGGCAAACCCGCCGTGCTCGCTTTTGCGCGCGACGTCACCGAGCGCAAGGCGATGCACACCCGCCTGGTCGAGGCGGATCGCATGGCCGCACTCGGTGTCCTTTCGGCCGGCATCGCGCACGAGATCAACAACCCGCTCTCGTATGTACTCTTGAACCTCGAATTTTTGGCGCGCGAGCTACCGAAACTCGCCAAGGACCCGAACGCGCTCGACGCGTTCATGGTGCGCGTTCGCGACGCGTGTCACGGCGCCGAGCGTGTGGCCAGCATCGTGCGTGATCTACGCACCTTCGCGCGCGCAGACGAGGGCGAGAAGCGTCCGATCGACGTGCGCGTAGCCCTCGAATCCGCGCTCAATATCGCCAGCAACGAACTGCGGCAACGGGCAGTTTTGACACGCGACTACGAGCCGATCCCCCCCGTGGACGCCAACGCCAATCGGCTGGAGCAGGTGTTCTTGAACCTGCTGATGAATGCCGTGCAGGCTCTACCCGAAAAGCCAACGGTCACCCCGGAAATCCGGGTCGTGCTGCGCGCCGCGCCTGGATACGTCGTGATCACGATCGAGGACAACGGCAGCGGCATTCCCGAGGAGATCGCCGGAAAAATCTTCGATCCGTTCTTCACGACCAAGCCGATCGGCGTCGGCACCGGCCTCGGCCTCTCGATCTGTCGCAGCATCGTGCGCGCCTTGGGCGGAGAAATTCGCGCAGCTGCACGCGCGCAAGGCGGTTCCGCGTTTACGGTCAGCCTGCCCGCGTCGAGGACCGCGCTCGACAGCGCGCCCCAACGCGTGCGCCCCCCCTCGATACCGCCCGCCGCGCGGGGTCGCCTGCTGATCGTCGACGACGAGGTCTCGGTCGGGCGCTCGTTGCAAGCGTTGCTCGAGCACGAGCACGACGTTGCGCTCGCGGAGAGCGGCAACGCTGCGCTCGAGGCGATCGCCAGCACCGGGCAAACCTTCGACGTCATCATGTGTGATCTGATGATGCCGGGCATGAGCGGCATGGACCTCTACGAGCAAATCCGGCGCAGGCACGCAGGCCTGGAGCAGCGCATGGTGTTCATGACGGGCGGCGCGTCGATCGAGCGCACGCGTGAATTTCTGGCGGGCAGCGCAAACCTCACCTTCGAGAAACCCCTCGATTTCGACCGATTGCGCCGCACCCTCCGCAAACTCGTCGAGCGGACTCGCAGCGCAGAAGCCTAGCGGGCAAAACTCCTGCTCAGGTGCCAGGAGCTTCGAAGTCCTCCACGAGCACGGGGCGATCGAGTCGCGTGCGTGCCATCACACTGTCGATCACGCTCGGAAACCGGCTTGCCGCGTAGGTCGCGGCGGCAGACGCGCCGATCGTGGTTGCCCAGCCCACGGGGCCGAGCGGGCGGCAGCCGAACATGCCACTCAGCCCGGGAGTTTGTACGATCGCGGCGAGCGCTGCGGCGGAAGCAACGCTCGTGATGACGACCGGACGGCTCAGCTGCCCCGAGAGTAAGGTTTGACCGAGCTGAGCGCCGACCAACGAAAGCAGACCGATGGTACTCGCACGTTCACGCGAACCGGTGAAGCGTCCGATGACCCAAGCTGCGCTGGCGCCCGCACCCGTGACGATCGCACGAGAAGCAATTTGTCGATTGAGCGGCTGACCGAGTGACGCTTCGGGCCCTTCGTGCGCGAGTGATTGCAATGTTTCGACCGAGGGCGGACGGAGCGCGATGGCCATCGCCGGCGCCACGTCGGTGAACAGGTTCACGAGCAAGAGCTGACGCGCGTTGAGCGGCGGACGTCCGTCGACGAGACCCGCACCGAGCGTGAACGCGATCTCGCCCAGATTGCCGCCCACCAAAATCGACACGGCGTCGCGCACTGACGCCCACATCGCGCGGCCTTCGACCACGGCTTGCACGAGCGTCTCGATGCGCTCGTCGATCAGCACGATATCGGCGGCTGCGCGCGCGGCCGAAGTACTCTGCGCGCCCACGGCGATGCCCACGTTGGCGAGACGGATAGCCGGCGCATCGTTCGCTCCGTCGCCGACCATGGCGACTACGCGGCCCGCGCGCTGCAGCGCCCGCACGACCCGTACCTTTTGAGCAGGCGTGACGCGCGCGAACACGCCGATCCCGGAAATCCGCCGATCGAACTCCGAGTCCGAGAGTTCGGTCAGCTCCGGACCGGTGAGTACCGAGCGCCCTTGCAACAGGTCCACTTCCTTGGCCACGGCTTCCGCGGTGCTCGGATGATCGCCGGTGAGCATTACGGTTTCCACTCCAGCAGCCCGTAGATCCGAGACCGCCTGAGCGGCGGTCGGGCGCACCGGATCACTGAACGCGACGAAGCCGCGAAACGTCAGGCCCTCGAGTTGATCGAGTTTCAACTGTTCGTCGCGCTCGAGCACTCGATCGCAAACCGCAAGGACGCGTAGCCCACGGCGCGCAAAATCTCTCACTTTGCCGAACAGCTCCGCGCGCACAGCGCGATCGAGTGGCACCAGGCCGTCCTCGCGCCGCCACTCGCTCGCGTAGAGCAGCACGACTTCGGGCGCGCCCTTTACCGCGACTAGCAGCTTGTCGCCGGCGCGAAGCCGCACTGCTTGGTAGCCACGGCCCGCTTCGAATGCCAAGCCCTCGATGCGATCCCAGGCTTCACCATTTGGATCGAGCGGGCCGAGCCTGGCTCCAGCGCGATTCAGGGCTGCGTCGGTAGGGTCGTGATCCGACGGCCCCGCGTCGACGGTCGGTGCCGCACGCACGGCGCTGGCCAACACTTGTCGACCGAAATCCGACAATTCGTTCAGCGGGCTCACCGTCTCGCCGTCTGAAATGAAGCTGAGTTCGACGCGACCTTCGGTCAAAGTCCCGGTCTTGTCGATGCAGAGCACGTCGACCCGGCCCAGAGCTTCGATGCTGCGGGCGTTGCGCACGAGCGCACCCTGCTTCGACAAGCGATCCGCGGCGGCCAATTGAGCGGCCGTCGCCAGTAGCGGCAATCCCTCGGGGACGGACGCTACGGCCAAGCTCACGCCGCTGCCGACCAGATCCTCCAGCCGCCGACCGCGCAAAAGCCCCGCGGCGATCAAGCTCACGCCGGCGCCGAGCGCGACGGGTCCGGTGAGATTGATCAGCGACTTCATGCGGCGCTCGACGCCGCCGCGACTGGCATCGCGTTTGGCGGCTACGGCGCCGCGGTGCGCTTCAGTCTCGTCTCCCACGGCGACGACCACGGCAGACGCGCGGCCCGCCGCGATCGATGTGCCGTCATAGAGCATCGAGCTGCGATCGGCCACGTGCGGCTCGAACGACGCCGCCGCGCTCTTGCGCACCGGCAGGGATTCGCCGGTCATGCTGGATGCGTCGACCTCGAGTGACTCGGCCTCGACGATGCGACAGTCCGCAGGCACCACGTCGCCGGCTTGTAACAACACGATGTCTCCGCGCACGAGTTCGCTGGCCTCGACCTCCAGCACGTCGCCGGCGCGGCGCACGACCGCGCGCCTGCGAGCCGTACGCATCAGCTCGCGGATCTGACGTTCGGTGCGATAGCGTTGTGCGCCGCCGATCAGGGAATTGAGGCCCACGACCGCGCCGACCATCGCCGCGTCACCGAACGAGCCCACCGCGGCCGACAAGCCCGCGCCCGCCGCGAGCAAGGGCGCCAGCGGATTGAACAACTCGTCGCTCACGGCTTCCGCGAATTCCCCGAGTGGAGAGCGAGATGCGAACACGCGCCGCGCCCGCACCACGATATCGACGCGACCAAGGCCGTCGCGCGAGGTCGATAGTTTCGCGAGGACGCTGTCCGTCTCGAGCGCGTACCACGGCGTACGGTCGCGCGGTGGGGGTAGAGCACGTCGCGAGAGCCCCAGTGAGCCACGCAAGCCATTGGCCATCGAGATCAACGAAGCCGCGTTGACTACCGCAATCACGCGACGCCCAGTGAGCGGCAAGAGGCCGCCGGCTGACACCAAGGCCCCGAGCGTAGCGGAGCCGAGCGCGATGTTGACGCTCTGCTTGGATACCTGCTTCGCGGATACGCAAGCGCGAATCAGAAAACGCACATCCGAGAGGTCGTCGCGGCAGATCAAATGCGCGCCCCAAGGCGGCGCCTCGCCGGAGCGAGTCAAGCCAATCGCGCAATCTGCGCTGGCCAAGCCTGGCGACGCGCCCGTCGCGACCACGCACACCGCTCGTCCTTCGCGCTGTAGGCGACGAATGCCACGCACCATGCCTTCCCCCTTGGGAATCGTGTCGTCGGCCGCGATCCCTTGTAGCACCGAGTCGTCGTCAGAGGCGATCACCACGCGCATCTGTGCGTCGTGCGCAGCGGCGATCAACTCGTCGATGCCGGTCTGCGGAATCATCTCGACCTCCGCAACCGCGACGAGCACGCCCTCCCGCACGAGACCGAACACGAGCCCACCACGCCCGCTGAGCACCAAGGTGTGCGCAGCGAGCGCCGGCGGAACCGCGACATCGAGCACACCGAGCGGAGCCAACGTGTCACCGCCGTCACGGCGTATGTCGAGCGGTCGATCGACGTCGAGCAACGCCACCACGCGCTGCCGCAACTCGACCGCGTCGAGATCGCGCGCCACCACCACCTTCTTGACCTCCAAGCGATCGCGGGTCACGAGATCGCCCTGTAAAACCAGGCAATCGATGCGATCGAGCCGCCGCAGCGCGCTCGCGTCGACGACCAACACGCCGCGCTTAGCCAGCGTGCGCGCAAGCTCCGCCGCAAACACGTCGCGACCCAAGCGCGCTGGCTTGGGCAAGCCACCGAACAGCGCCGCCACGGCGCGCTGCACGCTGCGCGTGGTCAAGAAGCTGACCGCGAAACCACCTAGTGAGACGATCCAGGCGCGGTCGGCGTATTCTTCGATCGGGCCACGCGGCAACGCGCGCGGCCGCGCCTCGCGCAACACGTCTTCCGGTCGCGAGGGAGCCGGCTCCGCGCACAACTCGTTCTCGCGCTCGTGCCAGACTCGCCGGCGCGCGGTCACTTCCCGTACCAAGGTGAACTTGTGTAGCCCTTCCACCAGCGCGCTGCCGGGGCGCTGCGCGACGCAGTGCGCGGCCGCCGCCGTCACGTTCATGATCAAATCAGTGCGCAGTGGACCCAGCCGCTCGTCGAGGCCTCTGCGCAAGCGATCCGTCGATTGCAGAACGGCGACGAGTGCGGCGAGCGTGCTGCCGACTCGAGACGCCGGGATCGGCGAAAAGCGCAGGCCGGTGCCGACCACGACCCCGATCGCGTCAGCCGCGATACCGACCCACAGCCTCTCGCTGGTCTCCGTGTCTGCCGGGTGCTCCCAACTTTCGTCCCGGAACTCGGCCTGGTGAAGCTCCGCAGTGCGCTCTGCCTGTTCCACCACCTGCACGAGCTCCGCCAACTCGTAGGCTTCTTCCTCGAAGGACACGACGACACGGCGGAGTTGAGCGTTCACCTCAACCCAGCGCACGCGCGAGAGCTCCTTGAAACCGAGCTCGACTTGCCGCGAAAACGCCACGAGCTCAGACGGATTCAGATCACGGAACTCGACGTGCGCTCGGCTACGCCCGAGCCAGGTTCGCCGCGAACGGCCCAGGAAGAGCCTGCGGAACGTGCCGAACGCGGTCGCGAAATCCATCGAGCGGACATTATTCCCACGAAGCTCCGCAAGTTTCTAGCTACCACCGCCTGCAAATAGCCGAAGAACATTCTTCACTGAAACTTAGCGGCTTGCGAAGCGCTCCGTCGCGCTCACGAGCTCGTGCACGATGCCGGGCTCGTAGGCGGAGTGGCCAGCATCCGGCACCACGCGAAAATCGGCTTCTGGGAAGGCGCGAGAGAGCTCCCACGCACTCTGCAATGGACACACGACGTCGTAGCGACCCTGCACGATCACCGTGGGGATGTGCCGAATCCGCGTGACGTCATCGAGCAGCTGATTCTCGTGGGCAAGAAAGCCCCGATTGACGAAGTAGTGACACTCGATGCGCGCGAAAGCGAGACTGAAGTCGTCGCCCGCGCAGCGCTGAATGTACTCTTGATCTTGCAACAGATTGCTGGTGCTGGCCTCCCATACGCTCCACGCACGCGCCGCCTCTTGCCGCACGAACACGTCGTCCGAAGTCAGCCGGCGATGGTAAGCGCCGATCAGGTCTCCGCGTTCGGCGACCGGGATCACCGCGAGGTACTTTTGCCAAGCGTCCGGAAAGAGCAGGCTCGTCCCGCGCTGATAGAACCATTCGAGCTCCCAGCGCCGTAGCAAGAAGATGCCGCGCAGCACGAGTTCGCTCACTCGATCCGGATGCGTCTCCGCGTAGGCCAGGCCGAGTGAGCTGCCCCAGGAGCCACCGAACACTTGCCAGCGCTCGATGGCGAGGTGCGCGCGCAACGCCTCAATGTCGGCGACGAGGTGCCAAGTCGTATTGTCGACCAGCGACGCGTGCGGCTTGCTCTTGCCGCAGCCGCGCTGATCGTAGAGCACGATGCGGTAGCGCGCCGGATCGAAAAAGCGCCGCTGCTTAGGGCTCGTGCCGCCGCCCGGTCCGCCATGCAGGAACACGACGGGCTTGCCGGAAGGGTTGCCTGACTCCTCGAAATAGATGGAATGCTCCGAGGAAACGTCGAGGTATCCGCTGCTGTAAGGTTGAAGCTCCGGGAAGAAACCGCGCCGTTCCATGGCCTCCCAAGCCTACTGTCCGGACCATCGTGCGTCGAGGGCAAGCACATGTTACGGCTCGCAGCGTGGACGGAGACGAAGAGCAAGCTCGCGATCTGACGTCGCTGATTCGGGGCGCGCGCCGCGGTTTGCGACGCGACGTGGGCGCGCTCATCGCGGGCATCGATGCCGGGGAGCTGTACATCCCGCTTGCCCGCGAGATCGCGGGCGTCAAGGACGGCGAAACAATTCCGATCGAGGGAGAGCTCCGGATCGTGCCGCACATGCTGCTCGACGACCAGGAGCGTCATCACGCGGTCTTGTTCAGCCAACCCGAACTGTTCGGGCCGCTCGAACACCGGCTCGGCTGGCAAACCGACGGTGCTCCGCTCAAGTTTTGCACCGTACCCGCGCGCTTCGCGCTCGAGATGGCGCTCGAGCTCGTCGATGACGTCGACGTACACGGGCTCGTGCTCAACCCAGGCTCGGACAGCGAGCTTGGTTTGCTGCGCGACGAGCTCGCCAGCATCGCCGAGGGGCGCGCGCTGCCGCTGGTCGGCTACGTGGGGGCGCTCGCTCCAGGGGAAGACGAACAAACACTGGTGGCCGAAGGCGGCGAGCTGTCGCCTGAATTCAACAGCGCGCTGAAAGCCTGCCTAGACGAGTTGCCTCAGGTACGGAGCTTCAAGCTGTCGCGCACTTTCAATCCCGAGCGGGATCGCGAGCCACACCCCACCCTCGAGCTCTGCACGAACGCTCCCGAGGAGGAGCTTGCGCCGATCGCCGAGCGTGTGATGGCCGCGATTCTCGCGTTTCTGCCAGCTCCGGGCTACATCGACGTCGTGTTCGATCGCAGCGATGCCGACGCTTGAGCCACAAGCAGCGCTCGCTCGGGCGCCAGCCCACGTTGTCGAACGTCCGGATCTGGTCCAGAGCGGCAAGAAGCGGCTGAGTTGGCTCGAGCGCCTGTTGATCGGTTTCGTACGACGCACGTTCGAGCCGGGCTTGTTGGAGCGTCTATTGCGCTATGGCCAACGGACAGTCGGTTGCGGCTGGATTCACCATTGCACGAAGCACTTGCGCCAGGTGCACGGACGCGAGCGATTGCCCGAGCTCGACCTGAAGCAGAGCTACATCCTCGTCGCCAATCACCGCAGCTTTTTCGATTTGTACGTGGTGTTCGGCGACTTGGTGCATCGTGGGCTTCAGCATCGCATCGTATTTCCGGTGCGTTCCAAGTTCTTCTACGATCACCCGCTCGGCCTGCTCGTCAACGGCGTGATGAGCTTCTTTGCCATGTATCCGCCGCTATTTCGCGAGCGAAAGAAGGCGTTCCTGAATCCAGTCGCACTCGAGGAGCTCGCCTACCTGCTACGTCGTGGTGGCATGTTCGCCGGCATCCATCCGGAAGGCACCCGCAAACTCGACGACGATCCGTACACGTTCCTGCCCGCGCAACGCGGCGTCGGCAAAGTGATCCAAGAGGCAAAGGTGCCGGTGATTCCCGTCTTCATCAACGGGCTCATCAACGATCTGCCGCGCCAGGTGCTTAGCAACTTCGATCGCACGGGCCGGACGATTCACGTCGTGTTCGGGGCCCCGGTCGACTTCGGCGAACTGCTCGAGCAGCCCGGCAGCCCAAAAGTGCATCAAGCGATCTCCGATCTTGCCATGCAGGCCGTGGCCACCCTCGGTGCCGAAGAACGCGCCTTGCGAGCGCAGTCGTAGCGCTAGTCCTCGTCGAAAAAGAGCGGCTCACGTTGCGCGAGAAACCGTGCGATCAGCTGCTCGGCACCCGCGGGCAGCGACAGGAAGCGAACGCCGAGACCCGGCGGCATACCGCCTTCTTCACTATAAGGCCTAACCCAACGCACCTCCCCGGTCATAGCGTAGGAGTCTTCGCTGCCGGGCAAGCGCAGAGAAACTTCGACGAGCGACCCGACCGGCTTCGAGACGTGGGTCGCAATGAATACACCGCCGACCGAGAGGTTTTCGACCAGGCCGGAGTAAAAGTTGTGCTCGCTGCCGAGGCTCACTTCGAGCTCGACGGCAAAGCGCGGGTACTCGCGGCGCGCTTCCTCACTCGGGCGCTGGCTGATGCGCCGGATGACCGCTTCACCCGCGGCCAAATCGGGTTTGAGCCCGGAGGTTGAGAAACTGTCGGCCATTGAGCTGCCTCGACGCCCAGGTCGACGGGCTTCGCTCCATCCGAACGGGCAAGCTCGTCCGAACTTTAGACGTCGGCCCGTTCTAGCCGCGACGGAAAGCTCACAGCCATGGGTTCACCGACGGACGCACCGGACCCGAGGCGAGCTCCGTCGATACGCGAGCCACGGAGTGGAAGCCGAGCAGGACCGTCGCGGCGCACAAGGCATAGCTCATTGGCCCGCGCAACGATGCGAACCAAGGACCACGCGAACCGAGGGCGAGCAAACAGGAACCCATCACCACCAACACCGACAAGGGCGCCAAATAGCGCAGGCCGAGACCGGCGACGTCCGACAACGCGACGTGGCTGGTCATCAAGCGAAGCGACAGAATGCTCAACGCGACGACGATGGTCTTGAGCTGAAAAAGGAATGCTCCGCCTACTTGCAGCGCCAGCGATCCCCCGTGCTCGTACAAAGGAACGCCAGGGACCCGTGGACCACCAAGGAAGACCAGAGCGATCACGCCACTGGTGATCACCAAATGACTCCATTCGGGTAGGCTCACCCCGCGCGCAGCTGAGTGCGTCATCAGCGCAGCGTTGCGCTCGAGCCCAACGTCGCCGCGCCTGATGACCGGCGTGAGCCCGAGCAAGAGCAGCCCCATGACCCCAAGGGTCAGAGGATTCGAGAAAACGAGCCACTGCCAAGGCAAGCCACCTTGCGCGGTGAGAATGTCATCGGAGCGTAAGCTGCCCGTGAGCACGACCGCACACAGCAGGGCCGCGACCACCGGTAGTTGAAAAATCCCCACTCTGGCGACGCAACGCAACCCCGCAAAGAGAGAGAACCGCCGGCCGTCGCGGGCGCCGCCGAGTACGAGCGCGGCCAAGCACAAGGCTGTCAACGAGCCGAGAAAGAGGACCGGTATGTCGAGCTCGCGCATGACGATTGGCCGATTAAGAGCGAGCAACGCGAGCACGCCCGTGTCCAAGATGAAAACGAGATAGGGCAGCGGCGAGCCCGGTAGCTCTCGCCCAAGAGCGCGCAAGAAATCGCGCGCTGCCGTGGGCAGAACTAGCGAACGACGTCGTTCGCTCGCGGCAAACGAGCGAATGCGCTCCGCCAAACTGCGCTCGAGCCAACCGATGACCCGCCCAAACGGCGACGCGATCAGCGCGAGCAACAGCACCGCCAACCCGACGATGGTCGCCGCAGGGCCGAGCTCGCTCGGCGAGCCCGACTCGAAGCCCGCGCTGTCGATCGCGAAGGTGCGCGGAGTCAGGTCGTCCTTGTCGCTGACCACCCAATGTGACAAGCGCGCGTGCGGCGGAGGGACGAGATCCGACAAATTTCGGATGCGAACGCCGTCGAGCTCGAGCACTGCTGTTCCTGGCAGGAGCCCCGCGCGCGCTGCATTGCCCTCCGGATCGACGGTATCGATGACAAACACGTCGCGTTGCGGCGAACGCACCAGAGTTACCCCGACGAAAGCAGCGAATCGCCCTGCTTCCTCGGCTTGTTGTGCGAGGCTCGTGTCCGAGACAATCGGCGGATTCACGTCCAGCACGACTCCTTCGAGGCTCCCGCTGACGGGCGGCGCCGCGCTCGCTCGCGCTTGAAATGAGGCTTGTACAGCCCCGCGGAAGGTGGCGTGGATCCCGTCTGCGCCGCCGCAAAACTGGCGCGACAGCTCGTTCGAAAACACGACGGTGACCGAGCGCGGGTCCGCAGCAGTGGCGGGTGCCGACAAGATCACGTCGCGCTCGGGCGGGTGCCCCGCACGAAATACGTCACCCCGAAACGTGACGCGGGCCGCGCGCCCTTCGGGAAACCCGCTGCCCGCGAGCGTTACTCGATCGCCCACTTCGAGCGTCTTTGGGTTGAGGTCGGTTACGTCGAGGAGATCCGGTGGCGATTGCCGGACACACGCGGAAAGCATCGCGCCCGAGAGCATCGCCAACCAAGCTGGGAATCGCACACCTTTCCCCTTACCTGAATCGGGCGTGCGACTAGAAATAAGCGGCCAAAATTTGGGCGGAACGCACGCGCTGTGCTCTCTATCCCAGCGGACCTCGAAAGAGCGGGGCCTCGCCAAGGAAGTGCTGAGTGGCCACCTGGAAAAACTTGATTTCGAGTATCAGGACCGTGCACACGGACCTGCTACGCGCCGCGCCTCATCGTGATCTCGGCCTCGTACCGAATCCGGCTGCGTCGGAGCGGGCCATCACTGCCGTCGAAGGGCGCATCGCGATTCCGTTACCACCCTCCTACCGTGCGTTTTTATTGGAGCACGACGGTTGGCCACGCTTCTTCGAAGGCGCGACGTTGCTGGGTACCGCAAACCTCGGCAAGCGCATGTACGCGGATCTCGCACGGGCCGCGTTCGACGCTGCCGAGACGCCGGTCCCGCACCTGGGGCCCCCGTCGCGAATGTTGCGCAGGCCCATCATTCCTTTTGGCGCGGATCTCGCCGGGACCACGCTGTTCGCGTTCAACCCGAGCATTGCGCGCGCTGATGGCGAATACGAAGTCGTCGCCTGGGTCAACGAGATCGGCGTTCGCAGGGACTCCTTCGAAGACTTTCTGCAATTCGTGATCGATATGAGCGAGTCGGAACTCGAAGGGTACGACGGCGGTTTGCTGCGCCAAATCGCTTGAGGTGCGCCCGCCGGCCGGCCCTCTTTGACCGGCTTGACGCTTCGCGCCATGCTTGATGTGATGGTGATGAGCCGTCGGCACCGGTAACTCGACCAGCGCCGCGGACGTTCTAGTCACTCTGAACAGTTCCAAAGCGCAAGCACGATGGCCAGCGGAGAAGGCTCTGAAAGTGTAACGCCACCCGCGTTGCGGCGCGTGATCAAGCGCTATTCGAACCGCAAACTCTACGATACCAAGGGCTCGAGCTACGTCACGCTGCTGCAGATCGCGGACATGATCCGCGAAGGCGAGGACGTGCAGATCATCGACAACGCGACGAAGGAAGACAAAACCGACGTCACGCTCGCCTTGATTATTTCGGAGGAGTTGCGCACCAAGCCCCGCGGCATTCCGCTGGCGACACTGAAAGCGCTCATCCGTCACCGAGGCGAGCGCATCCTCACGCAGCTGCGCGAGGGCCCCATCGGCAAGTTGATGCCTATCAAAGACGGAACGGACGGCGAGCCGGGGCCCGCGTCCACGCCTCGCGAGGAGGACGACATGTCGCAGAACAAAGAAAATAAGGGGTTTCGCGCGACACTGGAACAGTGGCAGACCACCATCGACGAGCGCATTCGCGCCGTTCTCCCCAATTTCCAAGCATTCCGCGAGTTGGAGCAAGAGGTGCGCCGCTTGCACGACCGACTCGATTCGCTGGAAAAAAAGCTCGATAAGGGCCCGACCGGAACGGAATAACTCGCGCGATCGTAGGTTAGCTGGATAGAACGCCATGATCCGCAGAGCAGCCACTGCCGCCAACGACTTCGAGAGTGAAGCGATTGGTCACTTAGGCGCGCTGCTTGGCGTGGCCGGCCGACTCACCCGCAACCCGGCCGACGCGCAAGACCTGGTGCAAGACACCTTGCTCAAGGCCATGCGCGCCCGCGACCAGTTCGAGTCCGGTACGAACATGCGTGCCTGGCTGCTGCGCATCCTCACCAACACGTTCATCAACCGCTATCGGCGGGGCGGCCTCGAACGCAACGTGCTGGACGGCCCGGACGCCGATCCGTTGGCGGACGGCTGGATCAGCGCCTCCACCATGGAGGCCATGCGCGATCCGGAATCGCAGGCGCTCAGGCCGATGCTCGAACGAGAAATCAGCCAAGCCCTCGACGAACTTCCAGAAGAATTTCGGCTCGCCGTCGTGCTCTCGGACGTGGAAGAGCTCTCGTACAAGGAGATCGCCGACATCATGGGTTGCCCAATCGGCACGGTGATGTCGCGCTTGCATCGCGGTCGTCGCTTGCTCAAGACGCGTCTCGTCGAGCACGCGCGCGCTCTAGGTATCGTGCGACCCGAAGCCGTGGTCGGGGAAACTGAAAGCGCAGACAGCGTCGTCGAACTCTCGCAATATCGCGGAAAGCGAGCTCAGCGATGAGCTCTGGTTGTCGCAGGGTCGCAGCCCAGCTCGAAGCCTTCGGCGACGGCGAGCTCGGTGCCGATCAGGTGCTCGAAATCGAGCGCCATTTGCTCGATTGCTCCGCCTGCACGGAGCGGGTACGAGTAAACCACGCGCTGCGCGTGAGCATGCGCCGTGCGGTACGCAGCGCAACACCAGTGATGCCCGCGTTTCAGGAGCGTATTCAACGCGCGCTCAGGGCCGAGGCTGCTCGCGAACGCGAGCTCGACGTCGCGGTCGAGCAGCACGCTCAACATCACAGCCTGTCGTGGCGTACGGTCGTGCCGGTTGCCGCCGCGGCGGCTCTCACGCTCGTCTGGGCCGCCTCGACGGGCAACTCGCGTTCGACGACCCAGCGCCAGAGTTATACGTCAGCGTCGCTCGACAACGCCGACCAGCTGCTGGAGGAGCTCGTCGATCATCATATGAGCGCGCAGCGGCCGCAGGTAACCGAACCCGCGCTCTTGAGTCAGCTAGAACCGGAGGTGGGCGTCCCGTTGCGCGTGCCTAGCTTGAAAGACTACGGCGCGCGTTGGGAAGGCGGCAGCGTCGTACCGGTGAGCAATCAACACGCCGCGTCGCTCTGCTATCGCGTGGACGGCCACCGAGTCACGCTGTACGTCTACAATTCCTCACGCGTTCCAATCGAGGCCAAGCTAGAGCCGCGCGTGGTGCGCAACGAGCCGGTATACGTCGGCTCGCGACGCGGTGTTTCGATTGCGGCGACTGAGCATCGCGGCGTCGGCTATGCGATTGCCACGGATCTGAACGACGACGAGAGCGCCGAGCTCGTAGCCTCAGTCTATTAGGCTCCTAGTCGAGCCTTTCGGTTTGCGACGAACCGCGAACGTGTGAGAGGCTCGCCAAGTGCGCTTCCTGTTCGTGATGGACCCCGCGGCGACCATGTCGCCCGACAAGGACACCACGTTTGCGTTCATGCGCGGCGCGCTCGCACGGGGCCACGACTGTCTGCATTGCCTGCCCCGTGACCTGTCGAACCTGGGGCGTGACGTATTTGCGCGCGCGCGCCCCATCCGGGTGATGGCAGAGCCGCCACACACCCAGCTCGGCGTGGACGAGCTCTTCGAATTGGCCGCGCTCGATGCAGTGTTCATCCGCAAGGATCCGCCGTTCGACTCGAGCTACCTGCATCTCACCCAGCAGCTCGAGCTGTGCAAAGATCGCGTGCTCGTGCTCAACGACCCGCGTGGCATCCGCGACGCAAACGAGAAGCTATTCGCGTTCGAGTTCGCTGATCTCATGCCACGCTCGCTGGTGAGCTCCCGGCGCGACGAGATCCTCGACTTCGTGCAAACCGTCGGCGGTACCGCCGTGCTCAAACCGCTCGACGGCGCCGGCGGCGCCGGCGTGGTCGTATTGAGCGCAACCGACAGAAATAGCCGTTCGCTGGTGGACATGCTGACCCGTGAAGGCACGGAGCTCGCGTTGGTCCAAGAATATCAGCCCGAGGTTCGAGCCGGCGACAAACGGGTGCTGCTGCTCGACGGCGAACCGTTGGGCGCCATCTTGCGCATCCCGCGCGAGGACGACGTCCGCGCCAACATCCATGCCGGCGGCCAGGTCGTGCCTACAGAGCTGACCGCCCGAGAGCGGGCGATCGTCATAGCCATGGCAGACGGGCTGCGCGCGCGCGGCCTCTGGTTCGTCGGTCTGGACCTGATCGGCGAGAAGCTGATCGAAGTCAACGTGACCAGCCCCACCGGCATCCAGGAGCTCGCGCGCTTTACCAATCAGAAGCCGGAGGAGCGGGTGATCGCTTGGGCTGAGACGCACACGAAACACCGGGGCTAGCCGAAAACTTGGCCTGCCTCGCCAGTTCCGTTAGGCGCAAAGTATGATCCGCAGCTGCGAGGTGTGCGCTGGCAAGAAATCGGGGGCTCGCGTCCACAAAGCGCACAAGCTTCGGCGCGTCCTGATCGAGGATCGCTTGGTCGCGCTCTGCGATGCGCACGCCGACTACGTCCAGAAGCACGACCCGAGCAACGTGGCCGAGCTGCGCGCGCTGTTCCGCGAGCGCCGCGGTAAGCGCTCCGCCGTAGGCCGACGCACACCGGTCGATCGCCGCGTATTTCCCGCGCGACCCGAGGGCAGGCGCGCCAAGTCCGGACGACGGGCAACCGATCGCGCGTGAGCGAAAAATCGATCCACTACGGCGTCCTGCTCGGCTCTTTCGTGGTCGGCGCGTTCGCGTTCCTGCACGGCACAAGCCGCTCGTCGCGCTCACTCGGGGCTACTGCGACGAGTCTGCTTGCCCTGGTTCCGCGCGATGCCGCCTTCGAGCTGACCTGTGATTTTGCGCAGTTGCGCAAAAGTGACCTCGGCTCGATGGCCACGAAGCAGCTGAGTCGTCTCGGCGGCGGGAGCGATCTCAGCCAACGCTGCGGGTTCGATCCCTTGGCGTTGATCGAGAGGCTCGCCATAGCAGCGCCGACTGGAACGGAAGCGGCCGGCGAATCCCTGAACGATTTTGCGATCGTGGCGTCCGGGCACTTCAAAGCCGAGGCACTCGTCAGCTGCGCCGAGCGCGTGATTGGCGATCGCGGTGGCGAGCCCGCACGTTCCTCGATCGGCTCGCTCATGTCCGTGCGCGATCGCAAGGGAGCCGGCGGTGAGCTCGCCGCGCGCGACGACGGACCACTGATCGTGAGCGGCGGCGCGTACTTCCGCGAGCTCGTCGATCTGGCGAACACGGCGGCTTCAGCCGGTGCGATCGCGGCCAGAAATCCGCTGCACAGCGGCCTGCGCAAGGCACTTGGTGACGGGACGATCGTGGCGAGCTGGCTGGTACCCAAGGGCTGGTTCGAGCGCGTCGCCGATGACGAGCGCGCCAAAGTGTCGGCCCTGGCCGCCGTGCACTCGGTGGGCGCGCGGCTCGACGTCGCCAACGACGTGCGTGTCACCGTGCTTCTGGACGCAGCGGACACACAGAGCGCTGAACGTGTGACGACACTGCTCAGCCAGCTCAGGCAATCGGTCTCGACTTTGCTCCCGGATCCGCTACTGGCAACATTGGCCAAGCGCATCGTGCTGAGTCAACGAGCCGAGCAGGTCTTCTTGCGCGCAGAGCTGAGCCTCAGCGAGGCTCGCACACTGCTCGAGCGCGTTGGAGAACCACCCTAGAGCATCACGCCGGCGACGCAGGCCACTAGACAGGTCGCCAAGAGGCCGCCGAACATCGAGCGCAGTGCGAGCCGCGAAATATCGGCGCGACGACCCGGAGCAAGCCCGGAATAGCCTCCGATTTGAATGCCGATGCTGCCGAAGTTCGCAAAGCCACACAGCGCATAGGCCGCGATCAGACGACCGCGATCAGTGAGCCAATGCGGATCTTGCCGCAGCATCTCGGCCATTTGCGAATAGGCGACGAACTCGTTCAGCACCGTCTTTTGGCCGAGCAGATTGGCGACCTTGGTCACGTCCGGGCCGGGCACACCCATCACCCAAGCCAGTGGCGCAAACAGCCAACCGAACAAGAGCTCCAGGCTCAGCGGGTGACCGAGCAGGTGCGCACCGAGGAAGCCGAGCGTCGCATTGACGAGCGCGGTCAGCGCCAGAAACACGATCAGCATCGCGCCCACGTTGACGGCGAGCTTGACGCCGTCGGATGTGCCTTGCGCGATCGCGTCGAGTACGTTCTCCGTCGCGACCGGCACGTTGACGCGCACCTCCCGCGCGGCGTCGTGTGGCTCGACCTCGGGCAAGATGAGCTTTGCGACGACCAGCGACGCCGGCGCACTCATCACGCTACAGGCGATCAAATGTCCGGCGATGCCCGGGATGGCCCCGCCCAGCATCGCAACATACGCCGCCAACACTCCGCCGGCCGTCGTCGCGAATCCGGCGACCATGCACGCGTTCAGCTCCGAGTTCGTCATCTTCGCCAAATAGGGCCGAATCACGAGCGGGGCCTCGGTTTGCCCGACGAAGATGTCGGCTACGGTAGAAAAGCTCTCTGCGCCAGTCGTGCCGAGCACGCGCGAGAGCAGGCGCCCCATGCCCTCGATCACCACCTGCATCACGCGCAAGTGATAGAGCACCGACATCAGTGCCGAAAAGAACAGGATCGTCGGCAGCACCTGAAACGCGAAAATCATGCCGAGCGAGGTGTTGCTGCCGGCGAGCCCGCCGAATACGAAGCCCGCGCCCGCGCGCGTGAACGACAGCAGTCGCTCCACGCCGTCGTTGGCAAGCAAGAACACGCGATTGAGCGGTGTGCGCAAGACCAACAGCGCAAAGGTCAAGAGCAGCAGGAGCCCGCCGCCTATCGTGCGCAGCTTTACCGCGCGCCGTCGATCAGCAGGACATATCGCGAACGCAATTGCCAAGATCACGAGCACGCCCAACGCGCTGATCGCTCGCTCGAGCACGAGGTATCCGCTATTTCTCGGTCTTGCCGAGTAGCTCCGGCAAATAGTTCTCGCTCGCGCCCAGGCGCGCGACGCTGTCCAAATGATGCATCAAGAACGCGCGATTGTCGGTGACGCTGAGGTTCTGCATTTCGAGCGCACCAATGCGATCTGCAGGTGAAAATGCCGCGTCCTCGACCTTTTCCATCGACAGCTTTTCGGGGCCGTAGGCCATGTATTCCGCGCTGGTTGCCAGGATGCTGTAGTCGTCACCGCGTCGGAGTTCGAGCTTCACGCTACCGGACACGCTCGGCGCTAGCCAGCGCGAGAGTGCGTCCTTCAGCATCATCGCTTCGGGATCGAACCACTTGCCCTCGTACAAGATACGGCCGAGCCGGCGACCGAGCGTAAAGTACATGTCGAGGGTATTTTCGTTGTGAACGGCCGAGAGCAAGCGCTCGTACACGATGTGCAAGAGCGCCATGCCAGGCGCTTCGTAAATGCCGCGGCTCTTCGCGTCGATCACTCGATTCTCGATCTGATCGCTCATGCCGAGCCCGTGGCGACCGCCCACGCGGTTTGCCTCGAGCATCAACTCGATCAGTGACTCGAAACGCCGGCCATTGATCGCCACTGGCACGCCTCGCTCGAATTCGACGGTCACCTCTTCCGTCTTGATCGCGACGTCGCTCTTCCAGTGCGCGACGCCCATGATCGGCTGCACGATGTGCATGCCGCTGTCGAGTCGCTCGAGATCCTTGGCTTCATGGGTCGCGCCGAGCACGTTGGCGTCGGTGCTGTAGGCCTTTTCGGTGCTCATCGTGTAAGGCCGGCCGATCTTGCGCAGGTATTCGCTCATCTCCGTGCGTCCGCCGAACGCATCGACGAACTTCTGATCCAGCCATGGTTTGTAAATGCGGAGATTAGGGTTCGTCAGAATGCCATAGCGATAGAAGCGCTGAATGTCGTTGCCCTTGTGCGTGCTGCCGTCGCCAAAGACGTGCACGTCGTCGTCACGCATGGCGCGAATGATGGCCGTGGTCGTGACCGCGCGGCCGAGCGGTGTCGTGTTGAAATATTTTTTGCCACCGCTCGCCAGATGAAACGCGCCGCATTGAATCGCGATCACGCCCTCGCGCGCCATGGCCTCGCGACAATCGATCAAGCGTGCGTCTAGCGCGCCGTGCTCACGAGCGATGTTCGGGATCGCCGCGGGATTGTCCTCGTCGGGTTGCGCTAGATCGGCCGTGTAGGCGTGCACCTTCATGCCGTTTTCGCTCAGCCAAGCCACCGCGCAACGCGTATCGAGACCCCCCGAAAAGGCGATCCCGAGGTGCGTCCCGGCAGGCGGCAACGTTCGATAAATGCGGCTCATCGCGCCTAGCTAGCAGGAAAATGTGTCACCCGCCCAGAGCGGGAATCCCAGAGTGGCGCCCACCCTACTCGGCGCGCGCAACCTTCGACGGCAAGGGACCCTAGGGAGCGGCCGTGCCGACCGTGATCACATTGGTCGTCGGGGGCAACAAGATGGCATCCGAGCCCTCTTCCTGCACTCGATGGTTGCCCAGATCGACGATCTCGACGCTCACCTCGAAGGCGATGTTGGCGGACTCGAAAGTGCGAATGCCGAAATCCACCCCGGTAAGGCCGGCGATCGTAGCCGGTACGTAGGTCCCCGGGTGGGTTGGGCTCCCAGCCGCGATGTACGGATCGTTGTAGGAACGATTCTGCACGTTGAACGCGTGGTTGATGTAACCAGTTAGCGTAGCGTTCGGATCGGCAGCGTCCGCGTCCGCCGGAGGTGGCGGCGGGTACTTGATTAGATTCATCACGGTGGCGAAATCGATCGCCATCTCGTTCATGTCGTCGAACGTGTAGGTGCCGCTCTTGCGGGAGGCATCGCCAGCGCCGCTGCCTTCCAGCGGGTACATGTAGTCGATCCCCGACAAATTCGGTTTGAGCTCTTGCTCCGCCTCATTCGCGACCTGCATGCCGGGCCAGTAGCGACCAAACTCGTTCCACGGATCGATGATCACTTCGACCGCGTGCGGGTCCGTGTCGACGTTCGTCAAGGTCCAGGTGAGTTGCACTTTGGAGTCGGCTGTCGTGAGCCAAGGCTGACGGCCGTAGGGATCCGTAGCCTCCCCCTCGAGACTGCTCATCGTGTTTGCGTCGGGTTGCACGATTGGAAACTGCAGACCGCGCTTCACCTCGTAAATTTTTGTCTCGCCGTCATCGAAGATGGGGGCCAGCATGTTGGTCATGCCGACCTCGGAGGTCGCCAGGTTTCGACTCGTTTCCTGCGACCCACCACATGCGACCGCGAAGAGCGCGAGGGCGCTGGCGAGCAGGACGGGGCTTACCGCCCCCAACGAGGGGTTCGAGGACCCCGAGAGGGCAAGCCGCGACAAGCTAGTTTTTTTAATCATTTCCGACCTATGAGGGTTGGCTGACTAGAGACTCATGCCATCGCCGTGCCAAGCGCTACTTCTTGGAAGGCCGAAATACGAACGGGAAGCTGGCGTTGCTCGCCTTGTCAGCGGTTGGAAAGTGCAGACGATTGAACTGCCTCAAGATGCACCCTTCCACCCTAGGGTTTGATAGCGACGAGTTGCCGACGCTCGCACTCGCGACCGCACCGCCCGGCGTGATGCTGAAGGACACGCCCACGCTGCCCTTCAACGTGGGATTCGTTGCAGTCGCGATTTCATAGCAGGCCTGAAAAGCGCCCATACGTGACATCACCACGCGCCGAATCTGATCCGCCGACAGGCCTTGTCCCGCGGGCGGAGCGTCTTTGCCCGTCACCTTATGCTCGCCTCCGCCTTCGCCATTGCCGGAGCCCGAACCTTCACCGCCGCCGAGTCCACCGCGCCCGTTGCCGCCGAGGCCGCGGCCGCCGGGTCCACCGGAGCCGGAACCGAAACCGCCTCCGCGCCCGGGTCCCCAGCCCGTGTCGAGCGTGCCGGAACCAAAGGGCACCCCAGGACCGTCGCCACCGCCACCCGGTCCGCCGCCCTTCAAACCGGTACCGCTCCCTTGGCCGAGCACGATCTGATCGGATCGCAGTCCGCCGAGCGCGTCTGCTACCGAGCTGATGGTGCCGAGTGTCTTCCTAACCTCGTCGCCCACGTCGCTCGAGAGCGCTTCCGACATGCCGCCCAAGCCGTTCTTAGGTTCGCCGGTCAGCTTGGTGTCTTTCTCTTTGCCTTGCTTGCCGAGCTTGCCTTCGGCGCCCGCAATTTTTTTTCCGCCGCCTTGCTCTTTCTTGTCCTTGGCGCCGGGGTCTTTCACGCCCTGGCCCTTGTCCTCTTCCTTCCCGACCTGCGGATCCGGTGGGATATCCTCGGGCTTCATGTTGAACTCGAGCTCGAGCTCCTGCTGGCTCGTGAGTTCGAGCGGCTTCGGAATGCCCTGCGGCGTCGTGATCGCCCAGATCAGCGCGAGGCCACCACCCACCGCGACGACAGCAAAAATGAACGACAGAAACAACGCCCAGTCCGGGCGCCGCCGCTTGCCCATGATCGGAGCCGCGTTCGAGAACTGAAAGAAGACCCCGAAATTCTTGTACTGAATTAGGCCGTAGTCCCCAGCCACGATCGGGATCGGGGCGCCCGTGCGTCCGAGCTCGGCAGGGTTCTCCTTGCGACCGCGAAGGAACAGTTCGCCGCCGGTAGCGCCACGCGCGTCGAGCTCCCAGCCCGTGCCCACGGCGCGCACCGGAAAATCCGCGACGCCAGCGCCCTCCGGCTTGGCGAGTAAGCTGCCCTCGTCTTCCCCGAGGCGCAGCGATTCGCCGCCGCCCAAGTTCTTCACGGCAAGCACGGTCGTGCCCCATACAGCAGCGGTTCGAAGTACGACTGGAAGGGGCGCGGGAGTACTCATCTAAACGAGGGACGATTGCGCGTATCGGAAAGTTCCCGCATGAAGCTGCGGTGACCGAGCGCGCCGGCATCGAACTCGGCTCGCACGCGGCGCAAGAAGTAGATGATCTCGGGCGATTTCGAGCGGCCCTCGACTTCGATCGTCCCAAACTTGTAGCTCTTCACGCCTTCCTTGGTTTCCTTGACGCTCACGGCGCCCGTCGGCGTAGCCTTGGTCGCAGCGCTCGTGCCCGCAGCCTTGACGGCACTCGGTTCGCCCTTGTCGGGGAGTTCCGGAGTGGCTTTGTCGTCCGGCGCCGAATCGTCGGACTTGCTCTCGGCGGCGTTCTTGTCGGCGTCAGCATCCGCCTTTTTCACAGGCTTGGTCGCCTTCTTCGCTGCGGCCGGCCGCGGCTTGCCTCGGGGCTGCGCCGCCACGGAAACCGGCGCAGACAAAGCGAGCGCCGCGATCAAGGCAGACACGAGTGCGCTGAGGCAACCGCGAGTCATCGAGACGGAGCAGCATAGCCGGGAGCTTTGCCAGGGTCCACACGCGCTTCAGCCTTGAGCACCTTGTCGCACAACGTGTTCTAGGTCGGCTTTTCGGCGCAACTGCTGGCGCGCCTGGCCGAACCGAGTGCATTCCGGGCGCCGTGTGCGCCTCCAAAAAAGGGGACTCAGATGACAGTCGAAGCAACCGGCAGCTCCAACTACATGAGCGACAGCGAAATCATGGCGTGGATGGAGCAGAAAACCGAGGGTCTTTACCAGAGCATGCGTGATTCGATGGACGTCGCCAATCGTCGCGCGGATCTCGAAAGCGCTCTCGGCGACATGCAAGGGCTGCTCGCCGACACGAAGACCGGCGAGGCGAGCGCCGATCAAGTTTACGCCAAGATGGGTGACCTGCTCGACCAGTACAAGGATTTCCCCGAGGTGACGCAGATGCTCGAGCCGATGTACGCCACCATGACCACACAAAGAAATGCCGCAGGTCAGCAGGCAGCACAGGTCGCTGCGACGAACGAGCACAATGCTCAGCTGCAGCAGGCATACATCGACCAACATCCGGGTCAGCATCCGCCTGACTTCGGTGCGCAGCAGCCAACTCCCCCGCCTTTCAGTGTGTCAGCGGCCGACGCAGACGCCTGGGGCGCGCAAATGAAGGACAAGGTCGACTATCTGGGCAAACAGGATCAGCTCGGGCTGATCAACATTCAGGACGTCAATTCACAGATCAACCAAGCCAAGGAGATCGCGTCCAATCTGATCGACTCCCAAAATAAGTCCGCGAGCGCCGTGGTCGCGAACATCCGCGCGTAGCTCGCCATGACCACGGTTTCGACTACAACCAGTGAGGTAGTCCGCGACTATCAGACGCCTCCGTCTCAGTTCGACGCGGAATGCGCGCTCCTCGCGATGCTGGTCTTGAACCAAAGCTCCACTCAGCGCGCGGCGCGCCAGGACGTCCAAATCGACTACCAAAAGCTCGATGAGCTCAAAGCGCAGCTCGCGGCGGCAGCCCAGCAAGCACAACAGGCAAGCGACGACTCCGGCTTCTGGGGCTTCATCAGCGATGTGTTCGGCAGCGACGTCGCGGAAGTCGCGGGCGCGGTTGCTGCCGCGGCCGCGGTTGTCGCGACTGGCGGCGCGGCGACGCCGTTGCTGCTGGTCGTGATGTCGACCGCTCTCGAAACGGGCGCGAAGGTTGGCGCCGAGCTCGGTCTCGATCCGAAAATCTGCATGGCCATCGCGATCGCCGGCGCGGCCATTGGGCTGTGCGCGGGCAACGGCGCAGGCGAACTCGGCAAAGCTGCAAAAGCGGCCCAGACTGTTGAGCGCGTCGCAACCACCGTGCAGGGCAGCTCAATCGTCGTTAGCGGGGCGACTGGTTACGTCTCGGGACAATACGCGGCAGACGCCGCAGATCGTCAGGCAGACGCTGCTTGGATCAACGGCCAGCAGAATGCCGCGAACCTCGATATCGACGACGCGATCGCGACACTCGAACGCGCGCTCCGCGCGCAAGACAGCATGACCGGCACGGTCGCGCAAATCCAACAAGACACGGCGCGCGCAAACTCGGTGCTAGTCGGCAACGTGTGAGGGAACCATGACCAACGCAGTCTCGGCATACGCATCTCAGGATCAAGCTACGTCCTACGATCACATTACGACCGCTGCGGGCGAGCTCGCGGTGTTACTGATCGAAACCGAATCCGCACAAGCGAACTCGGAACAGGCAGCGCGCCAAAGCGCGCGCCAGACATACTTGACCGACGCGGCACAGCAAGCGACCGAGCTACACGACGCCGCAAGCGCCATCGCTACGGGCGCGTTGGTCGGTGCTGCCTTCACTGTCGCGGGCGGCATCTGCACGATCGAATCCGCGCACTTGCAGGCCAGCCCAACGGTGCCTGCCAACCCGGCAGTACCTGCCGATCAAACCGCCTCAAAGACGTGGGCGGCGGTCGGCACCGGGCTCACGAATCTCGCGCAACCCGCCAAGGCCTTGGTCGGCGACAGCACCGCTGAGAACGACCGCGCCAGTGCCAAGGAGTGGGAAACACGCGGCGAGACCGCGCGCTGGACCGCGAGCGACGCGCAGACCGAGCTCGACGCGCTCAACCGCCGCAGCGACAAGGTCCTCGACCTCCTCCAAAACATCAACCAGGACCAGAACGCGGCGGCGAACGCTGTAATCGGTCGAATCTGAGGGCAATATCGTGCCCCGGGCTCGGCTGCTCAAAGGTTCAGCGCGTTGCGGCTGATAAAATCCCAGCCCATTCGGGCACCAAGCTTGCGGGGTTGCTGGGCTTGGATTAGGTTCCGCCGCCCATTCCCATGGCCTACGCAGTTATCCGCACTGGCGGCAAGCAATACCGAGTCACCGAGGGCGATCTGCTCCAAGTCGAGCTTCTCGCCGGCAACCCGGGCGACAAGGTCAAGTTCGATCAGGTGCTGATGGTCTCCGGCGAGAGCCCGACGTTCGGCAAGCCGATCGTCAAGGGCGCCTCCGTCGAAGGCGAGATCGTGCGACAGATGCGCGGTCCCAAGCTCATCGTCTTCAAGTTCCGCAAGCGGAAGCGCTCGCGCAAGAAGGCCGGTCATCGTCAAAACCTGACCGCTATCAAGATCACCGGAGTGAAAGCGTAATGGCCCACAAAAAAGGTGGCGGCTCCACCCGCAACGGCCGCGGTTCGAACGCGCAGTTTCGCGGAGTCAAGGTGTACGGCGGAGAAGCCGTCCGCGCCGGCGGCATCTTGGTGCGCCAAGTCGGGCAAACCATCAGCCCCGGGCGCAACGTCGGTCTCGGTCGTGACTTCACACTATTCGCTCTGGTCGACGGCACCGTTGCTTACGAGCACGAGTCGAAGACCAAGAAGCGCGTCTCGGTCTATCCCGTCGCGAACTGAACTTCAGCGAGAGAACGCTGCTTCGGTTGAGCGCAGCCGCCGACAAGTGCGATGCTGCCTTTCGCCATGACCGAGGAGCGCCGCATCTTCGTGCTACCGCCCGATCTGGCAAGCCAGATCGCGGCGGGCGAAGTGGTCGAGCGACCCGCGAGCGCCGTCAAGGAGCTGGTCGAGAACGCGCTCGATGCCGGCGCGACACGGATCGACACTGAAATCGAGGGCGGCGGCATCCCCTTTTTGTGCGTGAGCGATGACGGCAGTGGCATGTCCGAGGGCGACGCACTCTTGTCGATCGAGCGCCACGCGACGAGCAAACTCAGAACCTTGGCGGAGCTCGCCCGCATTGGTAGCTACGGCTTTCGCGGCGAAGCGCTACCCAGCATCGCCTCCGTGAGTCGATTGTCACTCGCAACGCGGTCGCGCGCGAACGACGCCGGCGCTCTGGTCATGGTCGAGGGCGGCCAGCCACCGGCGTTGCGACCGAACGGCATGTCCGTCGGAACTCGCGTGGAAGTGCGCGATCTATTCTTCAATGTGCCCGCTCGTCGTAAATTCATGCGCTCGACCGGGACCGAATCCGGACACATCACCGACGTAATCGAGGCCGCCGCTCTCACTCACCCAGAGGTGACGTTCACACTCAAACGTGATGGGCGATCCGTGCGTGAGTTCCTGCGCGTGCAAAGCAGGTCGGAACGCGTGGCTCAGGTGTCCGCTGGGGATGAACTCACGCGCTGTGAAGGCGAGCGCGGCCCGCTACGAATCGATGCGTTTGTGTCACGACCTGAACACGCGCGCGCTGGCGCGGGCGGACTCCGGTTATTCGTCAACTCGCGACCGGTACGCGATCGCGCGATTTTCGTGACTATCGCGCAGGCCTACGGCAGCGTGCTCGAGCGGGGTCGCTATCCGCGCGGTGTCGTGTACCTCGATCTGCCGGCTGAGTTCCTCGACGTCAACGTCCACCCACAAAAGGCCGAGGTGCGTTTCGCCGACCCACGCTCGCTCAACGATGCCTTGTACGGCGTGCTGTCACGCGCACTCGCAAGCGCGTTTTCACTACCTGCCCCAAACCGCTCGGCCTGGGCGCGCCCCGCTGCAACGGCGTCCAAGGTCGTCCAAGAAACGCGGCCAAGCCCCGCATCAGACCTGGAGCTCGCGCACGTACCGGCTGCGCCTCAGCGGTATCCCGAGCCTGTAGCGACAGCACCATTCGCCGCCGAAACTTCGCCGGCCTTCGTCGCGGTGCGCGACGCGACCTCAGCCCCGATTCATCCACGCGCCGAGCTCAAGTGGGCAAGCCTTCGCTTCGTCGCACAGCTCCGCCAGATATACCTGCTCTGCGAAGCCGGCGATGGCATTTATCTGCTCGATCAGCACGCCGCTGCAGAGCGGGTTACCTTCACACGTCTGCGGCGGGCGTATCAATCGCGCGCGGTGCCTTCGCAGTCGCTCCTGTTCCCGCTCATGGTCGACGTATTGCCCGTGGAAGCCGAACTGATCGAAACGCGTGCCAAGGAGATCGCGGAGGTCGGGCTCGACGTGCGCGTGCGCGGTTCCGACAGCGTGAGCATTCACGCCATCCCGCGCCTCTTGCAACGCGCGAGCCCGGAGCGGCTCCTGCGAGACCTCCTGGCGGAAGCCTCCCGTGGCGGCGGGCGTGGCTTCTCCGATGCCGTGGATTTGGCGTTGGCAACGATGGCGTGCCACGGCTCGATTCGCGCGGGTGACGCAGTGGCACCCGACGAAGTGAAAGCATTGCTCGTAGCGCTAGACGACGCGGATTTCGCGGGTCACTGCCCGCACGGTCGCCCGGTCGTCACCTTTCTGAGCTTTGCGGAGCTCGACCGCAAGGTCGGCCGACGTTGACGCACGAGCCGGCTTTCGACGACGAACTCTGGGTCATCGTCGGGCCAACCGCGTCGGGCAAGACCGAGCTCGCGATCGCGCTAAGTGAACTTCACGGTGGCGAGATCGTGAGCGCAGACAGCGTGCAGATCTACCGCCACTTCCAGGTTGGAACGGGCAAGCCGAACGCGGCGGAGCGAGCGCGTGCGCGTCATCATTTGATCGACATCGTCGAACCGGACGAGCCGATGGACGCGGCGCGTTTTGCCGAGCTCGCGGCGGAAGCAATCGCGCAGATCCGCGCGCGAGGCAAGCGACCGATCGTCTGCGGCGGCTCGTTTTTGTGGGTAAAATCGCTTATTTTCGGGCTCGTGCCAGCGCCGCCAGCCGATCCAGTCGTACGCGCCGAGCACAAAGCGCACGTCGACCGCGAGGGTCGCGCCGGGTTGCACGCACGCCTCGCCGCAGTCGATCGAGAATCGGCGAGCCGGCTCTCCGAAAACGATTTCGTGCGCGTGAGTCGAGCACTCGAGGTCTTCGAGCTGACCGGCAAACCGATGAGCGTATGGCAGGCGTCGCATGGCTTCAAAGTACAGGAGCGCCCAGCGAGACTGTTCGGAGTACGCCGTGAACCCGGCGAGCTCGACGCCCGCATCGAGGCGCGCTGTCGCCTCATGTTCGAAAACGGTTTCATCGAGGAAGCGCGCAACTTGCTCGAACGCGGCTACGGCGATTGTAGACCGTTCGGCTCGGTCGGCTACAAGCAGCTCAGAGCCGCGCTCAGCTCGGGGCGAGATCTCGACGTCGCCTCGTTGATTGGCGACGTGTATCGAGCCACGCGCGTGTTCGCGCGCCGGCAACGAACTTGGTTACGCGATCAGCCGGTAAATTGGCTCGAAGCAGGCTCGACGAAGCTCCGATGATAGCTCGCGTCCTCGACCGAGAGTGCAAGGGTGGTTGCGAAAAGTGGGCGTTGGCAGTCGAGCATCACCGCGAGTTCGTCGGTATGAGTGGCCCCAACGCTCGCCTCGTAGGCGCCGGGATGTGGTCCGTGCGCAATGCCGGCTGGATGCAGCGACAGACTGGCCGGACCGACACCCTTACGTGACGTGAACGTGCCGCTCACGTAGTAGATCACTTCGTCGATGTCGACAGATGAATGGGGATACGGACAAGACACGGCTGCGGGATGAAAATCCAATGGGCGAGGCACGAAACTACACAAGAGCGCTCCGCCGAGTTCGAACGTCGCGTGCATGGTCGGCGGCAGGTGCACTTGCCCGACTCGCGCCTGGAAGTCCAAAATCGAAAACGCCCACGGGTAGACCGCGCCGTCCCAACCCACGACGTCGAGCGGCGAGCGCGCGTGCTCGAAGCCGTAGAACGACCCTTGGCGCTGAACAACGGAGGCGCGAATGCCTTCGTCGCTCGGGCCGGCGAAGGCCGGCACGCGAAAATCCCGTAGCGAGTAGGGAGCGTCCATCCGCAGCTGGCCGACCTCGTTGCGATATTGCTTCGGAAGCGAGAGTCCGCCACGACACTCGATCACGAGAAAGTGCTGCTTAACCCCGGTATCGAGCACAAAGCGATGCAAGAGCCCGCGTGGCACGCACAGGTAGTCGTTGGTGCCAAAACGGAGATCTCCAAACTGCGAGCGCAGGAGGCCGCTGCCATCGTGAATGAAATACAGATCGTCGCCGTCCCCGTTCGAGAAATACGCGTCGTCGTCGGTGCTCGGTCTTACGAGCGCGAGCGCGACATCGTCGTTCTCCAACAGCACCGAGCGCGCGTGCAACACCGAACCGCCGCTCGACACGAGCTCACCACCGCGAAAGTGGCGCCGCAGCGGGCTCGGCGATTCGCGGCGCGCAGGCGCCCAGCCCGCGCGCGCGCCGACGGGTATCGCTTCGTGTGGGCGATGCTCGTGATAGAGAATCGTGAACGGTCCGTCGAATCCACGGCGCGTAACGCATTCTTCGTAGCGCAGCCGTCCAGCACTATCACGCAGCGCTGTGTGCGGCTTTTTGGGCAGATCCCCAAACGCCAGACGCGCGAGCATCAGCCCTGACCTGCTTGCTGCTCACGCTCGATACTCTCGAAGAGTGCCCGAAAGTTGCCTGCACCGAAGCCCGCGTCGCCCTTGCGCTGAATCAGCTCGTAGAAAAACGGTCCGGCCTCGCTGCTGCCGTAAAGGCCGGCCGAGTCCTTCAAGAAAATCTGAAGTAGGTACGAGCCCCTGCCGTGACCGTCCACGAGCAGCTGTAGATCACGCAGAGTTTGCAAATCCTCGTCGACTGCCTCGATGCTCAGCGCTTTGAGCCGCTCGGGGAGCGCGTCATAGTAAGTTGGCGGCGTGCGCATGAACTCGACGTTCCGCGCGCGGAGCCCGCGCACGGCCGCGACGATGTCGTGCACCGACAACGCGACGTGCTGCACGCCGTCGCCGCGGAAGTCCTCGTTGAATAGGTTGATCTGCGAGGCTTTGAAATTCGGCCGATACGGCTCGTTGTTGGCGAACTTCAAGCCGGAATCGCGATCCCACATGACGACCGAACGCAACCCCGAGCCGTCGCGCAACTCGACCTTGGCGGCGTCCCGCGTGTGGAACTCGACATCCCAGTAGCGCTCGAAGCCGAGCACGTGCTCCATCCACAGGAGGGCCGGCGCCATGGTTTGGAAATTCGCCGTCACGTGGTCGATCGCTTGAACGCCGAAGTTATTTGTTCCGCTCGGCTTGGTGCGGCTTTCGAAGCCGGGGAAAAAACCGGCGTAGCCTCGACGTTCGACGAAGCGAAATGTGGTGTCCCCAAACGGGGTCGTGATCGAGAACGTGCGCAGCTGGCCGCCGTCGTCTTCGAAGAGCTCGATGTCGCTGATCGGCGTGCCGCCGCGCGACTCGAGCAAGTCGAACGCGCGCCGAGCGCTTTCGACCTTGAAGGCGAGCGAACCGATACCGTCCGGATGCCTCCTCAAAAAGCGCTGTGCGCGGCCGCCTTCGCCGGCGGGCGTCGAACAAAGCACGACGTAGTTGCCTGCGCGGAATGCGAGCGACCTCTGATGCCCACCTTCACGTAGCGCGCTGCTGCTTTCCGCAACTTCCTCGAAATCCAACAGCTCGACGTAAAAGCGCCGACTGCGTTCGAGGTCGCGCACGTAGTAGTGAACCCCTTCGAAACCGAGAATGCCGAGGGGATCCGCCTTGGCCATCGTGTTCAATCTAGCGCCTCTCAGCTGGTGTTCAAGCAGGATTCGGGTCCTTGTCGGCTTGATTGTCGGGGTGTGCGTGCACGAACGCCTCAAGCGCGAGGCAACGCTCCTCGACTGCCAGCAAGGTCGGATAGCCGGTGAGTTCCACCGCAAAGCGCCGCGCCGCGTACAACTGCGGGACGAGCAGCACGTCCGCGATCGACACGCGATCGCCCACCAGAAATCCGCTTCCAGTTTGGAATGCACGTCGCTCGAGCGCGGCGAGCCCGGGCGTCACGAAGTGATTCAACCAGCGCCCGCGCTCGACACTTGGTGCTTCGCTTGCCAAAAAGGAGAGCGTGCTGAGATTCTGCAGCGGCTGGATACCGGAATTGATCAACTCCGATAGCTCCCGCGCGTGCGCTCGCTGCACGGGATCCTTCGGCAACAGCGGAGGCTCCGGGAAACGCTCCTCTAGATACTCGATGATCGCGATCGATTGCGTGAGGCGTACACCGTCGTCGAGCTCGAGCAGCGGGACCTGTGCGAGCCCACTTTTCTCCCTAAATTCAGGCCGATGCTGCTCGCCACCGTCGCGCAGCAGGTGCACGAAAACCGGCTGATAAGGCACCTGTTTGAGCCCGAGCGCGATCCGCACGCGATAGGCCGACGAGCTGCGCCAGTAGGTATAAAGCCTCATCTCTCAATCGCCTCAAGGGACTACGTGCGCTGAAAGCTTGCCAAAGAGATCTGCGCCGGCAGCGTCACGCATTTCGATCTCGACGTGATCACCGAGCTTCAAGAACGGCGTCTGTGCCGCGCCGGTGTCGATCAGCTCACGCGCCCGGCGCTCGGCTAGACATGAAACACCACGCGCTGGATCCGCATTCGACACCGTGCCGCTACCGATCACGGTGCCAGCCGTCAAGTCGCGCGTGCGCGCCGCGTGCGCGATCAAATCTAAAAATGAAAAATGCATCTCACCGGCGTCGGGATACCCGACTAGCTCGCCGTTGAGCGTCGTTCGCAACGGCAGGCGCACTCGTCCGTCGCGATAGGCATTGCCAAGCTCGTCAGGAGTCAGCGCGAACGGTGAAAATGACGTCGCCGGCTTGGCTTGGAAGAACCCGAAGCCCTTGGCGAGCTCGGCCGGCACCAGGTTGCGATAGGTCCAGTCGTTAGCGAGCATCAGCAGCCGCACTGCACGATCCGCATCCGCGATCGTCACGCCGCGCGCGGTATCTCCAACGACCACGCATACCTCCGACTCGAAATCCAAGCCGAGGCTTGCGTCTCCGAGCGAGCAATCCTCGGCAGGTCCGAGCAAGTGCCCCGAGCCGCCTTGGTACACGAGCGGATCGCTGTAGAGCGTTTCCGGCGGTGCAGCGCCCCTTGCTCGGCGGACGAGCAAGACGTGGTTCAAAAAAGCCGAGCCGTCTATCCATTCGTAGGCCCGGGGCAGCGGCGCACTGAGCTCGTTCACCACGCACTCGAAGCCCGCGATCGTGCCCGCCTCGAGCGCCGAAAAGCGCTCCTCCAACGCGGGCACGCAGGCGTCCCAGTCGTCGAGCGCCGCCTGCAGCGTCGGCGCGATATCGTTCGCGTCGGTCGCGCGCGTGCCGTCGCGGCTGACCACGATCAGCGCGCCGTCGCGCCCGTACCGGCGACTCGCGAGCTTCACGCGCGACCCATCGCGGTTCAGCCCTCGTTTTTGAGCAGACCGAGCGAGCTATCGAGGAGTTCGAGGAACGTATCCGGGCGCCGGGACGGGCCCTGTAGATATTTGGCCGCAGGAACCGCCGAGAGCGCCGGGCGAGCGATGACTTCGGGGGTGCTCGACGTGCCGGGCGCGTCGACTGTGACCATGGATACGGCGCCGCTCGGGGAATCGGTCGTCACCGTGGTTTGGCTGACCGCGAACGAACTCAAGGACGGCGCCTGCGCGAGCGACTCGGGCGGCGACGCAATCAACTCGTCTCCCACGCGCTGCCGATGCGCCTCCAGCTCCTGGCGAGCCTCCGGCGGTGGCATCAACTGATCGTGGTAGCCCCCGCCGAACTCGCGCTGCGGCAAGGCGATCTCGAGCTCCTCGCTCGGCGCGGACGAAGCCTGGGCGGCCTCGGCCTGGCGTACGTCGAGTTCAAGCGAAGGACCGCGAGCCTCGTCCAGATCAATTGTCTGACCGAGCTGCTCGGTGGTCGGCGACGCAGCGGACACCCCCGCCTGTATCGGGACTTCTTGCTCGAGCAAGTCGGCAACGTCCGGCGCGTGCGGCGCCTGAATGCCGGGTGGCAAGGGCACGGCGGCCTGAGGCCCTGATTCGGGCGGCGGTGTCTTGAGCGGGACCTCCCGGCCCTCCTGCATTTCGAGTTGTTCTGCAGCGGCGACCAACGCCTCGTCCATTGTCGTCGCGACCCGGGTGCGCGAGGACGACGCGGGCGGCTTCTCTTCGTCGTCGAAGTCGATCTCGATATCATCGAGGCTTCCCGTAGCCGCTGGCACCTCGGCTTCGACTGCTGCCTCCACTTCCACGATGTCGTCGTCGAGCAGCTCTTCGGTCTCGGTCAGCTGCGGCACGGAAACGACTCCGGAAATCGCACGCGCCTCGTTGGTCGCGGCGGCGGGCGGCAAAACGACTTGCGGCGGCACCTCGACGATCTCGTCGGCCATCACCGGTGATGCTTCAATCACCGGGGGAGCGGCGCCAGGTGCGCGCTGCGCGCGAGGGCGCGCGGCGTTGTGCCGAATCTTGGCCAGCAGGCTCTCGAGCTTTCCGACCTGCGGATTCATGCGCCACCTCCGGAAGCAGTCACCAGCCGGGTCAACACGTCTCCCCAGGCCATGCCGGAAGCAAGCAGATCGCGCACCTTGTCGGCGCCACGACGGCTCGTCACCAGAAAGCGCAGCTGATCTGCGTCACGCGCAAGCGGCGCGGCGACGACGTCACGCGCGAACGCGCGCTGGAGCGCACCTTCGATCAGCCCCGCCAGCAGGTTCTCGCCCGCGGCCCCGAGCGGCGAATGTTGAAACGTGACGACCAGCGCAACGCCCCAACGCTCTACACCCAGCGCGCCGACGCCCATCAACGACAGTTCGCCGCCGAGGTGCTCCACCACGGCATCGATGGGAGCCGCTGCACCATCGCCTAGGCGCTCGAGCGCGGCGCGGCCGGCCTCCGTCCCGATACGGCGTCCGAAATCGCGCACTGCTTCCGAGCCAGCCCCCTGGCAGAGCGCGAGCAGCGCATCAACCGGTACGACCAGGCGCTCACCCGCGTCCCTGACCTTGACTTGCCCACGCGCAAGATCGAACTCGAGAACATAGGACGGGTCGAAACGCGGCGTGACCATAGGTTAGCCTCGGGGCCTGA
>DASXKQ010000352.1:0-6226 GCA_036496745.1 Polyangiaceae bacterium
CGTTCGACGCCGTGTGGCTGGCCATCGACGTGCACGAAGTGATCCGAGGCGCGTCCGAGGATCTGCCGGTGCCGCTCTCGGCGAGCGTCGGCATCGTGCGCGGCATTGCCACGGGCGAGCGCGATCGCGCGGGCCATTTGATTCAGCACGTGTTGCAGGAGCCTGCGAATCACTTGGCCGACTTGCTGGGCGACTACGCGCCGCCCGGCGTGAGCTGGGTGGCGGGCGGGCTGTATCGCTTGGTGCGGCGTGATTTCGTGTGGGGCGACGCGCCGACGATCAAGATCGACGCGGCAGAGCAGCTGAATTTGCCGCAGGACATGCGCATCTATTCGCTGCTTCGCCCGCACACGCGGCAAGAGAAACTCGACGAACTGGCGCACGCGCCGAGCGATTTGATCGGTCGCGACGCGGAGGTCGCGGATTTACACGCCGCCTACTACGGCATCGTCGGCGGCCAGGCTTCCGGTCGAGTCGTGTACGGCGAAATGGGGATCGGCAAGACCGCGCTGCTCGCCGCGTTCTTGAACGAGCTGCCGCCCGATGCGCGCGTCTTGCAGGTCGAGTGCTCGCCGGCTCTCAGCGAGGTGCCGTTCGCGACGGTCAGCGAGTGGGTGCGCGAACTCACGGGCACGCGCGTGGATCAGGCGATCGAGCAGGCTCGCGAGTTAATCCGGGACGCGCTCGGGGAATTCGCCGACGACGAGGACGGTCCAGAGGTCGTCGAACGCATGGCTGAGCTTGCCACCGGGCGCATCCGACCCGCTTCCGACGACGCCGACGTTGCTCGCAGTCGACAACTGATTGCGCTCGGCATTCGCCGCTTCTTCGCGCGCGCCGCCACGGATGCGCCGCTGGTCGTGGCGCTCGACGGTCTGCAGTGGAGCGACCGCCCGAGCCTGGATTTGATCGCGGAGTTCCTGCGGCGCAACGAGCCGCTGCCGGTGCTCGTGCTACTGCTCACGCGCCCTGACGATCGCATCGCCGCGCACGTCGAAGGGCTCGTACGCATCGAGCTCAAGGGGCTCAGCGCCGAGCATCAGATTCGCTTGCTGCAAGCGCGTTTGGGCGTCACGACCGGCGTGCGTCAGGTGTGCGCGGATCTCTTGCCGCGCGCGGGCGGCAATCCTTTTTTCTTGCTGGAGATGGTGGACGCCCTGCTCGAGCGCGGCATCCTCGAGATTCGCGAGCGGGATGGCCACCAAGAGCTCGCGCAAGTCGAACGACAGGGAGACGCAGGGCTCTCCTTGCCGTCGACGTTGGAGCAGCTGATCGCGGATCGTTTGAACGAGCTGCCACCCGAGGAGCAAGCGATCATCGAGTGGCTGGCCGTGGCCGGTGGCCCGCTCAGCCTGAACGATTTGGCCGCCGTGGGCGGCGCCGACGCGGGAGAGGCGACGGCCCGTCTCGCTGCGCGCGGGCTGTGTGAGATCAAGGTCGACTCGGTGGACGTACGCCACGCGCTGACGCGCGACGTCGCATACCGGGCGCTCGATCGCCGCCGCCGCGTGCGCATGCATCGCACCCTCGGCGAGCATCTGGCGCGGACGCCACTCGGCAAGGGACTGACCGCCGCGATCGTCGCGCGCCACTTGGCACGCGGCAACGCGCGCAGCGACGCAGCAGGTTTTTACCTGGAGACCGCAGACGCGGCGCGCTCGAGCTACCAAATGCAGCTCGCCAAGCGCTGCTATCGGCGCGTGATCGCGCTCTTGCCGGACGGCGACACGCGTCTGCTCGACGCTCACGAGGCGCTCGAGTCGATCTGCCGCAATCAAGGTCGCTGGCGCGAGCGGCGCACGCATCTCAGCAAGCTGCGCAGTCTGGCGCGCAAATCCGGCAGTGCAGTCTGGGTCGCGACCACGCTGCTCCGAACGGCGCAATTCGAACTGGATTCCGGGCACCTGGCGAAAGCCCTCAGCTCAGCTCAGCGCGGCGAGCTCGTCGCTACGCAGGCCGGCTCCGGCGTGCTGGAGGTACAGGCTCGTACGCTGATGGCTGAGATTCTGCACGAGATCGGCGATATGCAGGGCGCTTTGTCCGCTGCAGATCGCGCTCTCAAGACCGCCGAAGGGCAGGGCGTACCCGCGCGTTTGCGTGCGGAAGCCTTGCGCTTGCGTGGCACCCTCTTGCGGCGCGTTGGCCGCGTGCACGAAGCGGTCGAGGCGCAGGCCGAAGCGATCGCCGTGTTCCGTCAAGCGGGCGTGCGCCGCCTCGAAGCGCGCGCCAAGAATTCACTGGCCTACGCGCTGCTCGTGCTCGGTCGTTTCGAGGACGGCATCGCGCTCGCGCTCGACGCGATTCGGATCGACTTGGCGATTGGCGGCCGATTTCAAATCGCGCGCACGCTGGCGACGATCGGCGAGTGTTATGCGAGCCTCGGCGATCTGGAGCGAGGGTTCGCCTATCTGCGACGGGCGCGCGAGGCGCACGAGCGCTACGGCGATCGCGACTCGCGCGCCGACACACTCTTGTCGATGGCTGAAATCATGCTCGAGGGTGACGCGCTCGAAGCCGCCGAGACGCTGGTGGGTGACGCGGGCGCGCTCACCGCCGTGACGGGCAGCGCGTACGACTCAGTGCATGAAAAGCTGCTCAGGGCGCTCTTGGCGCGCGTCCGAGGGGATCACGCGCGCGCGGTGATGCATGCGTTCGACGCGCGGCAAGCGGCGGAAGCTCAGGCCTATGTCGCCTTTCATTTTTACGCGATGGCGATCGAGGCGCGCGCGCGCGTCGACACCGGCGAACAGCACACGGGCATCTTGCTCGCGACTACCGCGATGGGCGCCATCGAAACGCTGCAGGGGTCCGAGTATGGTCTCGCGACGCGCGCTTTGTGCTGCGAGGCGCTGCGCGCCGCCGGCTCTCCGCAGGCCGAGGAGATGCGCGAGCGCGCCGCACGCCACGCGCGCTCTTTGCTCGAGCACATTCGCGATCCGCTATTTCGCCGCACGTTCGTAGAGCGCCGTATCGTGCGCGCAGTGCTCGAGGTGCCTGAGCCGCCGGCAGCGGAGCGTGGCGCCGAGCCATGACTGTGCACGCTGTTTCCTAGCTTTTCCCGGTGCTAGTCGAGCTGGGCGAGCTCGCTCTGCAATTCACCGAGCGCCTTGACGTCACCCTTGCTCTCCGCAAGCACGATGCCGGCGCCGAGCCATTCGCGCGCGTCCGGCCCGCGCTCGAGCGCGCGCAGGAGTTGACCGGCCATCAAGTACATCGGCAAATAGCTCGGATCACTCTTGCGCAACGCGACGAACGTGCGCAGAGCATCCTCCGCCTGATTTTCGCGGCGGTATTCGAGCGCCAAAGCATATTGCGCAAAGGAGTCCGCTTGTCCTGCGGCGACCATCTTCTCGAGCATGCTGAGACGCTTGTTCATCGCGAGCACCTTTGCACAAGGCTTCGACGAGTCAATCGCGAAGCGCACTCGGGCTCGCCTCGTTCGGTACTCATTCGTACTCTAGGTATTTGGCGCGAATGTGTTTGGTACCTTCCTTGAACTTCGCGACCACGGTCGGCTCGCTGCCGTAGTCCACGCGCTCGACGATGCCCTCCCCGAATTTTTTGTGGAAGACGCGCGAGCCAGGCCGCACCTCGATGCCCGCTTCATCCGAGTCAGACGCGTGCTCCCGTTCGACGACCCGCGTGCCGACCGGCAGGGCGGTGCGGCCCGCGCTCTCGTAGCGTGAAGGATAGGGCGACGCGTACGGGGGAGCCGACCAGGCCGTACCTTCGCGCACGACGGTCTCCTCCGGCAGGTCGCGCAGAAAGCGACTCGGCGACGAATAGCGTGTCTTGCCGAAGAGGGTGCGCATCCCGGCGTGCAAAATGAACAATCGCTCGCGCGCTCGCGTGATCGCCACGTAGGCGAGCCGACGTTCTTCGTCGATCTCTTCGGGCTCGTCATGGCCGACGCGCTGGTATGGAAAAATCTCTTCCTCCATGCCGGTCAGGAAAACGGTGCGAAATTCCAGGCCCTTGGCCATGTGTACCGTCATCAGTGACACTTTGGGCAGGTCCTCGAGCGCGTCGGTGGCGTTGATCAAGGAAACGCGCTCCAGATAGCCGCTGAGCGTCGCCTCACTCTCGGTCTTCTCACACTCGAGCTCGTATTCGCCGATTGAGCCGACGAGCTCTTGTAGGTTTCCGAGCCGGGCGTCGCTCTCGGCCGTGTCGTCCTTTTCCAGCAACTGGCGGTAGCCGGTGGCATCGAGCACGCGCTGCGCGAGCGCCGCCGGGGTGAGCGATTGCGAGTCCTTTCGCAAGGTCTCGGTCAGCTCGCGGAATGTCGCCAGTTTCTTGCGGGTACCGGCATTCAAGCGATCGTCGCGCGCCGCTGCTTCCAGCGCGGCGTAGGCGGAGATCGAGCTCTCACTGGCCAAGCCAAGCACGTGTTCGACCGTTTTCGAACCGATGCCGCGCGCGGGCGTATTGATCACGCGTAGCAAGTCCGTGTCGCTGAGCGGGTTCACGATCAAGCGCAAGTATCCGAGCAAATCCTTGACCTCGGCGCGCTCGAAAAACCTCATGCCGCCCACGATTTGGTACGGTTGATTCGCGGCGCGGAACGTCTCTTCCAGCGTTCGCGATTGCGCGTGTACGCGATAAAAAACGGCGATTTGATCCGCGGGCACGCCGCGCGCGATCTCGCTTTGTGCGGTGCGCACGACGAAGTTCGCCTCCTCCCGTTCGTCGCGCACGAGGCGCACCTTGACGGGTTCGCCCTCGCCCTGTTCAGTCCACAAATGCTTGGGTTCTCGCTCGAACGCGGGTTCGATCACGCCCAACGCGGCGCGCACGATATTGCCGGTCGAGCGATAGTTTTGCTCGAGCTTGATCACCGTCGCGTCCGGGAAGTCACGGCGAAAACTGCGGATCAGGCGCACGTCTGCGCCGCGCCAGCGATAGATCGACTGATCGTCGTCGCCCACCACGCACAGGTTGCGTCGCCGCTCGCTGAGCGCTCGGATCAGCTTGTACTGAATCAAGTTGGTGTCTTGAAATTCGTCGACCAGCACGTAGTGAAAGCGGTCGCGCAGCTCGGCGCCCGCCGCGCTGTTCGGATCGCTGGCGATGCGCGCCATCAGCAAAAGCAAGTCGTCGAAATCGACGGCGTTCGAGCGGAGCAGCGCCGCCTGGTAGCGCGCGAAAACATCGCCGAACTCGCGATCGAACGAGAATTCGCGGCCAATGTCGGCGGGACCGCGCCCCTCGCATTTTTCGCGGCTGATCTGGGACGAGAGCGCTTTCGGAGGGTGCTCTTGCTCGTCGAGGCCAAGCTCGCGCAGTACGCGCACGAGCACCGCTTTTTGGTCGGCGTCGTCGTAGATCACGAAATCGCGCTGCAGGCCGACCTCGGCGTGGTAGCGACGCAGCAGGCGAGCGCACACGGAATGAAACGTGCCGATCCACAGGTCCCGCACCACGGCGTCACCCGCGAGCCCTGCGAGGCGAGCCTTCATTTCATTGGCCGCCTTGTTCGTGAACGTGACGGCCAGGATGCGATACGGAGGCACACCACGCCCGAAGAGCTCGGCGATACGGTAGATGATCGTGCGCGTCTTACCGCTGCCCGCGCCTGCAAAAATCAAGAGCGGTCCATCGCCGTGTAGGGCCGCCTGCAGCTGGGGCTCGTTGAGTTCGTGCACCGCTCTTCGCTAGCGCCGCTCGGCTCCGTGCACAATGGCGCTCGGTGCGGACCACGATTGCCGCCTATACTCGGCTCGCGATGCGTGCTTGGTTCCGAGACCCGCCAGTCGATGCCGTGGTCGTCGGCCCACTGCCCGACGGCGTGCTCTTGCCGGAAGAGTGCGCGTGTTGCGGCAGGCCGTCCACGCACCAGCGCGCCTTGAGCCGAGCGCAGCGCACTGTGCTGCTGGTCGGCTACTGCGACGACTGCGCGCTTCACCTCTCGGCGAGCGAAACGCGGCAGCTCGCCAGCGCGCTCGCGTCGCTCGTCCTCTCGCTCAGCGCGGCCGCCGCGTTACCGCTGCTTTTCCCCGCTCTGGCAAGGTCTGGGCTCTTGTTGTCGGTAGCGCTGATTTCGCTGTTGCCAGCCGTGCTCGTGCTCGCGCCTCGCAAGGGGCCGAGCGCGCCGCATACGGCGCGTGCGCTAGCCGTTCAAGCCGGCCAAAACGGCAGGCTCGTGTGTTTGAACGTACGCTACGCTGAAAGATTAGCTGGCCTGAACGCGCTCGGAGCGGGGCATACGCGGACGCGCGAGCCGCGG
>DASXKQ010000353.1:0-24725 GCA_036496745.1 Polyangiaceae bacterium
CAGCGAATCCCGTTCGCCAGGTGCGTGATGTTGGCGGCGAACTCGGCGCCCCAGTCCGTGTAACCGGCGGCCGTGATGTGCGCGGCGAACTTGGAACCGTTCACGCCGCCGGGCAGCGGCGTGAAGTCCATCGGCTGGTTCATCATGCCGCTGGTCATGTCATGGCTGGGGAACCAATAGGCCTCGCGCTCGGGCTCGGGGACGGCCACGCTGTCACCGTCCTCGAAGTCGTCGACCAACGCGACCGTGCCTTGCGGCACGTTCACGCAAACGTCCGCGGGACCCGTGGACACATCCGGTCCGGCGTCGAGCACGGGTTCAATCACGCCCGCGGCGCCGCCGAACACACCGCTCGGCAAACTGCTCGCGTCCTGGCTCGCGCTTGGACCGTCCGCGCTGCAGGCGGAGCCGAGCCCGAGCGCCCCGAGCACTGCGAGAGGAAATAGAGTCCTGAGCCGCCGGCCAGCCATCGGCTCAATATATGGCCAACTCATTCGAACGCCATTTGAAAATCGTCGGACGAGCTCGAGCGCTTCGAGGCGATTGTCGATTTTACGTCACGCCAATCGGGGGGCAGTGCCACTCACACAGTGGAGAGATCGCTAGGGCGTGTTCAGATCGACGTTCATGGACCACGTACTGCTCGAGTTCAGGATGAAAAAGCTCGTCACGTTGGTGGCGTTGCTGAGTGCAATGGCATCCGAGGCCGATCGATAGACGGGAACCGTGACGGCATACTCACCAGGAGGCAACGCCGAATAGGTCGCGCAGCTACAGCCGGTACTCCCGTGGAGAGTAGCGGCGGTTCCGTCGATGGTGTCTGACACGGTTTGACCCATAGTTACCGATTCAGCGCTGAGCGGACAAAGTCCGCAGGTGACACAGCCAGCGTCGAGATCGCAATCCGTGGCGCAGAACGGATGCACGAGAATCGGAGTGCGGTAGCCCGTGGCGCAAGAAGTGAGCGTGTACTCGAGGTAGCAGTTCTTGCGCAGCCAAACATGGCTGTCGCTGCTATTGGTCGCGAAGTTGATGGTCACGGCGTAAGGCGGCGCTGTCACCGGCGCGACCGACGGGCATTGCGGAGCGCCCGCGTCGCCTGCCTCGCCGAATCCGCCTGAGCCGTAGATGTCCCCGCCGGAGCCGCCGCTGTTGAAGCCTCCAACGCCGTAGCACCCGCTGCCGCCAAAGGCGTTCCCATCGCCGCCAGTGGCGCACGTTCCTGCGGTTCCCGCGCTCCCGCCATTGTAAAAGCCACCGTCGGCATAGCTGCCGCCGCTGCCGATGAAGTCCCCGCCGGAGCCGCCATAGGGATACGGAGCGCTGCCGCCCACGCCTATGGGGTAGCTTCCGCCCACTCCAGTAGCCGGTGGGTAGATGCCGTCGTACACAACGGGGTCGCCGGCGTAGTTGCCGTAGCCCGCGTTGCCGATCCCGGCGTTGCCGATTCCGGCGTTGCCAGCACCGCCGTTTCCCTGCCCCTGACGACTGACACTGCCGCCACACGCAGCGGCAATCAGTAAGAGCAAGCTCGCGTTGACGACTCGGGCGTTCATGGGTGCCTACTATGCAAGACGCTGGCCGCGCCGCAAATCACGGCGCGGCCGTTTTAGGCTCGACTCTGAGCGTTACTTGGTCCGAGTTTGGCACAACTTCTGCCACGCCATGACGAATGTGTCAGTCGAACGCGGGCAAGTGGGGCGCCCGATCATCGAGTTGCAGTGAGCCGATGGTGAGCTCCGAGGTGGGCTCGGCCTCGAACACGAGTTCGACGAGTCCCGTGTGCCACGTGCCGGACGGGATGCGGTACTCGTAGCTCGTGAGCGCGTCGCTCTGTACGGAGCCGTTGGTTTCGAACCAGCGCACGCCGTGCGCGAGCTCGCGCACGCCGATGTGCAGCGGCGTGGGTCGGGTGCTATGCGCGTGCACGACGACGTGCGTCGCGAACGGCCACATCGCGGCGAACACGAACGTGCCGCGCGGGGCGCTCAGCACGGCGCCGTCGCGGCCGTCGCGAAAGCCGGTGAGCGTGCGGCGTTGCTCGACGTCGGCGAAATTGAACGTGCGATCTTGCCAAGCCAGCGTCCAGACGTTCCGCTGGTAGCGCGGATTCGACGCGAACTGGAACGCGCTCATCGGCAGCCCGTAGCGCATGTGAAATACGACTTCAGCGGGCCAGATCGCCAGATCTCCGACGGAGAGATCGATCATGTGCCAGAAGCTCGCGACCGACGTGCCGTAGGTTTTTTCTTGGTTGGCTGACTTCGGCACTTCACCGCGCGGTGAACCGAAGGCCATGCCGAGCACGGGCAGCGCGAAGAACGCGCCCGCGCTGAGCGCGAGCGCGCGCCGCAGACGCTCGGGGGTTGCAAGCCAGCCGCTGAGCCTCTCGATCGCCGCGGCGGCGCACAGCACGAACAACGGCGTCGCGTTCAGGAGCCGGCGTGAGCTCTCCCACGCCACGGCCGCCGAAGACAACCACAGTTCGATCAAGAGGAGCGCGACCAGCGGCAGCGTGATGTGCCAGAGCGCCCGGCGCTTGGCGAGCGAGTACGCGCCGGCCACGCTGAGCCACAGGATCGGCGATCGCATGAACAGCCCGCCGCGCGGGTTGAACAACAAAAGCCACGGGTGCGGCTGCCAGATCTGTAGAAAGTAGCGGCCGTGCGTGAACGTGAAGTAGTGCCCGTACAGGTACTTGTATAGGCAGAGCATCGGCAAGAGCCCGGCGAGGCTGGCGACGGCGACGAGTGCCCAGCTCTCCACGAGCAAGAGCGGTCGATGCCGCCAGGCGAGGAACGCGCACACGCCAGGCACGAGCAAGAACATCTCGTTGGAGATGCGCTGCAGCGTGCAGGCGCCCAGCACGAGCCCACAGAGCAGCCAGCGCGCGCGCCGCTCGGGTTGATCGAGCGCGCGTAAACTGAGCCAGACCAAGAGCGCCACGCACAGCGCGTCGTAGACGTGCGAGTAGCTCGCGAGCATGGTCGAAAACAAGAACGTCGGCCCTGCGATCACGATCAAACCCGTGGCGACGCCCGCGACGCCGTCCGAGAAGAACCGGCGCGCGACGAGGTAAGAGAAGAGAGCCGTGAGCGCGCCGGCGATCGGTGAGAGCGCGAGGCATGCGGTGGACCAGGGCGGCCCGCACGAACTCGCGTAGTTCGAAGAGAAGAGCTTGCAGAGCTCGAGCACCGGCAGCCAGAACAGCGCGGGCCCCGGGTAGAAGATGTTGTCCGGGTGCCCCGTACCGCGATCGATGCCGACGTGAAACGGATCGCCGCATAAGGCATAGTCGTTCTTGAAATCGAGATCGCCGTCGAACGCGAGCGAGCGCGCGAACATGTACGAGTAAAAGCCGTCGGAGTTGCCGGTGCGCTGCGCCATCGGCGAAGCGGCATAGATCGTCGTGCTGGCGAGCAGCATCAGGAGCACGGCCCACAGCCCCGCGCGATACGGCAGGCTCCGCTTGGCGAGCTCGGACAGCATCAAACTAGAGGCCGCGCGCGCGCCGCTTTGGGTCGATCTTGCACGCGCACGACGAAGCGCAGCCCCGACCAGGTGTCGTCGATCGCGCACACTTTGTTGTCGACCAGGCCGCTCGCCAGCCCCACTTCGCGCACGGTTTTCTCGGTGAGCTCCGTGGCGATGGCGGCTGTCTTCTTGGGCCAAGTCAGCCACAAGCCGCCCGCGGGCTCCAGCCGCCGCTTGAGCTTTTGCACGGCTCGTTCCAGCTCGCGTCGCGATTGGACGAAGGCGACGATCACGTCGAGCGCGCCGCTGCCGCGCGTTGCGTCTGACAGCTTCACGGCGGGCGGCAGCTCACCGAGCGTCTTTTTGAAGCCCTGGGGCGCCCCGAGCAAGCCGACGCGCGCGGCCGGCTTGATGCCGAGCTTCTGAGGAAGTGGAGTGCCGGAGTACCCTGCCATGGTCGTGCCCCAGGGTGCGCTCAGATCACGCGGGGCCGTGAAATACGGCCTCGATGTCGTGGCCGTCGGGGTCGAGCACGAACGCGCCGTAGTAGTTCTCGTGATAGTGCGCGCGGACACCGGGCGCGCCGAAATCCTTGGCGCCGGCGGCGAGCGCGGCCTGGTGAAAGGCTGCCACTTGGCTGCGGTTCTGCGCCGAGAACGCGACGTGGGTCGGCGTGATGGTCTGCAAGTGCTCGGCGGTCTGGAATGACGACGGGCCGGTGCCGATCCAAAAGTCCGGCATGTTGTCGCGACCGAAGCCGCACGCTTGCCCGAAGTCCTTGATGACCTTGATGCCGAGCGGCAACAGCGCTTTCTCGTAGAAAGCCTTCGAGCGCGCGTAGTCGCTCACTACCAACGTGACGTGATCGATAGAGGCCATGCGCGGGCTATTGCCATGGTCTCGTCCGGGCGTCACGCGGCGCGCACGCGGGGACGGCGTTCGCAGGCATTCGCGCGCTCGACCGCGCTTGACCGCACCCGACGCCAACGACACCATGTCGGACGATGCGCGGGCGAACGGCGGTCTCGTTAGGTGTGCTCCTGGCGGTCAGCGTGGACGTCGCGTGCGGGGCGCGCACGAGCTTGCAGGTCGACGGCGCGGGCGACAGCGACATGGGCGGCACACTCGGCGTCGCGGGCAATTCGTTGGCTGGGATCGGCGGCTCACTCGGCAAGGCGGGCGCGGCAACTGCGGGCAGGGGTGGCGGTGCGGGCGCGCGCGACGCGGGCGCGCCCGACGCGAGCGCCAGCGGCGGCGCCAGGTTCGACGCGGGGCTCGATGCAGCGCTCGACGCGGCCGTGCCCAGCTGCGGGGATGGCGGCAAGGACGAGATCTTCGTGCTCACCACAGACAATGTGCTGTGGGCGTTCGATCCGATGTCGAGCGTGTTTCGTTTCGTCGGCGTGGTGACGTGCCCGAGTTCGGGTTCGCCGTTCTCGATGGGTGTCGGCTCCGACGGCTTTGCACTCAGTGTGTTCAACAACGGGGATCTGATGCGGATCGACACGCGCACCGCGGCCTGCGCGGGCACGAGCTACGTGTCGGGACAAGCTGGTTTCAGCGTGTTCGGCATGGGCTTTGCTCCGAACAGCGCGACGGATCCTCGCGAACGGCTGTACGTGGCGCAGCAGGGTTCTCTCGAGTCGAAAGGGCTCGGGGCGATCGACCCCACGTCGTTCGCTTTCACGTTCATTGGGCCTTTTTCAGACGCGACGTTGCCGAGCATCGAGTTCACGTCGAGCGCGGACGGTAGGCTATTCGGCTATTCTCTCGCAGTGGGCGTGCCGAGCGGCTTGCTGCTCGAAATCGACAAGCAAAACGCGAGCATCCTGAGCAAGCGCGAGCTCGCGATCCCGACCGCGAGCGCCAAGGCTTTCGCCTATTTCCATGGTCAATTTTACTTTTTCACGACGGAAGGTGATTTCCAAACCACTGCCGTCACGCGTTTCGATCCGCAAACCGGCGCTGTCACGAACGTGGCAATTCTACTCGAGGTGGTCGTCGGCGCGGGGCTCGTCTGCCCGACGCTCTAAACTCCGCTCGCGGCCCTCGCCGTGCGCGTGTGCGAACGCGCTGAGCCAATTGACAACCGCGGGTAACGAGGTGGATCCTACGCCGTTTTCGGGAGCCCCAACATGACCCTTTCCGTCTTGCGTATCCGCGTCGTGTCCGCGCTGATCCTGGCGAGCGCGCTCGCCGTCGTGGCGGGCGCTTGCTCGAACGATACACCGCCGGCCAAAGCCGCCGCCGCGGAGGGCTGCACCGTCAACTCGGATTGCGCGAGCCCGCTGGTGTGCGCGTTCAGCCGCTGTCACACCGCCTGCATCACCACGCGCGACTGCGAGCCGGGCCAGCGCTGCATGGCGAGCGATCGACCGTTTCACGTCTGTCAGCTCGCGAGCGAGCGCGTCTGTTCGTACAACAGCGATTGCCCGACCGGCCAAGTGTGCGCCGTCGACGGCCAGTGCCGCGACATGTGCGCGACCGTGCGCGACTGCGTCGCCGAGCAAGTGTGTACGAGCGGCACCTGCGCGGATCCGATGGAGCTCAACGCCGACGGTGGCTTGACGCCCGCGCCCGTCGAGGCAGGCGTGGACTCGGGCGGCCCGCCCTGCGTGTACAACTCGGAGTGTCCGGATCCGTTGATCTGTCGCGCGAGCACGTGCGCTCTCGAGTGCTTGGGCGATCGCGACTGCAAGCCCGGTGAGCAGTGTGAAGGGCATCGCTGCGCGCTGGCCGGTTCGAGCTTCGACGCAGGCATCGAGGTGCTCTGTCATTACAATTCCGATTGCCCGGTGTCGCAGGTTTGCGTGGCCGGCGCCTGCACGCTCGAGTGCCTGGTGACTCGAGATTGCCCGGCCGGTTTCGACTGCGTGAGCAATCATTGTTTGGGGAGCGCGCTGGACGCGAGCGTCGGCTCGGACTCGGGCGTAGGCACGGACGCGAGCGCGGGCGGCTGCGCGATCCAGTCATGCCTCGCGCAATCCAAGAACTGCGGCCTGGTCGAAGACGGCTGTGGCTCGACGTTGAACTGCGGCTCGTGCCCGAGCGGCTCGACGTGCGGCGGCGCAGGCATCGCCAACGTGTGCGGCGCGGGCACGTGCAACCCGCAGACGTGCGCGTCGCTCGGCAAGGATTGCGGCGTGCTCTCGGACGGCTGCAGCTTCCTGCTGTCGTGCGGCTCGTGTCAGGCACCCGCGACGTGCGGCGGCACGGGCACCGCCAACGTGTGCGGCTGCACCGTGAACGCCGCGCAAGTCTGCGCGGGCAAAGATTGCGGCGACGTGCTGAACTCCTGCGGCTCCACCACGCACTGCGGCGATTGCCAGCTACCGAATACCTGCGGCGTCAACGCCCCCAACGTGTGCGGCTGCACCAAGCTCACCTGCGCCACCGGCCAGTGTGGTCAGCTGCCGGACGGCTGCGGCGGTACGCTCGACTGCGGCGGCTGCGCCACGGGCACCTGCGGCGGCGCTGGCACGGCCAACATGTGCGGCGTCGGCACGTGCGCGGCCAAGGACTGCAAAACTCAAGGCAAGGACTGCGGCATCATTTCAGACGGCTGCTCACAAACGCTCGATTGCGGCGCGTGCAGCGCGCCGGAAACCTGCGGCGGCACGGGCACGCCGAACGTGTGCGGCTGCAAAAAGAACGTGTGCGCGCCGGGCGGTTGCGGCACACCGGACGACGGCTGCGGCGGGCAACTCGCGTGTCCGGTCTGCACCTTGCCGCAGACATGCGGCGGAGCCGGCACGCCGAACATGTGCGGTTGTATTCCGACGACCTGTCAAGCTGCGGGCAAGGACTGCGGCGTCATCGCCGACGGCTGCGGCGGGCTCATTCCATGCGGGAGTTGCGGCAGCGGTCAATTCTGCGGTGCGAACGGCGTGCAGAACAAGTGCGGCACTTCGGGCACGCCCCCGAGCTGCAAATCGGGTGCGCCCGGCGCCGGGTTCTCGTGCGGGAACAACAACACGGACTGCTGCGCGAGCCCGCTCATTCCGGGTGGCACCTTCAACCGCAGCGACGACCCGACCTACCCAGCCACGGTCACGGATTTTCGCTTGGACAAATACGAAGTCACCGTCGGCCGTTTCCGCGCTTTCGTCAGCGCGGGCGCGGCAACTCAGCAGAATCCACCAGCGGCTTGGTCCGGCGGGGAGCCGCATAACCCCGTGAGCGGCTGGGATCCCCAGTGGAACTCCGGTCTGACCGCGAATGCCGCTGCCTTCTCCGCGAATCTAGTCGCTTGCGGCGGAAACTTTACAGCGTCTGCCACCGCGAACGAGAGCATGCCGATGAACTGCGTCACGTGGTACGAAGCGCTCGCGTTCTGCGGCTGGGACGGCGGCTGGCTCGCGACCGAAGCCGAGTGGAACTTCGCGGCGTCCGGTGGCAGCGAGCAGCGCTACTTCCCGTGGTCCGTGCCGTCGACGTCGCAAACGTACGACAGTACGTACGCGAATTACTACGGCTCGCTCACCCCGGCTTATTTGCCGGTGGGCAGCGATTCCCCGAACGGCGACGGCAAGTGGGGTCAGGCGGATCTGATCGGCAACGTGATGGAGTTCATGCTCGACACCTTTGCGACCCCCTATGCGCTCGTCTCCTGCGTGGATTGCGCGTACCTCGGGCCGGGTGCGTTGAAGGTGATCCGCGGTGGCGGAAAGCTCAGCTGGTACAACATCGGCATTTGGACGAGCGCCACGCGCACGGACTCATATAACGCCACAGGGACTCGTCGTGTCGAATACGGCTTCCGCTGCGCGCGAAGTCCGTGATTTTCAGGCGCGCGTTTCAGCGCGCGCGGTCGATGTGATAGCCATCGCGCATGGCTTTCCGGATGCGGTGGTCTCTGGGCGTCTCTTGTTTGGCACTGGCCGCGGGCTGCGCGCGCGGTCCGAACATCTCCACGCGTGAGCTGCCGCTCCGGCGCGTGGTCGTGTATCGCAACGGGGTCGGCTATTTCGAGCGCGCCGGCAAGGTGGATGAAGAGCAAGTCACCTTCAAGATGCGCCAGCGCATGGTGGGGGATTTCCTGGCCACGCTGGCGATCGTGGAGCGCGGCGGCAGCTCGCTGCGCGCCGCTTCCTTCCCGCTCGAGGTCGCCAAGAACGATCCCGACGCGCCCGACCCGCGCTTCATCCGCATGCTCGAATCCTGGCAAACGCCGGATCAACTGCCGGGGCCCAAGCCCCCGCCCGAGGACAAGCTGCGCGAGGTCGTGCTGCGCCTCGACGGCAAGGAGCACGAGCTCGCGATCGGTTATGTGTCGACCACGCCGGTCTGGCGCCCGTCATACCGTGTAGTCGTGCAGGACGGCGGCGCGGATCTGCAAGCGTGGGGCATCGTGCAGAATCTGTCTGGGGAAGACTGGAAGGACGTCGAGCTCAGCCTGGTCGCCGGCGCGCCGCTCGCGTTCGAGTCCACTCTCGGCGAGCCGGTGACGCCCGCGCGGCCGATCGTGACCGACACCGGTGAAGTGATCGCCGCGGTGCCCGAGAGCATGACCTCGCTGCAAGAGAAACAAGGGGAGCTCGATCGCGTCGCGCCCGCCGAGGCTCCCGCGCCGGCCGCGCCGCCACCGCCGCCGTCCATCGCTCAGGTGAGCATCAATGGGAACGACGCAGATGAAGACGAAAAACGAGATATACAACCCATGATGAAGAGTATGGGTCGGGGCGGCGCTGCCGGGCGCAACGCACCAAAAAAAAGGGCGGAACCCGCGCGCGCTGTGGCACCCTACGCGCCGGCCGGAAACGCCGCGCCGATGGCGCAGGGCGTCAGCAGCGAGCTCCAGAACTCGATCCGCTCGGGCCTGAGCGCGCCGCGCCGAATGAGCGCGCTCGCCGCCGTCGCAGTGGAAGCCGGCGCGACGCACTACGACATTCCCACGCGCGTCACCTTGCCCGATCAAAGCGCGACGATGGTGCTCTTGATCAATCAGCGCGTGCCGGGCGAGGCCGTGTTCTTGTTTTCGCCCGACGGCGGTGTGCCGGATTCGGCGACCCATCCGTTCCGCGTCGTGCGCTTCACGAACGCGACGAACGGCCTGTTCGAGCGCGGCCCGATCGCCGTCTTCGAAAAGGGCGCGTTCCTCGGTCAAGGCATGCTCGATCCCTTGCCGCCCAAGGCGACCGCGACGGTGCCGTTCGCGCTCGAGCGCAGCCTCGCCGTCGAGAGTGCGCGCGACTACCAGGAGCAGGGCGCGCGCCTGTTCAAGATCGAATCCGGCGCGCTGACGATCGAGCGCGACAGCGTCACCAAGACCACCTACACCAGCAAGAACGGCAGCGACGACAACGCCAAGCTCTTGATTCGCCACCCGCGCCAAGCCGGCGCGCGCCTGTTCAAACCCCCGCCGGAAACCGAAGACAACCTCGGCACCGGTAGCGCGCTCATTCCGATTCAGGTCCGCGCTCATGCGCGCACCGAGCTCGTGGTCGACGAGCGTCGCCCCAATCAACAATCGACCGACTGGCTGAGCCAACTCGCTGAAGACGCGGTCAAGGCGTACCTCGCCGATCCGCGCGCCGACCACACCATCGCCGGCCAACTCTCGAACGCGTGGTCCCTGCGCGACACCCTCAAAAAATCAATCGACGAGCAACAGGGCTTGCTCAACGAACAGGCCGAGCTCGAAAAAGAAACCCGCGAAACGCGGCTCAGCCTCGAAGCCATCGAGAAGAACAATCAGGCCGCCGATCTCCGCCAAAAACTCACGCGCCGCCTGGCGGAAGTCACCACGCGCATGGATCAAATCACCAAACGCCTCGTCGAACTCGGCCTCACCATCAACGAACGCCGTGTGCGTTTCCAAGACGCCATTCGCGTGATCAAGCTCCTGACGCCACTACCGCCCAAGGATTGAAAAGCGCGGATCGTCGCATGAAGCGTGCGTTGAAGTCTCTCTTGCTCACGGCGATTCTCGCCTGCTCGTTTGGCTGCTCGAGCAAGACCGGAACCTGCCAGACAGTTCGCTGCGCGCCCAAACTCAGCTTCGACCTCCGCGATCCGAGCGGCGCGCGCGTCGTCGACGGCGTCGTGATCGCGAACTCGGGGCTCGACGGCGGCACCGACGGCGTCCTGTGCGCGCCAAGCGACGCCTGCAGTTACTACCTCGTCGGCCCGCGCCAAAACATCGGCGTGTACGTGACCGGCTACGAGCCCGTGGGCGTCCAATACACCGCGCAATACGACGCCTGCGGCAATCCGCTCAATCAGACCGTGACCATCCACTTGGTGCCGGACGGCTCGACGACGTCGACGACGCAGACGTGGGCGGTGAATGGGACGTGCGGGTCATGAGCGAGGTCGCGTGCCGCGAGCAGGCTTGCACGCGTCGGCCCGATGTGATTACATTGTAATCACATGAAGGCACGGCTCGTTCGCATCGGAAATTCTCGGGGTGTTCGGCTGCCCAGAGCCGTCATCGAGCAGGTTGGTCTCGAGGACGAAGTCGAGCTCCATGTTGAACATCATCGTCTCATCATTACCGCGACCAATCCACCGCGCACCGGCTGGGCTGATGCGGCCCGTCGCCTCGGCGCCGAATCCCGCGGGCTTCTGGATCGCGCCACTCCCACGCGGTTCGATGAGGACGAATGGCGCTGGTGAAAGCGCGGTTTCCCAAACGCGGTGATGTGCATCTGGTTGGTCTCGCCCCGACTCGTGGCCGCGAGATGAAAAAGACCCGTCCGTGCGTGGTCGTCTCTCCTGACGAGCTGAACGCGCACTTGCACACCGTGATCGTCGCTCCCCTCACATCGGCCGGAAAGCCATACCCATTCCGAGTCCCATGTCGTTTCGAGAACACGCCGGGATTGATCGTGCTCGACCAAATCCGCACCGTCGACCGCGAGCGCCTCGTCCGCCGCCTGGGCCCGCTGTCAGCGTCGACGGTGGCAAGCGTTCTCCGTGTGCTTCGCGAGATGTTTGAAGACTGATCAGCTCAAAATTTTTGTATCAGGATCTCGACGCGGCCAGCGCTGCTTCGAGCGCCGGCAGGACCGCCAGATCCTTCGCGCGCCCGGCGGCGCGCTTCGAGCAGATGATTCGTTCGAGAGGTAGTACCGAGAGCTCGACGTCGTCGACGGCAATCATGAGCGCTCCCTGATACTCGCGGGAGCGCAATTGCGAGCATGACCGAGAGCACGACGCAGCCGCTGCGCCGGTGTCCGTTCGAGGTTTCTGAGCGCGTGGAACACGTCACTCAGGTCCAGATCCGGACGCCCCGCGACGATCGCGTGCGCGCGCCGCCACAAGGGCTCCATGCGCTCCGCCCAAGCGCGTTGTTCATGCGTAAGCTCGGGCGCGTCCATCGAAAGGGATTTTCGCCGTGGGTCGCGAAACGGCGATCGGGGCGTGAAAGCGAACAAACGACGTGGTCCGTCGACAGCTAGGGTGGGAGCCACGCTGGCGAGGGCCATCACCCGGGCGGATCCGACAGATATCGAAACAGTAGGGTGCCCACGATGTCATCGATTGGGATTGGACCCATGAGGCGAGAGTCGACTCCCTGTGCACGATTGTCACTCAACACGAATACGTGGCCTGCAGGTATCGTCACCATCTCGCTGTGGAGGCCGAGCTGCGTATCCGTGATTGCGAGCGTGTAGCTGATGTCACCCAAGGTTTCCTCCACCAGCTCACAGTGGCCGACGCTTGAACGGCAGCGCGTGCCGAGCCGAGTGTGTGCCAGCCTTGCGCCGTTGACGATCACGTCGTCCCCGACGAATCGAATGGTTTGACCGGGCAGGCCGACAATGCGCTTGAGGAGCACGGTTCCTTTGTCGCGGCCTGCTCTGAAAGCGACGAGCGCACCACGCGTCGGGTTGCGCGCGCGCTTGCTCACCATCACGTGGTCGCCAGACGACAGCGACGGATACATCGAGTTCGATGGGACATGGAATGCCTCGAGGCAGTGGGAAAGCACCAGATTCCCGCCAGCAAACGCTGCTGCGACGACAGCGGCGACGATGACGCCGTACTCGAGCCAGGACGGCCGCCGCAGATTGGTCGAACGCACGCACGCGACCACACCGAGCAATCGGATCGCGAGAGCAGCAACGATCGCGGACCAAAAACCAACGAGCGACCCAGCCAGCGTAAACCCAATCCAGAGGCCCATGCCACCAAGCGTGAGAGCGAGTATCGTGCACGCTCGACCGCGATACCCGAGCAGATAGTTCCCCGCGCCCGGAACGATGAGCTCCAGGGGCACAGCGAGCAGCCGCGACACGCGACGACGCTTCGAACGCCCCATGCCGCGTAACGTATCGGGCCTGGGCGCCGAGCGCTAGAGAGTATCAGCGTGCTCGAGCGATTCACGCCACAGCTGACACTTCACACAGACTACGTCATAGTCCTCGAATGGTCGTCGCTGAGGGCTGGCAGTTCCGATTCGTGGGTCCTATGTATTGAAGCAGTGGAGGGCGTGACGTGAGAAGATCAACGCATCGCAAATGGCCATCTCTGGGCGCGCTGTCCTTAGCGCTCTTGCTGAGCGCGGGCTGCGGTTTGAAGGGCGGTCTGGAAGCCGCCTCGCGCCTTCAGACTCGGATTCAGGGCGAGTACGGCGTTCACGCAGCCGTCAACGTCAACACCTTCAACGGAGCCACGACCGTGTCCGTCCAACTCGACGGCTTGCCTCCGGGCGATCCCAAGGTCGTCAAAGCCAAAATCGAAGCTCTCGCCAAATCGGAGTTTCCGAGTGCGGGAGCGGTGATCGTCATGGCGCAACTCTGAGCGGGCTTGCGGGTACTCCGGTTGGAGGGGGCGGTGGGCCCCAGCGCGTGCATCGACGGCGCCGAGGGGTGAGCGCGGCTTTCGGTCGTGGAAAAATACCTATCTCTGCACATTCGCAAACCTGACATCGAAATCCAAGCAACCGCTGCCGCTGGCTGTCCAATATCGAATGGGTGCGAGTTTCAAATTGAGACAAACGCCGAGCGCGGCAGGCGTTGACGCCCGATAAGGCCCCAATGCCATCGGCCGTCTGATCGGTGCGTACCGCGAAGCCAAGCCCAACGCGACCACCGGCAACTGGGTGCGCTACGGCTACACGCCCGTCACCGGCAACGCGTCGCCGACGACTGCGAATCGCGGCCTGCTCCAGACCGTGAGCTACGGCGTCGGCGGCACGCCGGACTCACTCGACTCGGGCGCGCACTTCGACATCGCCCTCGACTATCGCAGCGACGTCCCCTGGTACGTCGACACCCTCGAGTACCCGAGCGCCGGCGGAGCCTTCGCCGTGAAATACGGCTACGACTTCGCAGCGGGCGCCGTCAATGAAGTCGACTCCGTCCCGAACAACGGGATGGAAACGCCCGTTGCCTACTGGAAGCTCCTCCAAGCCGACGAAGGCATCCGCCCCAAGCTCGAACAATTCGGCAACGGCCTCCAAACCACTCGCGCCTACGGCCGCCTCGACTCCGACGGCAACATCAACTGCAGCTCGCCCGGCATCTGCAACGTCCCCGGCGAGCTCAGCAGCATCATCACCGCCACGCCCGGCTCGTCCGAAAGCACCGTCCAAAACGTCAACTACACCTACGACCAAAACGGCAACGTCACCCAAGTCAACACCGCGAGCGACCCCAACGTCCTGCAACGCAACTACACCTACGACGGTTTCGATCGTCTGACGCTCGAAGATACGCGTTTCCCCGTCGGTGGCGGCGGACAGGGCGAAACCGCCAACCACTTCAGCTACGACCTCGGCGGCAACCAAACCGACTCCGGCCACAACACCTACACCAACCCAACCCGCCCCTACCAAATCACCTTCGCCGCCAACGCCGTCACCTACGGCTACGATGCCAACGGCAACCAAACCGATCGCAACGACCCGAACATCGCAAGCAACAACCAACACCGCGACTTCGATCGCCTGGACATGCCCTGGCACCTCGAAACCGGCGCCGGCACGAGCGGCTTCACCACAGAGCTCGAATACGACGGCAGCGGCGCGCGCATCCTGAAACGCAAACTCAACGGCCTCGTCCACAACGAACTCTGCGTCTCGGACCCCGACGCCTGCGTCGCGGAACTCACCGTCGACATTGGCGAAATCTACGAACAAGTCAAAGCCTTCGGAGCCGGCTGTGACCCCAAAGACGCCGTCGCGGGCACAGGCAGCGGCGCCTGCACCCCAACGCAAGTCACCCACAACTACCGCGTCTACGCAGGCGGCAAACAAGTCGCCCAAATCAAACGCGTCAACAGCGACGACCCCACCACGAGCTACCTCCACGACGACCTGCTCGGCTCCACCAGCGCCATCACCGACGAAAACGGCGCCGTCGCCAACACCGAAAAGCGCGCCTACTCCGCCTTCGGCGAACCCCAAGGCGGCAACCTCTCGAGCACAGCAGTGCTCAGCGGCTTCACCGGCCTCGAACACGACGCCGACCTCGGCTTGATCAACATGCGCGGCCGCCTGTACGACCCGAAGTTGAAGCGGTTCATTTCGCCGGATCCCTTCGTGATGCAGCCGTTTAACCCTCAGGCGTTAAACAGGTACGCGTATGTGATGAACAATCCGCTCCGGTTTACGGATCCGAGTGGGTTTGATGGGGAGGAGGACACGATCCCCGATGACGATCCGGACCCGGAACCAGGCGATGACGATCATGGCGCGTCAGCAGCGAGCAACAACTCGGGTTCGGGGGCCTCATCGGGCTCGATATCGGCTCCGAAAGGTTACACAGTCGCCTACGACGTCGAGTATCTAGATCCCTCCGGAGCCAACATTACTGTCGGTCATGCGACTGGCTACACTGCTAGCAGCTCGTCGACCGCAGATGGCCCGACCACTATTGCGCAATCGACGGCCGCGCCGGCGTCGCCAGAGTCGCAGTCAGCTACGGCCGGAGATCAAGGCAGCCCAAGTGGAGCGCCGCAATCGCCCGGGCCGTCGCCAGAATATGCGGTTGGGGGGTATGAGAGCGGGCATTCCGATAGAGGGTCAAGAAGTTTTGCCGAGCCTTCCAGCGCTCCAGTTCCAGCATCGAATTCGTTGGGCAGATTCGGATTTCAAAACTTGCCGCCCAAGGACAATAGCTATCCGGCGCAGCATATTCCCTCATCGTTCCGTACGCACCTTGATCCAATATTTGATCATTTCCATTTGAATTTGAGTAGGATTAATATCTTCATAAGACCGTTGGGCCATAACAATGGACAGACTTTCGGTACAAATATCGCCCTCAACCCAAATCGCCTTCTGGACGGGTTTGCCGCAGTGCTCGAGACTTTGGCCCATGAGTTAACGCACACCGTCCAAATCCTACACTATGGTGATCGAGGCATAGTGGATGATAGAGAAGACGCCGAGCTTGAGCTGTGGGGCACCGATGTTTACGACGTACCGGAAGCACTTGAGCGCCTATCGATAAATCAAATAAATCCAGTAGATCCGCGATTTACGCTCGAAGCAATTGCCGCGCGTGTGGGAGAGATAGCCGAAGATGCGCTGAGCGATTCACACTAGTTGAGGTAGGTATGAACCGGTTCATGAGTCAAATCGCCTTATTGTGCTTGTTGTCGACTGCCGCATGTTCATCGTCGAACGCCTTGGACACGAACATGCAAAGTCCAAACAGTGCACATTTTTCTGACCCCACAATCGCCATAGGCGCAAGCAGCGAGGATTCTATCCTTTCATTTCAGTTTCAGGACTGCGCGACACGTCGCCCCGCTGCCGTTAGCAAGATCCGCGTATTCGAGAGAGTCGGCGACACAGAGATCTCCTCTTGTTTTTTACGCCTACATCCTTCAATCCATGCTGAATGGATCTACGGGACCGTTCCCGCTGGAGGTCAAGGGCCGTGTAGCCCACTCGAGAGAGGCAAGACGTACTTCATGGACGTTGTCGGCTCTGGAATGGGTGGACAGAGCTTTAGGCTTGCAGAGGACGGATCATTGCAATTGTTGGAAGGAGACTGCGCATACCATAGTCCGTCCGCTAGCCAGTGAGATGCCGTTTTGATGCTCAGACTCGCCGAGCTATGGTTTGCCCGCTCGGATTGCAAGCCGCACGCGCTCCAGCGCCACCGATGCTCGCACAGCCAGTCCCGCAGGCACTAACCCTCAGCCGCACGGAAGAGCGCAAAGCCCCACCCACGCCGCGCTCGCCCGAAGGGCGAGCCGGCGTCGGGGAGGGGCCAGGCCCGCGCAGGCAGCGCGCGGAGCGCGCGCAGGCGAGCAAGCGTCGGAGCGGAGCGTGTCCACGCCGCACCATGCCGGCTCGCCGAGCACGCGAGCACGCGCCGAGCAGGCCGGGGGTGGGCATGCCCTAACCCTCAGGGGTTAAACAGGTACGCGTATGTGATGAATAATCCGCTCCGATTTACGGATCCGAGTGGGTTTGATGGGGACGACGACGACGACACCGAATACAGCAACGACGAGAACGACCCCGGACAAGCCGGCTCCGACGTCACGATCAGCTTCGGGAACAAGGGCGGCGGAAAATCAGGCAGCGATTCGTCCCACGAGGACTCGGGGTCACATGAGTCTCCCGGTGCCTCGATGACGATGCCGCAGTCGACGGATGCGCCGGAAAATCCCCAAGGCCCACCATCGGTCAGCGCTGGCGACAATGGTAGCGAGTCGACCACTCGTCCGAAAGACCCGATCCCAAGCATTGATCGCAGCGGCAATCCGTACAGGAACCCAGACCTGCGGCTCGCTCAAGAGGTACCTGAAACGGACCCCAAAAAGGAGGGCGAAAAGGCTGACTTCGAGGACGAGGTTCGAAATGAGCTCGGGCTGCCTCCGGAGGACGCGCTTGAGCCGTTCAAGCCGGGGGACTTCCCGACGCCTCCAGGCGTGCCCTTCGTTAGTCCGGAGAGCGAAGATCCGAACGTGCCTTGTAGGGAGCCGGGGACCGGAGAACCCCCTGTGCGCTACACTGCCGTGCACGAAGGCCCATTGCCTCCGGACATCGCCAACACCTTCCGTGGAGCAAGCTACAACGCCCTCGTCTTGGCTCGGCCCGAGATTCTTTTCCGCACGTATGGTGGCCGCACTCCGCAAATCGGATCTTTTTGGAGTCGGCTACCAAACTTTGGCTTGCAAGCACGCCTCGATCTTGCGCTGAACCCAGTCTGGGGGAACACTGCGACCAATATCGTGGCAATTCAGGTGCCGGCAGGGACGCTCATCTTCGAGGGTTTTGCTGCTCCACAGGGCTCGCTATTCGGCGGCGGAAACCAGGTATTTGTGCCCGAGATACAGACCTCGTGGGTAGTTTCATGGTGACTCGATGATTGGTTCCAAGAGCGATGGGTCGAACTGTTCCTCATGTGATCCGCTGCGTGAATCGATCGCCATTGACGATCCATTGACGCTAGAGCGAGTACTCTCACTCATCGCTGACAATCTGCGCGATGGGACGCTTGTGCACGCTGATTACTGGCCAACCGGGCGGATTAGGCTAAGTCAGCCAGACTTCCGCGAGATTTCTCCGTCGGGTCCCTGGCCCGACTATCTCGAGTACTATTTTGCATGCCACGCGTGCGGCCAACTGTATCGACTGTCAGCGGAGACCTATCGGGGCACTGGAGGTAGTTGGAGTCGCTACAGCGTGTGACGAGGTCCTGTGTTCATCGACTTCCCGGAGAGAAAATTCGTTCCAATCGAGCAGCAAAGCAAGCGGCAACGCGCTCGTCAGCGTGCGGCGCCTCAGTGCCCGAGCTCCGCAACCGCCTCCCTTACGCGCGCAACGGCCACGGGCAGCTCGCTCAGCACGAGCTCCGCCCGCAACCGGAGCACGCGATACCCCGCGCGCACGAGCTTGCGGTCACGCGCGGCATCCGCACTCTCGCGCCCACGATGCCAGCTACCGTCCACCTCCACGACGAGCCGCACCGCTGGCGCGTAGAAGTCAGCGATGAAGCGCCCGAGCAAAGGCACCTGCCTGCGAAAGGACACGCCGAGCTGCTTAGAGCGAAGGGCCGCCCAGAGTGCGGCCTCCGCGGGATTGAGCTCAGCGCGCATGAGCTGAGCACGCTGAGCGAGCAAGGCGGACCGAGCAAACGACGGATGAGCACGCATGAAGCCTCCTTCGCCCGAGCGGTTTGGCCGGGCACGAGCCCCCTTGCGCAGGCGCTATGCCAGGCCCCCACCGTGGAGCGCGCCCCGCGCTGGCCTGGCGGAGCGCGTGCGCCTCTCGCGAGGCCCGGCCAAACCGCTCGGGCGAAGGCAAAGTGCTCGACCCAAGCGCGCGGTGTTCGCTGCGCGGTCAACGTGCGTATCACCCTCGAGACTGATGTTCGCACAGCCAGGTCCCGCAGGCGCTAACCCTCAGCCGCACGGCAGAGCGCAAAGCCCCACCCACGCCGCGCTCGCCGCAGGCGAGCCGGCGTCGGGGAGGGGCCAGGCCCGCGCAGGCAGCGCGCGGAGCGCGCGCAGGCGAGCAAGCGTCGGAGCGGAGCGTCTCCACGCCGCACCGTGCCGGCTCGCCGAGCACGCGAGCACGCGCCGAGCAGGCCGGGGGTGGGCACGCCCTAACCCTCAGGGGTTAAACAGGTACGCGTATGTGATGAACAATCCGCTTCGGTTTACGGATCCGAGTGGGTTTGACGAGGACGATCCAGATCCTCCGCCACCGGATGACAAGGACGACAAGGACGACAAGGACGACGACAAGGGCAAGGGCGCACCGTCCGACCACGGCGACAAGGCAGTCGCCAAGGGTGAAGCAATTGCCACTCGTGAAGGGGTGTTCTTTGCGCAGGACCATCTTCAAGGACAGGCGGCGAACGGGGGCACGGGAGCGACCGGGACGACGACCATCTCGCAATCAACCCAGGCGCCGTCGCATGGCGAGCATTCATCAGAGACGGCGGGAAACGATGGCGGACCGTCAGCGGGGCCGAACGCGCCGCAAGGACACTCGCCCGGGCCGTCGCAGGAACATGCGGTTGCGGGGTACGACAGCGGGCATTCAAATGGGCGAGGCGGGCCACGAAGTCCCGGGGGACACTCGAACTGGCAGCCGGGCGACATTGGACCCCCGCCTCCGCCGCCCACGTCGGCGTCGACGCCAACCTGGGAGGACCCTTCAGTCCCGAACCAGGCGTTTGCCCCGAAAGTCCCGAACCAGGTCCTCAACAACCCGGAGTTCAAGGTCGAGGACACCTCGGAAACCTGGGAGAATATTTTCGCCTTCATCATGATGGTGACGCCCCTGGGGCCGGAGGAGGCCGTTGCAACGGGTGCCGGCGCTGTCGAGAGGACACTTGTCGATGCGAACAAGCTAAATCACATTTTCGCAAAGGCTGGACACAAGCTTGGGCCGCTTCTTGAAAAGTTTGGATCGCAGGAGGCGACCTTCAACGCAGTGCAGAAGGCAACGCAGACGGCTGTCAAGAGCGGAGGACTCTCTGGCATCTTCAAGACGACAGTGGAGGTTGCTGGCCAAAACGTTGTCGTCAAAGGCAACGTAATCAATGGTGTCGCGCGAATAGGTAGCTTCTGGATTCCCTGACGGAGGGTATGTAATGGAAGGTCTCAATGATCTTGAACAAGCCGTGCTCGATAAGCTGCTAGCGGGAGATCACCCCCGGCTGGCGATTCTCCGCGCCCAAGCTGCCAGCGCTCGGCTTGCGAGCCATGAAACTACAGGTGTCGGATTCTTCTGTATCTTCGATATTCCGACTAGGGTTGCTAGCATGGACGTACCCGATTTTACGATCGACGATGTGGACGGTGAACTGCAGGGGTTGGCGCACGGTGCCGGCTTCGTTCTCTTTGTTCATGGCGGCCGATTGAAGATGTTGGAGGGCTTTTCGTACGATGAACCGTGGCCAGAACAGATCCGCGACTTTTCACTTAGGTACACGGACCCAAAGAGAGAGGAAGTGCTGTCGAAGCTCGGGTGATCGTCGTGGTTCACAAAACCTTTCCCTAGAAATCGAAGAAAGTCCGTTCGAATCGAGCAACGAACCATGCGGCAAAAACCAGCCATTCAACGCAGAATGACCAGCGATCGCCTCGCGCACCAGCTGTATTGGTTCACTGATCATCTCCTGAGAAATCGCAGGAGATTTCACTCAGATCGAGCAGGGATGACGACCGAAACCGAAGTCCCCGGGGTTGGAGCTAAGCGATGGCGCACGCCAAAACGCAAAGCGTCTGCGAGTTCGGCGACACGCCACAATCGGCGCTCTGGCGCCGCGCCGGCCTTGAGGCCCCCGCCGGCGTTTCTCCTCGGCGCTGTACCGTCGCCTCGGGCGTTTCACGTCGTTGAGGGTCTCATTTTCATCGTTGTTCTGTGCCATCTTGGGCCCTTTCCGATTTTACTCGTGAGGGTCTGGTTTCGACAGGGGGCTACATCAACCGAGCAACCGACGGATGAGCACGCATGAAGCCTCCTTCGCCCGAGCGGTTTGGCTGGGCACGAGCCCCCTGGCGCAGGCGCTGTGCCAGGCCCCCACCGTGCAGCGCGCACCGCGCAGGCCTGGCGGAGCGCGTGCGCCTCTCGCGAGGCCCGGCCAAAGCGCTCGGGCGAAGGCAACGCGTGCTCGACCCAAGCGCGCGGTGTTTGCTGCGCAGTCGTCGCGAGTATCACCCTCCAGAGTGATGATCGGACAGTCAGTCCCGCAGGCACTAACCCTCAGCCGCACGGAAGGGCGCAAAGCCCCACCCACGCCGCGCTCGCCCGAAGGGCGAGCCGGCGTCGGGGAGGGGCCAGGCCCGCGCAGGCAGCGCGCGGAGCGCGCGCAGGCGAGCAAGCGTCGGAGTGGAGCGTGTCCACGCCGCACCGTGCCGGCTCGGCGCATCGTGATCGGAGCGAAGCGACGTGCTTGTGTCTGGGGTGTCCGGGGTTGTTGTCTCCAGTGCTGAGGCGCGAGCGTAGGCGCGGTTGGTCGGAGGGCTCAATCGGCGGAGGCGTTGCCCTTGACTTTGCGGCGAGAGGGGCCTTCGAGGGCGACCTTGTGGGCGCCGTGGAGGACGCGATCGCAGATGGCGTCGGCGACGGTTCAGTCCCGAACCAGGCGTTTGCCCCGAAAGTCCCGAACCAGGTCCTCAACAACCCGGAGTTCAAGGTCGAGGACACCTCGGAAACCTGGGAGAACCTGTTCGCCTTCATCATGATGGTGTCGCCCCTGGGGCCGGAGGAGGCTGCTGCAGGGGGATTGGAACGAGCAGGGGCAACGCTGTCAAAGGCCGAGGTTCGCGGCCTCCGGGAATTGTTCGGAAAGGGTAAGGCCGGCGCTGAAGCTCTTGCGAGTCGGATTCGGGCGGGCGAGAGTGTACAGCTCCCACAGGGCGTCACCCGCACAACATTGGGGATCTATCGAGGTCTAGCCGAACGAGCGATAAGTCTTGGCAAGGACGCCCGACTGGGTGTTCAGGCCGCACGAAAGGAAGCTATCGATCTTTTGCTTGGTGCGCCATGACGACGACTCCCTCACTGCCAGAACTGCTCAGAAATAGTTGGCGGGAATCGGGCACTGTTCTGCGGCCCGGGGTCACCAAAGAGGATATTGAGCGATTCGAGAAGCAACACAACGTTCGCGTCCCCGAAGCTCTGTCCCAGTACTTTCAAACAGTGGATGGCATGGAGGACGGAGACACAGATGCGCATGACATCCGGTTCTGGCGCCTTGCAGAGGTTCAACCCGTCTCCGCGGAGATTCCCGACGCGGATCTCGGCCAGTTTCCGGGCTACTTCGTTTTTGCCGACTATTCCGTCTGGGCGCACGGATATGCTGTCCGACTATCGCAAGGGGCGAACGACGATGTGGTGATCGTCGGAGGTGATCATCCCGTACTTGTGGCTTCGAGCTTCAAGGAATTTTTGGCGTTCTACGTTCACCAGCCCGACAAACTATTCTGACGTGTGGTGAGCATGCTTTGCTTGCAACCCGCGCTCCAGCGCCACCGGCAGCTCGCGCAGTACGAGCTCCGCGCGCAGCCGGAGCACGCAATACCCCGCGCGCTGGGGCTTGCAGTCGCGCTCGGGCGAAGGCAAAGTGCTCGACCCAAGCACGGCGAGCGTCACCCTCAAGAGTGATGCTCGCACAGCCAGTCCCGCAGGCACTAACCCTCATCCGCATGGAAGGACGCGTCGCCCCACCCACGCCGCGCTCGCCCTCCGGGCGAGCCGGCGTCGGGGAGGGGCCAGGCCCGCGCAGGCAGCGCGCGGAGCGCGCGCAGGCGAGCAAGCGTCGGAGTGGAGCGTCTCCCACGCGGCACCATGCCGGCTCGCCGAGCACGCGAGCACGCGCCGAGCAGGCCGGGGGTGGGCAGCCCTACGCCGAAGCCCCGAGCACCCGTATCAACCTCGCCAAGCCCAGCACCACGAGCGGGGCCGCGATCCAAAATGGGCGCACCGGTCCGAGCGCGAGATCTACGTTCAGGAATTGCGCGATGAGTCCGACGGCCATCACGGCGACGCCGACGCCGATCAGGGTGAGCGCGGGGCTGAAGGAGCGCACGACTTTGGCGGTCGAGGCGGCGCCGTCGCGGCGGACGGAGACGGCGGCGGCCACGCGTTGTCCGCGTGCTCGCGCGGCGCTCGGGGGTGCGAAGCTGCCGGCGTCGAGTTCGACGCCTGAGCTTTGGGCGGCGCGCGCGGCGGTGGCGCCGGAGGCGCCGATTTGGCTGGAGAGGCCAGTGATTTTGAAGTCGTCTGCGGCGGGAGCTTTCGCGAGTTGGGCTGGGCTCGGTGCTTTGGCGGGCGCTGCTGGGGGCGCATCGAGTTCGAGTTCGAGTTCGGGCAGGACCATCTCGGGCGGCGGGGGCACGGATTCGAGCAGGGACGCGCTCTTCGCGCCGATGCGCGGGGTGGTGACGCCCGCGGCGCGTTCGATCTCGTCCCAGAGTTGGCCGATGTCGGGGGTGCGTTCGCGCGGATCGACGGCGAGCGCGCGGGCGAGTGCGCGCTCGACGCCGTCGGGTACGGAGACGCCGAGGGTGCGCGGCGTCGGACGATTGTTTTCGTCGATGCAGGCGCCCATGGTCGCGGGTGCGTCGCCGTCGAAGGGCGCTTTGCCGGTGAGGGCTTCGACGATGCAGAGCGCGAAGCCGAACACGTCCGTCCACGGTCCGGTCTGCCCGTAGCGCTTCGGCAACCATTGTTCGGGCGCGCCGTAAGCGGGCGTGAACGCGGAGAGGCCACCTTGTTCGGCTGATACGCGGCCGACCATTTGCGTCGCGACGCTCTTCACTTTGCCGATGCCGAAATCGAGCACTTTGGGCGTTTCTTGGCCGTGCACGTGGGCGACGAACAAATTCTCGGGTTTGAGGTCGCGATGTAAAATCGAGATTCGGCCGCTCGGGCCAGGGAATGCGTGCGCGCATTCGAGAGCCCGCGCGACCGGTCCGAGCAGCCGCGCGACGCGAGCGAGATCGAGCGGCGCCTTGCCGGCCATGCGCCGCTTGTTGATGATCGAGTCGAGCGATTCGCCGTCGAGCCACTCGAGCGCGATGAACGGCACGAAGCGACCGTCTTTGACGCTGAGCGCGCCGAGCTGAAGCGGGCGAACGACGGTCGGGATCAGCGCGGACAGGCGAAACAAGAGCTCGCCTTCTTCACGGAACTTTTCGAGGAAGTCGTGCTGCTGCGCGGTCGTCAACGCCCCCGGAACTTTGAGGCACTTGAGCGCGACGTCGGCGCGGAATCCCTCGTGCCGGGCGCGATAGACGACCGCGAAGCCGCCCTCGGCCACGACCGCCGAGACGCGGAAGACGTCGGCCTGCGTCGAGCCGACTATGCCGAAGACGTCGTCTGCCACGATCTGGCGAGAGTAGGGCAAGCGTTCGTGCGCCGTCCACCGAGCTGTCCTTTGGCAGCGAAGCCGTCCGCCGAGCCTGAAGGTTTCCGATGGTTTCAGCCTGCAAGGTGGGCGATACTCGGAGGTGCGCTTCTTGCTTTGGTGTCAGCGTTGGGCGTGTGAAAGGCTTTGAACTCGAACGGGAGCATGGGTTCTATGAGGGAATTATCGAAGCAAGCGGGTAGGTGGCTGAAGGGGAGCGCGACATTCGTGTCGTGTTTGGCCGTGAGTTTGGTTCCGGCACACGCGCGGGCGTGCGGTGGGTGCTTTCACGGTCCGCCGCCGGTCACGAGCGAGTCCACCGTCGTCACCGGGCACAGAATGGCCTACGCGATCTCGGCGGAGCGCACCGTGCTCTGGGATCAAATTCAGTACCAGGGCGCGCCGGAGGATTTCGCGTGGGTGCTCCCGGTCAAGCCCGGCGCGACCCTCGAACTGTCGCATGACGCCTGGTTCGAG
>DASXKQ010000354.1:0-4090 GCA_036496745.1 Polyangiaceae bacterium
CACGCCGGCGCAGATGTACGAGTCGTTGAACGTGAAGCTCGCGGCGCTGCCCGACGATACGCGCGTGTATTGTGGACACGAATACACGGCCTCGAACCTGCGCTTCGCCGCGCACGTCGAGCCGAGCAACGCGAACGTGAGCGCGAAGGCCGAGCGCGTCGCGGCCCTGCGCGCGCGCGGCGAGCCGACCGTGCCGTCCACGCTCGCGGAGGAGCGCGCCACGAATCCGTTCATGCGCTGCGACAGCAGCGAGCTCATCGCCAGCGTCCAGAGTCGTCTCACCGAAGATCGCTCACCCGCCGCGGTGCTGGGCGCGGTGCGCACCGCCAAGGACTCTTTTTGAGGCGATGCGTCGGCCATTGTTCCGAGCTCGGCAGGCGCTGGTCTGCGCGTCGCTTGCGTGGGGTTGCCTTGTTTTTTGGGGGTGCACGCGGCGCGCGCCGCCCGGCATGGATGTGCCAAGGGGCGGCTCGCGCGTGGTGAGCGGTCCCGCGCACTCGGCGGACGGCGCGCCGCTCTTGCCCGCGCAGGAAATCACCTGGGACTACCCGCAAACCGAGCTCGGACCGATGCGCGTGGTCGTGCTCGTGCCGGAGCGCGCGGCGTCCGAGCGCTTTCCGGTGCTGGTCGCGATGCACGGCCGCGGTGAAGCGTTGAAAGGTCCCGAGGCCGGCGCGCGCGGCTGGGTCGACGACTACCTCTTGCCGCACGCGGTCGAGCGGCTGCACCGTCCGCCGCTGTCCCTCGACGATTTCCGCGGTTTCGCCGACGACGCGCGGCTCGAGCGCATCAACAAAAGTCTCGCTGAGCGGCCGTATCAAGGTTTGATCGTGGTCTGTCCGTACACGCCGGACATTTTGCCGGCGGACGAGCCGCTCGCCAAAGCCGAGGGCCTCGCGCGCTTCGTGGTCGATCAAGTTTTGCCGCGCGCCTACCGGGAAACGCCCGCTATCGGCACGCCCGCGACCACCGGCGTCGACGGCGTGAGCCTCGGGGGTCGCGCGGCGCTCGGCATCGGCCTCTTGCGCCCGAAAGCGTTCGCTGTCGTGGCGTCCATGCAAGCCGCCCTGCGCGTCGACAACTCCGAAGACGTGCTGAAGCGCGCGCGCGAAGCCAAAAATCAAAAGCCGGATCTCTACGTCCGCCTGCTCACGAGCGACGACGACTATTTCCTGAAAGCCAACCACGCGGTCTTCGACGGCCTGATCGCGGCCGGTATCCGCAGCGAGTTCCTGCAAATCCCCGGTCCCCACGACTACGAATTCAACCGCGGCCCCGGCTCCTACGAGATGCTGCTCTTTCACGACCGAGTGCTGCGCGGGCAGCTACCGCTCTAGGTATCCGAGCGCTCGACTGTCCGAGTGTACTCGAACGCTCGCGCCGTCGAACACTCGCGCGCCGTCCAGTTCAGGTTGACGCGCGTGTAAGGTAGTGAGTGGCGGCCACTCTGCGCGCGTGAACCAAGTAACGCGCGTTACTTGGAAAGCGTTTTTGGATTGGCGATCGCGCGGCCAAGTTGTTGAAAGCTGGGGCCGGTGGTTGCTCTCCACGACGAAAGCCATGTAACGGAGGTTACTTGTGCCGCGATGCGAGTGGGCCCATCCATTCGGATGAACTCGGCGAAACACCGCGCCGCCGCGACTCGCTTAGCGAAACGCCGCGGTCTTCAAGAGGTCACTCAGTGTGCGGAGCGAGGCGCCTGAGGGTTGCTCGAAGCAGAGCCCGATGCGCTGCGAGCCACCGGTGCCCGAGCGCATCCAGGCGAGCCGCGCGCTGAGCGAGAGCGGATCCCAGAGGTTCGGCGCTTCGATCAAGAGCTCGAAAGGCACGCCGTGCGGCACGGATTCCATCGTTTCCACGCACGCACCGCCCAGCCCGAGGTCGGTCACGCGTACGTTGCGTGTCCATGCGCCTTCCGGATCGGCCAATGCTCCGGCCAAACTCACCGTTTGGCGCGCGCAGGCGCGGAAATGAGGCCGAGGCTCGTCGCTCATGGGAAATCGGGGAAGAGGATTTTAATGGCAACGGAACAGTGGCACATTTTCGAGGCGAAATCGAAGTACTTGGGATTGCGCGGTGGGGTCCGCTACGATGCGAGGCGCTTTTTAGTTGAGTGAAGCCCGAGCAAATAGGCTCGGGTTTCCGCTGTTTCGGTTGCGTCGGGAGCTAAACAGATATGGCCCAGGATACGCGAAAAGATCCGCGCGCGAAGGTGCTCACCATGACGGTCCGCTACAAGAGCGCGACCCTCGATGAGTTCATCGAGCATCACTCCCACGATATCAGCCGTGGCGGCATGTTCATCAAGACGCCCTCGCCGTTTCCGGCGGGCACTCTGCTCAAGTTCGAGGTGAAGATCGCCGCGGACCAAAAGGTCATCCAGGGCGTCGGTCGCGTCGTCTGGAAGCGCGACGGCGCGGACGGCTCCGACGCGCGCCCCGGCGGCATGGGCGTGAAGTTCATCAAGATCGACGATGCGTCGCGCAAGGTGATCGATTCGTTGGTCGACGCGCGTGGTGACGAGAGCAGCGCGTATGAAGCGGGCGGAGGCGAGCCCGTGCCGCGTCCCGCGGCTTCCGCGGCGAAGCCCGCCGCGACCCCGTCGCAGGAACCCGGAAAGCAACCGTTTGCGCGCAAGGGCACCATGATCGGCCTCGGCGCGATCGCCGCTCAGGCGCAGTCTGCCGCCGCCAAGCCCGCGAGCGTGCCGCCAACTGGCGCCCAGAATCAGTTCTTCCCATCGTCGCAGGCGGAAGCGGAAGCGGACATGCCTCCGCCCGAAGATCGCACCGTGATGAAGCAAGCCGCGGAGCTCTTGCAGGACGCGCTGCGTGAAGCGGGTGGAACCATGGAAGATCTGGGCACTCCAGCGCCCAAGGCCGAATACAAGCCCGCGAGCGTGCCGCCCGCGAGCGTGCCGCGCCCGGCGAGCGTCAAGCCGGCCGTGGACGCCGGACCCACGACTCAGCGCTCCGAGCCCCCATCGGCCCAGCCCGCACCGCGCTCGGATCCGAAGCCTGAAGTCGTCAAACCGCGACCTGCCTCGGCGCGACCTGCTGCGGCGCGAGCTGCGGAGCCCGCGAGCCGTCGTCCGTCGGTGCCCTCCCAGGCGCCGCCGACCGGTGGCAGCGGCGGACGCGTCGTTGTGCTCGTGCTCGCGATTGCTGCCGTCGCTGGTGCGGTCTTCTTCCTGACGCGACCGAAACCGGAGCCCGACGTCGCTCCGACGCCGACTGCGTTGCCGGAAGTGAAGCCACCGGAGCCCGTGCCCTCGGCGCCTGTGGCTCCCGCGGACACAGCGTCCGCGGCGCCCGCTGCGTCTGAATCTGCTGCGCCGCCTGCTTCCGCTTCGGCCGCGCCGAGTGCGGCGCCGGTCGTGCCCGAGGCAAAGCCGGTTGTCGTGCCGCCGACGCCCGTGCCGAAGCCCGCGGCCGTAACCAAGCCTGCGCCGAAGCCCGCGCCCGTTGCGCCGTCCCAGCCCGTCGAGAAGCCCGCGCCCGCCGAGAAGCCTGCCGCGGCGCCCGTCGAAAAGCCGGCACCGAGCGAGCCGCCCGCGGAAAAACCGGCGCCCGCGCCGAAGCCCGCCAAACCGAAGCCCGCTGAGCCCTCCGGCGACAATCCGTACTGAATGAGCCCGCCGTCTGACTCGGCGGGCGGCTTGGTCGATCCACGTGTAGGCACCGTTCTCGCGGATCGCTACCGCATCGACGCCCTGATCGGCGAGGGCGGCATGGGCAAGGTGTACGCTGCCGAGCACGTGCTGATGCGCAAGCGCGTCGCGGTGAAGGTGCTCCACCGCGAACTCACGAGTGTGCCGGAAGTCGTGGCGCGCTTCGAACGTGAAGCCATGGCCGCGGCGAACATCGAGCACTCGAACGTGGCGGCCGCGACGGATTTCGGCAAGCTCGCCGACGGCGCGGTGTTCTTGGTGCTCGAGTTCGTGCAGGGCAAAAGCCTGCGCGACGAAATCGCCGAGGGTCCGTTCCAGGTCGATCGCGCTCTGCACGTCACGCGCCAGATCGCGGCCGCGCTCGCGGCAGCGCACGCGCAAGGCATCGTGCATCGCGATCTGAAGCCGGAAAACGTGATG
>DASXKQ010000355.1:0-14512 GCA_036496745.1 Polyangiaceae bacterium
GTGGGTCCCCAAGAGCATGATAGCGGCGAGCCGATCAAGCTCCTTGAAGTCAACTCTGCGACGTCGGCGTCCGGGATCTGGCCGATCGCTTTCACACCGGACCCGCCTGAGGTCCCGTACGGCTCCGTCGTCGTCGAAGTCACTCCTGAAGAATACACCGCGATCAAGGAGGAGGCGCTCGCACTTCCGCCCGGCTGGACACTGGGCAAAGAGCTCTACCTGGCTGCATCTTAGTGCCTAGCTTAGCCGAAGCCTTCCGTCTTCAAGCAGTGGCGGACCTGGATGTTTACGAGGCGCTCGTTCCGACGCAGCTTCCGGTCAGCCATCGCTTGCACTACTTGCAAATGTGGCTCGAGAAGCTTTGCAAGGCGTACCTGTGGCTGCCAGGGACTGACGCCGAGGAGCTCCGCACCCGACATCAGGTCGTCGGTGCCGTGCTCCCGCGGTTGGTCGCCGATCGTTGGCGTCGTCTTGAAGCCTTCGACCAGCAACGACCGCATATGCCAGCAATCCGAGCGCTCTGTCGCGATGTCGATCTTCTACATCCTCAAGTGAATGACGGCGGGAGGCGTCCCGACAATGTCGAATACCCGTGGCAGGTCCACGGGACCAGCCTGGTTCCAGCCAAATACAAATTCGCGTTGGCAGGTGAGCTCTACAAGAATCCGGGACCGCGGCTCCTCAAAGCTGCTGTGCAGCTAACCCGTGAGCCCACGCTGCTACTTGGGTGAACCGTTCGATCGCCTTAGCTTGGCTCGAGCAAGCCGCGCAGACGCGCGGGCGGAATGTGGAACTGGCGCTTGCAGTATTCGCAGGCGATCTCCAGGACCTCGTTGTCGGCGAGCAGGTGTTCGAGGTCGCTTTTTTGCAAGCTGGCGAGGGCTGCCACCACGCGCACTTCGTCGCACCAGCAATCGAAGCCGAGCGGAGTCTCACCCACGCGCGTAAACGGCATACCGTACAAGAGTTGATCGAGCAGCCAGGCGGGCGTGAAGCTCGCGTCCGAGAGCTGTGGGTCGATGCTCTCGAAATCGCGCAGGCGCTCGGTCATGATCATCAGCGAGCCGCGGCCCACCTCGGGCAAGAGCTGCACCAGATAGCCGCCCGCGGAGACCACGCGGTCCCCGTCGAACACGGTGCCCACGGCCAGCACGGAGAGCACGGACTCGGACGTTTGTAGATAAGCCATCAGCGCGTGCGAGATGCCGCCGCGTTCGGGGACCGCGACGACGCCCTGGCTGATGCGCCCGTTCGGCATGGTCCGCAGCACCTGCATCAGCGCGCCCTGCTCGAGGGTGATGTCGGTGGCGCCGTCGCTGAGCTGAATCAAGCCGCGCGTCTTGCCGGACGGATGCGAGTCTGCGACGAGCTTGCCCGTGCCGCCCGAGCCCTTGAGGATGCCCTGCACGCGCAGCTCCGGCGCCATCGTCTCGCGGTACAAGATCGAGCCGGTGAGCAAGTCGCCGAAGTGACGCGCGGTCACGCCGCGTGCGCCCTGCGCGTCGATCGCGCGCTGTACCGTGCGCGTCGTGCTGGCGGTGATCACGCGGAACGCGCCGTCGTCCGTCATCGCGCGCAAAACGCTGTCAGGGGCGGCCACGGATCAAAGGTACCACTCTAGGGCGACAACCCAACTTTTGCCCCAAAACCACCCCAAATCCCCACACACGCCCCGATCTCACCACACGGAAAATGAAGCATCGGTTCAAATTCGCGGATGAACTCATGTGTGCGCGAGTACGCGGATGCGCGTGCGTAGAAGCGCGTGCGTAGAAGCGTGCGGGAAGTGAGCGAGCGCGTGGATATTGGGGTATGCTTGTGGTTTGGTGCCTCCTCATCACGTCGCGCGCGTCGAGCGGCTCGGCGAGTACGAGCTCATGCGCCGCATTGCGGTCGGCGGTATGGCGGAGGTGTTCGAGGCGAAGCGCAGCGGTCCGCACGGTTTCAGCAAGCGCTTCGCGCTGAAGCGCATTTTGCCGCATTTTGCGGGAGACGCGCGCTTCGTGCAGATGTTCTGCGACGAGGCGCGCGTGCACGCGACGCTCAGCCACCCAAACCTGGTCGAGGTGGTCGACTTCGGGGAGGAGCGCGCTGGCCTGTATTTGGTGATGGAGTTCGTCGACGGGCTCTCGTGCGCGGACTTGTATTCAGGTGTCGTCGCGCGCAAGCGCACGGTCGAGCTCGGCGCCGCGCTCTACATCGTTCGTGAAGTGTTGGCCGGACTGGCGCACGCACACGAGCATTGCGACGACGCGGGGCGACCGCTCAATTTGGTGCACCGCGACGTCACGCCCAACAATATCTTGCTCTCGCAGACGGGCCGCGTGCTCCTGGCGGATTTCGGCATCGTTCATACCGCGTTCGGTGTGCCGACCCGGCCCGGCGAGCTCAAGGGCAAGGTCGGCTTCGTGCCGCCCGAACAAGCGCTCGGTCGCGGCGTCGACGCGCGCGCGGATCTTTTTTCGCTGGCGGTCGTGCTCAGCGAGCTCTTGCTCGGCGCGCCGCTATTCGCCGGCGACAACGAACGCGAGATCTTGACCAACTTGCACGCGGGCAACATGGGAGCGTTTCGCAGCGCCTCGCAAATCCCGGCGGATTTGCGGGCGGTGCTCGCGCGCGCGCTGTCGCTCGACCCGGAGCTGCGCCAACCGAGCGCGCGCGCGCTGTCGCTCGAGCTCGAAGGCGTGGCGCGCCGGCACGGCGTGTTGATCGACAGCTACCAGTTCACGCAGTGGCTCGCGGATCTCGGGCTGCTCGCGCTCAAGAGCGGTACGCGCGAATCGCTGGCGTCCTGGCAAGAGGTCGGTAAATCTGCTTCCGTGCCGCCGGTGAGTCGCGCGCCGGGGTTGCGGCTCGTGCACTCGGAGGCGCCCACCACGCCCCGGCTCGCGGCGCAGGATTCCGGGCTGCCGGCGTATCGGTTGCGCCGAGCAGGCGGCGCGGTGGTTGGTCCGGTTTCGCTCGCGACCGTGCTCGAGTGGATCGCCAGCGCCCGCGTGCCGGCCGACAGCGAGGTCTCCCGTTCGGGCGGTCCATTCATGCCGATCAGCGCCGTCAGTGAGCTCGGGCGCTTCGTGTCCCGCGCCCTCTACCGCTTCCAGGATCCGGTCGCTTTGTTCGCCAGTGAGCGCCACGCGATCGAGCCGAGCACGCTACCCTGGCACCTGTTTCGCTATTTGGCGACGCGCAAGACGGGCCTCGTTTGCGCATGCCGTGGCAGCGAACAGCGGCGCGTGTATTTCGTCAACGGCGTACCCGGCGCGAGCGCCTCCAGCGATCCATCGGAGCTGCTCGGCGCGAGCTTCGTGCGCGCCGGCCGCCTAACTCAAGACGCGCTCGACCGCGCGCTCGAGCGTGGTTATCGCGAGGGCAAGCCGCTCGGTCAGGCGCTGCTCGACAGCGGTCTGATCGGTCCCGGCGAGCTCTTGTCCGCGCTCGCCGAGCAACGTACACGCCGCTTGAGCTCGCTGCTCGCGCTCAGGCAGGGTGAACTCTACTTCGTCGACGGTGCGGAGAGCGGTGAGCAAGCGCTGGCGCCGCCGGCGGCACCGACCGCGTTTTTGGTAGGCGCATTGCGCAGCGCGTACACGGAAGGCGAGCTCCGCGTGTTGCTGGCCGGCGTCGCGCAAAAGCCGCTCACGGCGCGGCCCATCCTGCACCTGCAGCGCTCGCTTTTGGGGCTGACTCCGGCCGAGGGTCAGGCCTTCGATCGAGCCGCCTGCGGTGTGCCGGTGGGAGTGATTTTGAGTCAAGCGCGCGCGCTGGGCGTCGAGATCGAGCGAGCCGCGCTGTTCGGTCTGTTCGCCGGTATTTGCTCGGGCGCCTTCGGCACGTGACGCCTAGCGTTTCGCTGCGCTCCGGCTATAAAGCTCGACCATGAGCGCGAGCGATGATCACCGAGCGACCCTGCTCGTAGCGTGTCCGGATCGCCGCGGCATCGTGGCTGCTCTCGCGCAGATGTTGTACGGCTACGGCGCAAACATCCTCGACTCCGACCAGCACACGGACCCGGTCGCCGGCCAATTCTTTCAGCGCATCTATTTCGACATGTCCGAGCTGCAGACCGATCGCGGCACGCTCGAGCGCGCGATCGCGGAAGTGGGCGAGCGCTTCGCCATGCGCTACCGGCTGCTCTACCGGCACCACAAGAAGAACGTGGCGCTCTTCGTCTCCCGCTACGATCATTGTTTGTATGATCTCCTGCTCCGTCACCAGGCGGGGGAGCTCAACTGCGAGATCTCGGTGATCGTCAGCAACCACTCGGATCTCGAGCCGATTGCCCGGCAATTCGGCCGAGAATTTTCGGCGATTTCAGTCACGCCCGAGACCAAAGCCGAGGCAGAACATGCTCAGCGCGCGCTGCTCGAATGGAAGCGAATCGACCTGATCGTGCTCGCGCGCTACATGCAGATCCTGAGTCCCGAGTTCATCGCCGAGTACGACGGACGGATCATCAATATCCATCACTCGTTCTTGCCTGCGTTCGTGGGCGGTAAGCCGTACCAACAGGCGCACGAGCGCGGCGTGAAGTTGATCGGTGCTACGGCGCACTACGCGAGCGCCCTGCTCGATCAGGGCCCGATCATCGAGCAAGACGTCGTGCGCTGCTCGCATCGGGACTCCGTCGAAGACCTCGCGCGCAAGGGCCGCGATCTCGAGAAAATCGTGCTCGCGCGCGCGGTGCGCTGGCACCTGGACGACCGCGTGCTCGTGTACGGCAACAAGACGGTCGTGTTCGAGTAGCGCACGCTGGTAGCTATTGGACGGCATCGGTTGCACCGCGTGCAGCGCGGGCGCTTGCTCGGCCGGCGGAAGCGGCGTATTCTTACTTGTAGGAGTAAGACATGCGCATTACGGCCAAAGGCCAGCTGACGATTCCCGCAGAAATCCGCGAGCAGCTCGGTTTGTTGCCAGAGACAGAAGTAGAATTTCGAGTCGAAGGTCAGGCGGTTCGCATCCTGAAGGCGCGCACTACGAAAAAAGGCCGCAGTCGAGGTGAAGCGGCCGTCGCTCGTCTCAGGGGTAGCGGTAGCGTTCGTATGAGCACGGATCAGATCCTCGCGCTCACACGGCGTTAGGCTCCGCTCGACGTCCCTGGAGAAACGCGTCGCCATGAAGCCAGTGCTCGTCGACAGTAATGTTCTGCTCGACATTGCCACGAACGACCGCGTTTGGCTCGCCTGGTCCTCTGCCGCGCTCGAGGCCGCGGCAAACCAGGCTGTGCTCGTGGTCAATCCGCTCGTGTACGCTGAAGTCTCGATCGCCTACCCAAAGATCGAAGACGTTGAAGCTGCCTTGCCCGCGAACGTGTTCCGTCGCGATCCATTGCCGTACGAGGCGGCGTTTCTGGCAGGCAAAGCTTTCTTGCGCTACCGCAAGCGGGGCGGTGCGCGCCGGACACCGCTGCCGGACTTCTATATTGGCGCACACGCCGCCGTAGCCGGCTTTCAGCTGCTCACGCGGGACGTTGCCCGCTATAGGACGTACTTTCCAACGGTGACTCTGATTTCACCGTGAGGGCAGTCACTCCTCGAGGCGGAGAAACCAGCGAAGGCGGCTGCTCACCTTTTTCATCAGCTGAATTGGCACGGTGCCAGCAAGCAGCGTGAGGTCATCTTTGTTAGTGGTCGCGATCTGCGAAGCGTTGGCGATTGAATCCCGCGGTAGGCCGGTGAATCTCTTGGACAAGAGTGTGTTGCCCGGCGCGGCGGCGAGGGCTTTATTGCTCGTGAGCACGCAGACGACCACGGTCGAGAGCCTGCTGGCATTGACCTCGTCGCGTTGAAGGACGAGGGCGGGGTGGCGGAAGGCCGGCTCGGACCCGCGCGGTTCACCGAAGTCTACCCACCAAACCTGGCCGCGGCGGATCACCACGGCTTGTGCTTCGTTTTCTGCACGACGGCCTTGCTGCGCTTGCGAAAGGCTACGGCGGCAGACTCATCACCCGGTTGACCGCCCTGGGCGAGCGCGCGGTTCCATGCTTCGGTTGGATCCCCTGGCGTGCCGACTTTTGCCAAGAACTCGCGGGCCGCGCGAGCGAGCAACCCGCTGCGCGACAACTTGAGCGCGCGCGCTCGTTCATCGACCGCGCGAAAGAGATCGTCGGGGAGCGAGATAGCGGTCTTGGTGGCCATGGGTATTACCGGTCATACCACCCCGTGCCAGGTTCTCAAGTGCCCATGCGACACGAGTGGACAGGATCGTCACTAGGCGAGCGGGTCGCGATACAATGAATCGACATCGAGCGCGCACTCGATGGTCGCTAGCTCGGCGCTGCTGCCGGCCAGATAGGTCGCCTTGGACCAGCCACCCGAGCCACGCGTCCAGACGTCGATGCGCGGCATGTCATACGCCACCAGTACGACGTGCGCGAGCGACGCGATGGAATGGTAGTGACGGAGCTTGTCCCCGCAGTCGTACTCAGCGGTGCTCGGGCTCAGCACCTCGACGACTACGCTCGGATTCGTAATGGTATTTTCGTTCTCCGGATCGCGCGTGAGGTCATTGCACACCACGGTTACGTCCGGATAGCCGGCGAAGCCCGTTTCGGTCGCTCGCACACGCAGCGCTTCGCTGAACACCGCGCAGCGCCGGTTGGCAAGCTGCTGGGACAGTCGAGCCCCCACGGCGGCGGCGAGCCGCGCGTGCTCCGGCGTTCCGCCCGCCATGCCCAGAATCAAACCGTCGAGGTACTCATGCTTGACGTTGCTGGCCTCGTCGACCTGCAGGTACTCGCGGAACGTGAATCTGAGTCGAGGCGTCGCGACCATCGGTCCAAAGATAGCACAGCGAGACGATTCAGCTGCTCACGCGGGATCGCGGATGGGTCTCCCGATAGTGCGACGGAGCTTGCTAGAATGCATGGCTCAGCGAAAATCCCTGAAAGCGCGGCCCCAGCACCGGCGCGATCGCCACGGAGCTCGCGTGCGCGCTCGGCGCGGTGACAATCAGAGCGATGCCGGCGGCGGTGAACACGCCGCCCGCGACGAGGCCGATCGCGCCGATGGTACCTGCGCTCTTGGCGTCGCTTTCGAGCGATTGGATGCGCGCATTGCTGCCGGCTTCACAGTTCACGCCGCTCGGGCAAACGTCGTCGCGTTCGCTCAGCTTGCTCGAGCGCCGGAGCTCGAACACGGTGCCGAGACCGAGGCCGACCACGCCGAGCCCGATCGCCGCAATGCCGGAGATGGTTTGCGTGGACAGCGCGTGCGCGCTGGAATCCGCGCTCGCTGCGGGTTGCGGAGCGGGTGGCGCGCTCGGCGGGGGCGCGATGCCGGCGTCGACCATCGGGGGTACGGAGAGCGATGCGTTGTCGCCGGTGGCGCCGACGGTAACCGTGCCCTGCCAGCTCACTTTTCCGGGCGCCGAGACTTGCACGTGATGTTCGCCGGGATCGACCGGCACGGCCGAGCCCCACAGCGCAGGTCCAACGGACGTGCCGTCGCGGCGGACGTCGATGCCGGGAACGACGACCTCTTTCGGCACCAAGATACTCAAGTGCGATAGCTGGCCCTCGAGCGCAGCGGCGCGTTGTTTGGCGAGCTGAGCGCGGTCGTCGCCGCGTTGCGTGGCGACGTCTGCCGCGTCGTGAAAGCTGGCCCACGCGCTCGCGAGCTGGCCGTTCTTGCCGTAGCAGTCCGCGAGGTGCATGAGCGCACCGAGTTGTGGGTCGAGTCGGTAGCTCTCCGCGAACTTGGGGCACGCTTCGGCGAAGTTGCCGGCAGACGCCAGCTTTTCCGCTTCGTCGAACAACGCGACCGCCGTGCTTTTGTCAGCGGTTTGTGCGACCGCCGGCGCGGGCAAGAGCGCCGCCAACAACATCAGTGGAACCCAGTGTGCCCGAAACACCATAATTAGAGTCGTCCTCCGAGGCCGTCTTGCGCTGGCTTCGGCTTGGGGTCAATGGGCTTCACGGGCAGGCTTTGAGCTCCCGGCTTCATGCTTACTGGCGTGGGCTGCGCCGCCGCTGCGAGTCCATGTTTCGGTTTCAGTGGCGCGGCTAGACCCGTCACGGCGGGTACCACGACGGGCGGCGTCGAAGCGGCGAGCTCTGCAGTCGTGTCCGCACTTGCCACGGCGGAGGCCGCAGGCGGCAGTGCGCCCGTCGCGTCGCTGGCCGGCGCGGCGGCGGCCGCACTGGGTAGCGCGGGTTCTGCAATAGGCGCGGTGCCGCGGTGGAGCCAGGCGAACGCGGCGCCCGCAGCGAGCAGCGCGACGGCGCCAAGCGAGAGCGCGACGCGTCCGCCACTCGACGTCGACGGCTTCGTGGCGCCGAAGCCGTTGGCGGTTTGGCTCGCGAGCGGCTGGCTCGCGGTGTTCGCGTGCGCTTCTCCTCCGGAAGACGGAGGCAGCGCCAGCGCGCTGGCGGTGAAACCCGCCGCTCGCGCCAAGCGCTCGATACGCTCGGCCGAAAGCCGCGCGCGCCGCGGCGCAAACTGGACGAGCGCGAGCGCGAGCTCGGCCACGGTAGCCACGCGCCGGCCGCGGTCTTTCTCCAGGCAGCGCAAGATCAACCGCTCGAGTTCGAGCGGCAGATCCGGTCGAAAACCGCGCAGCGAAGCGGGCGGCGAGTGCGTGATCGTCATGCACAGTTGCGGCAGCGTTTCCGCCATGAACGGCGATTTGCCCGTCAGGAGCTCGAAGCAAATGACGCCGAGGGCCCACACGTCCGTGCGCATGTCGACGTCGCGCGCGGAGAGTAATTGCTCGGGGGACATGTAGAGCGGCGAGCCCATCACGGCGCTCGTGCGCGTCATGCCCGCGTCGTTGCCCGAGCCCGAGCCGGCGCCCGTCAGTTTGGAGATCCCGAAATCGAGCACCTTGACGCACGGCGAACCGTCCGCGCGTTGCGTCAAAAACAGATTTTGCGGCTTCAGATCGCGATGCACGATACCGAGGCCGTGTGCTTCGGCGATGGCCTCGCCGGCCTGCAGCAGGTAGTCGACTACGTCCTCGAGCGGCATCGGCCCGCGCTCGACGAGCAGCGCACCGAGATCGCGGCCGCGCAGCAGCTCCATCACCATGTACGGCGCGCCGTCTTCGAGGCGACCCACGTCGCTGACGCGCGCGACGTGCTCGCTCTTGATTTTGACGGCCGCGCGCGCCTCCCGCTCGAAGCGCGCAACGGCTTCGCCGTTCATCATCGCGTCGCTGAGCAGGAACTTGAGCGCGACCGGTTCGTCGAGCACGAGGTGATGAGCTTGCACGACCACACCCATGCCGCCCTGACCAAGCACGCGCTCGATCCGGAACTTTCCAGCGAGCACCTTGCCCGGAGTGATGGAGTCGGTCATCCCAAAAACCCGCGCTATTTCTAGCAGTGCGGGCGGCCGGGCGGAAGTGCCGTGTTTTGGCGTCGCCAATTGGAGATCGGCCGCGCGCGTCGCGTGCGATGGCCTCGCGCTCAGGAGCGAGCGGGCGCGCGCGTCAATCGTGCGTCTGAATGGGCACGTCCGTGCCGTCGTCGTCCCACACGTTGCCGGATCGGGTGAGCGTGGTCTGCGTGCTCTCCAGAATCGGGCAGTCGTAGAACGAGCTTCGACCGAAGCGATTGTCGGTCACGGTGACCGCCAAGCTCGTGCCACCCTTGTGCGAGAAGTTGAAGGTGCAGCCTCCGCCGTCCGCATAGTTGCCGGAGATCACGAGGTCACTCACGAGGCCGAAGTCTTGCGTGACCTGAATCGCCGAATTCTGATCGGTGGCCGCCAGCAACTGATTATTTTGCACGCGGATCGTCGAGCCCGAGAGAATTTGAATGGCGTCGTTGTGGGTGGGGCCGCCGCCTTGATTCGGATCCGAAGCGAAGGACGACAGATCGTGAATGTAGCTGCATTCGACGGTGCCATTCGAGCCGAGCTTCATGCCGTCGACGCCGCCATGGATGTTGGCGCGGCGCACCACGCAGTCCGAGCAGGCGATGCCGTCCAGGTACGGCGACGGGTTGGCGAGCGCGACTTCGCTGTCTTCAATCAGCGTGTTGGTTCCGGAGACGACCTCGATGCCATCGCCGTTTTGGCTGGCGACGCCGCCGCGCACGATCGAGCGCGTGATTTTCACGCCGTTCGCCTTGACGATCACGAAGCCGTGCACGTCGGAGGCGTCGAGCGTCGCGTTGTCTTGATCGAGCGTCACGTCGTGATCGACGATCGCGAGCGTGACTCCCGCCGGGACTCCCGTGTTGGTCGCGTCTGGTCTCGCGCCAGGACACGCCGAAGTAGTGGTACCCCCTGCCGCGCCTGCGCTGCCGGCAGATCCCGCAGTTCCGGTTGCGCCTGCGGTTCCGGCGGCGGCCCCCGAACTCGCGACCGCGCCGCTCGCGCCCCCTGCGCCCGCGCCCCCCGCTCCTCCAGCGGCTGCGCCGTTCGCCGAATCCGTGGAGCAACCCATGAGCGCGGCGAACAGCAGCGCCGCGAGCCAACTCGAGCGCGCGTTGCGAGTCATCGACGCTCGCCCGTCAAATCACGGGGCGCCCGCGTCGGTATCCGAGAACGTGGTGTGGAACGTCACGGTGGCGGAAATCTCCGTGCCGGCGGCGTTCATCAACGCGGTGTCACCGTGCCAGAGCTGGGCTTTGAGCGTGTGATCCATGTCCATCAGGGTGGTCGTGCCCCCCTGGCAGTAGTCCATACCGATGCTCGATGCGCCGTCGGCATTGGGCAGGATGGCGTTGTACGTGAGCGGCGTCGGCATCGCGCCCTCACCGGGATCGTTGCAGGCCGCGTCGTCCACGTAGAGCCGCACCTGGCCCATGGACATGTCGGCGCCCTCCATGCCGAGCATGACGCGCGTGAAGTTCGTTTCCTGGATGTTCACGTCGATATCGACGCTATCGGCGGTGAGCGCGAACGATTGCCCCATGGTCGGAGCAGCGATCGTCACCGTGGCGTTCGAGGGACCGGCGGGCGTGGCGGGTGCGGCAGTCTTGTCGCTCCCGCAAGCGCAGACGAGCGATGTTAGCAAACAGAGTGATAGGGCAGCTTTCACGAAACCTCCTCGTAAATTGGACACTTTTTCTAGACTACCTCATTTACGGATTTCTCGCGCGCGCTACCGGCGTTCAGTGGGTTCACACACGAGCGCTCACCACATCCGCGCTCGAAGTGCGTTCTGTCACCACATCGGTTACGTCGCGCCGCGTCGTCATGCGACGGAAACGAGCAGCTCGTCTGTCACAAGCGGCGTTTGCAGAAAATCGAACAGCGTGCGATCCTTTCCACTCATGACTCGCGGTTCGTCCCCGATCGTCAGCGTGCCGAATGAGGCGGAGCTCACGCCGCACATCGAGTCACACTTCGAGGGGCCGCCACCGCTGCCGCCGCGACGCTCGACCAGCGACATGCCGGACCCGCTGCCGGTCTACGCGCCGTTCGGCAAGTTCCAGCTGATCGCGCGCCTGGGTAAGGGCGGCATGGGCGAGGTGTTCCTCGCGCTCTTGCACGGCATCCAGGGCGTCAAAAAATTGGTGGTGATCAAGCGCCTGCTCGATTCGATCACCGAAGACCGCCCGATGCGCGAGCTGTTCCTCGAGGAGGGCCGGCTGGCCGCGCGCCTCAATCACTCGAACGTCGTGCAGACAATCGAGGTCGGCGAGGAAGCGGGGGCGCTCTATCTCAGCATGGAATACCTGGAGGGGCAGCCGCTCAATCAGGTCGTCAAAAAGCTCGGCACGGAACGGATGGATCCGCGGCTCGCCAGTCGCATCATTTCGGACGTGCTGTGCGGTCTTCACTACGCGCACGAGCTGAAGGACTACGACGGGCGTCCGCTCAATATCGTCCATCGTGACATGAGCCCTCACAATATCTTCATCACCTACGAGGGTGAGGTGAAGATCTTCGACTTTGGTATCGCGAAAGCAGCCAGCCAAGCGAACAAGACCGAGGTCGGCATCCTCAAGGGTAAGGTTGCGTACATGGCTCCGGAGCAGGCGACCTCCGACAACATCGATCGCCGCGCGGATATTTTCGTGATCGGCATCGTGCTGTGGGAGCTGCTCACCGGCACGCGCTTGTTCGCGGGCGAGATGAAAAAGACGTTTTTTCGCCTGCTCCAGCAGTCGGTGCCCGCCGTGTCCACGGTCGTGCCCGAGATCGACCCCGAGCTCGACGCGATCGTATCGAAGGCGCTGTTCAAGGATCCGAACGCACGCTTCGCGTCCGCCAAGGAAATGCGCGACGCGCTCGACGGCTATATCGCGAAATCCGGCCGCCCGGTGCGAGCAGAAGACCTCGGGGAAGTGCTGGGCAGGTTGTTCGCGAAGCGGCGCGAGCAGGTGAGGCGCCAAGTGCGCACATACATGTCGGCCGTGGAAGCGGCGCACTCCACGACCGAACTCCCCACGCTCACCACCACGCGCCAGGGCGTCGGTGAGGGCTCGAGCTCCGCGCTGTCGGCGCCGAGCGACGCCCTGCTCGCGAGTGGAACGCGCGAAGTGGCCGGTCCTGAAATCGAAATGGGCAGGAGCGTTTGGACGGGCAGGCGGCTACAGGTCGCCGTGGTCGCCGCCGCGCTTTGCGCCGGGCTCGCGTCGTTCGTGGTGGCGCGCAGTCTTCATAGTCCGCCCGCGGCTCCGCCGACCGTGAGCGAGCCGCCCAAGGCAGCGATTCAACTTGCGCCTGTGCCGGTGGTCGCGCCGACGGCGGAGCCCGCGCCGGTCGTCGCGTCGCCGCCGGACTCCGTCAGCACCACCACGGCGCGCGCCGGCAAGGCCGCCCGGGGTCCGTTCGTGGCGCGGGTGGTCGGTACGCCTGCGGAGGTGAGTGCGCCGGCGCAGAGTCCCACTCAAGTAGGCGCGAGCGTCGCGCGCCCGAGCGCCGCGCCCGACACGGTGACCTCGTCTGCTGCAGCACCCAACAAGCGCAAATATCGCCTCGATTTTTGATGCGAGCGCCGCCGTCTCGGCTGATCGCAGCGCTCGCGCTCGCCTCGTGTGCGTCCCGCTCCGACCCGCCCGGGCCGGATTTCGTGCTGCCCTGCGACGTCGCAGCCGTGTTGCAGGACGTCTGCCAACACTGCCACACGTCGCCACCGCAAAACGGCGCGCCGTTTCCGTTGCTCACCGGCAACGACACGCAAGCGCCGTTCGACCCGCCCTACGACAACACGCCGATCTGGCAGGTCATGGGAGCCGCCGTGGACGCGGGCGTGATGCCGCCTCCAGACGGGGGCGTCGACATCTCGCAAGCCGAGCGCGAGGTGATCATCGATTGGGCTGCAGCGGGCGCGCCGGAGGGTGACGGCGGCGTCTGCCCGTGACGCCGGCCGGGTGTTGAAAAAAAACACGCTGCTAAGGCGCGCCGACGTCTTCGCTGGAAGAAACGACGACCGTGCTCAGGTTGAACTCGGTGTCGATGCCGTAGACCGGGCCGGACGTGGCGCCCGCGTCGTCGCCGCTGGCCGCGCCGTCGCCGCCTTCCCCAGCTTCGCTGCCGCCGTCGGTCATGGAGCTCGAACCGTCGCCCGAGCGAATCGGGATCGAGAAGCCGAGGTCGGAGTTGGCCGTGCCTGCCGCGGGGTTGTCGTACTGAGAGTTGCCGTTCGCGTCGATGTAGACCTTGATGAAGTAGTCGAACTTTTCGTCGAGCACGCCGAGCAAAATCGCGTCGAAGTCAGCGCCCGGAATTTGCGGATTGCGATAGACGGCCACGGTGTGGCCGCTTCTGGATTCCTCTATGCGCGCCTGAATCAAGAAGCCCTTGTATTGGGCCATGCTCGCGGCGTTGAAATGAATGCGCGCGCTGAGGCCGGTGTCCGTCGCCGGGTTGACGGCTCCGCCGGTGGGCCATTTGTCGATGTCGGTGAATTGCGTGTTGTGCAAGAAGTTGACCTGCACCAGGTTCGCCACGTGCACGAAGGTACCCGCCGGGAAGTCCTGTAACGGTTCGATGCGCCAAGCGTGATCCTGCGTGAGCACGTTGCCGACGCCGTCGTAGCCGCCCGAGTGGTTGTGGTCGCCGTAGAAGTCGAGACGATATGGCTGAAATTGGTCGCCGGGCGGTAGCGCGTTCGGCACGTTGATGGTCATGCGCTGCGAGCCGGCCATGTCCAGCGGCTGGATGACGATGCGCGAAGCGATGGCGTTGCTGCTGTTGATCACGCGGAGCTCGATCAGCTCCTGCAAATGCACGCCCATGTTGACGAGCGTGACCTGCAAGCTGTCGGCATTGGCGGGATTGTCGACGCCGGCCGCCGCTGCGTTCGAACTCGGATGAAAGCGATCGAGGTTTTCGACCGCGAAACACCCGGGTAGCGTTACAGCCAATAGGCAGGTCGTCAGCGCGCGCAAACCGAGGCAGCGATAGCGCGGCATCAGAACGCCACCTTGAGCGAGCCGGCGCACGCCTTGCCCGTACAGAGGGCTGCGAAGCGCGTGCTCGTCGCTTTGCCGCGCTGCTCGGCGTCGGATGGGCCCGAAAGGAAGAACCAGGTGAGGCCGGTCAATGCGACCGCGCCACCGCCGATCAACAGCACGTCCGTGGTGCGGACGTATTTCCGGGCCGAGCCGACGTCGCTC
>DASXKQ010000356.1:0-4769 GCA_036496745.1 Polyangiaceae bacterium
ACGTCCGCTTTGAGTCCAAACTCTTGCAATGCAAGCGCGGCCTTGGGGCCGCGCACGATCTTGCGCAGCTGACCCAGGATCCGGAGCACCTCGTCCTCGCGATCTACCTCGCTCGCAAACTCCAAGAGCAGGCGCACGCCCTGTCCACTCAGAAAGACGACGTCGTCGAACTGACCGTCGAGCAATTCGACCAGCCAGCGCTCGAACGGCAAGGCGGCGGCGCCCGTAGAAACCGGCGCAAATCGCGATAATTCGCCACCATGCTCGCGGATCAGCCGGGCCGCGGCGTCCAAGTCGCTGGTCCCGGGCAACACAATTCGACGTTCCGCGAACACACCTGTAGCGTTCATCGCAAGGACCTTCATCTCCGAGTCCAGCGCAGACTCGAGGTCGGGAGTACCAACCAATCGCTCTCGCTGCCGCGGCGTGCGGCGGCAAGACGTTACTGTCAACGGATCAGTCTACGTACTCAGACACGTTGGTCAATCAGTGAAATCAATCCATTTGGGTCACGCATGCTGCTCGCGACATGCTTCCGAAACCGCAGCGACGCGCGGAAACGATGGCGAAAAGCAACGAAACCATCGCGACACGCAGGAGCTGCTCCGATCCGTCGCGAAACACACCCTCGAGGGTTGGAGAGCGCTTTGTCTCGTAGTGAGGCGATCAGCCGCGACGCGGGTGCGCGTAAGCCCGAGCGCGGCCCGCGCGATCATGAACAGACCCGCGAAAATACCCCGATAATTCGGCCTGCTGGCGTCTACCCATGCGGCTCGCTAAACCTCTTATTGAACGATGCTGCTCGATCGCCTCGCGCGTCCGCTCTCCGATTTGCGCATCAGCGTGACGGATCGCTGCAACTTCCGCTGCCGCTACTGCATGCCGCGCGAGCACTTCGGCAAGTCGCACGCGTTCTTGCCGCGCGCAGAGATTTTGAGCTTCGAGGAGATCGCGCGCGTGGCGCGCCTGCTGGCCGGACTTGGCCTGCGTAAGGTGAGACTAACCGGTGGTGAACCCCTGTTGCGCGCGGACCTGCCCGAACTCGTTCGTCAGCTCGCGCGCGTTCCCGGACTCGAAATCGCCCTGACCAGCAATGGTGTCCTGCTCCACTCTCAGGCCAAGGCTTTGCGCGACGCGGGGCTGCAGCGCGTCACGGTGAGCCTCGATTCTCTCGATCCCGTCGTATTTGGGGCGATGACGGACTCGGCGTTCGAGGTCTCCGACGTCCTCGGCGGGATCGCCGCTGCGCGCGCGGCCGGGTTCCCATTCGTCAAGATCAATTGCGTCGTGCGTCGCGGTGTCAACGATCTCGGCGTGGTCCCTCTCGCGCAACACTTCAAGGGCAGCGGAAACATCGTGCGCTTCATCGAGTACATGGACGTCGGCTCTACGAACGGCTGGCAACGCGAACAAGTGCTGTCCGCGCAGGAAATACTCGCCCGGTTGCGCGAGCATTGGCAGCTCGTTCCGCTCGAACCGAGCGCACCCGGTGAAGTCGCGCAGCGCTATGGCTTCGCCGATGGCAGCGGGGAGGTAGGTGTGATCGCCAGCGTCACGCAGCCGTTCTGCGGCAGTTGCAACCGCGCGCGGCTGAGCGCCGATGGACAACTCTTTACGTGCCTGTTTGCTCGGGTTGGCTTCGACCTGCGCGGGCTCCTGCGGAGCGGCGCAGACGACGAAGCGCTCGGCAACGCCGTCGGGGCGTTCTGGCGGGCCCGCACGGATCGCTATTCAGAGCTCCGTTCGGAGCAGACCCGCCTCTTGCCGCGCGCGGAAATGTCTTATCTTGGCGGGTAGAGCGCGCTTATTCGGCGCGCTCGGGTTCGTGCTCGCTTGCGCTTCGCACGGGCGCGTTCCTGCCCCAACCAACGCGCCGAGCTCGACGGCGCGGGAGCCTCTGCCCGCGCTTGCAACGCCCAGAAGCGTTGCGAGCCGCGCGGCACCGATTCCGCTTCAGGGATCGCCAACCAGCCAAGACGTCGAACCCACGCGGGCATCAGAGTCGGAGCCACGGTTCGATCTCGCGGTCCCGGATTTTCTGCCGGCTCTCGTGCAACTACCCAGCGCCGTGGAGCCTGCTCCGGTGCTGATCGTCGCCCATGGCGCGGGCGGCACTGCGGAAGCCCATTGCGCCCTTTGGGCGCGCATTGCAGCCGATAGCGCGATCTTGCTCTGCCTGCGCGGCCGCGCCGTCGGCCCAAGCGAGGCCGATGGCAGCTACTACCCGGACCACCACGCGCTCGAGCGAGAGACCTTCGCCGCTCTGGGCGCCCTGCGCGCACGCTTGGGCGAACGCATCGCAACGGGTCCCGTCGCGTATGCCGGATTCTCGCAAGGAGCGACGATGGGATCGTTGATGCTCGTGGCGCACGCCAGCGAAGTGACTCGGCTGCTGTTGGTCGAGGGCGGCTTCAGTGATTGGAATCTAGCGCGCGCGCAAGCCTTCAAGGAGGCTGGCGGCGAGCGCGTGCTGTTCGTGTGCGGCCGCAGGGAATGTGCGACTCCTGCGCGCCTCGCCGCTCATTGGTTCACGAGCGCCGGGGTCAACGCGCACGTCGAGTACGTTCCGGGCGCAGGCCACACCCACGGCGAACCGATCGAGGCGCGGCTCAAGGCGAGCTTCCCGTGGTTCATCGAGGGCGACGCGCGCTGGGTTCGTTAGCTCAGAAAACCTGGTCAGCGCCGGTAGAGCCAAACGATGGGCACGCCGTCGTAGGCAGCGAGCTCGGCGGGCGCGTCAGAGCCGTAGTCGGTCCAGATTTGATACTCGACGCGCTGCATGTGCTGTTCCTGATGATAGAGCGCGACGCTCGAGCCAGGGATCGAGAGAGTGCCGTGCAGATCGCCGCGCACACGCCCGTCGTCGTGCAACATGTCCCAGCTTTGCAGCGCGGTGTCGTGCACGAAGACGCTCGAGCTCGGCGCGGCGAGTCGGTTGATGGAGCCTTGCACCGCGCCGGTGGTGTAGCCCCAAAAGCTGCGATTCAATCCGAGCGAGGCCGCACCGGGCACGCCTCCTACGAGCGGCGCGTAGAAGCTCAGACCCCACGGGTGTGAGTGCGCGGTCATCAGCGCTGGACCGATGACAACCGCCCCCGCGAGCAGGCCAGGCGCCGCGCGCCCCTGCCAAGCCACGGATCGGCTGAGCTCGGACAATTTGCGCGCCACGAGCTGAAAACCACGGCCCGCAAATAGGCACAAAAATGGGTACGCCGTGAGCCAATGCTTGGTACCGCCAAAGATCGGCGTGCTCGGCGACAACCAGGGCGCGTAGCAAAGGAGCATGCAAAAGAGCCAAAGCGCGTCGTTCGACAGGCGCGGATCACGCGGACGCAGCTCCTTTTTGCGCGCGCAGCGCTCCTCGCGCAAATGTCGCGCGCTGTCACCAAGACCGAGTGCGAACAAGAGCAAAGTTATCGCCGGCACCGTCGCGAGCGTCATCAACCACGCGTACAGGCGCGGCATGGGGGGCTTCCAGTAGGTGTGCCCGAGAAACTCCATGTTGTAGTACTCGTGACCCAGGTGAAACGCGGCGTACTCGGCCAGACGCCGCGCCGTGTCGTGCCAGATCCACGGCCAGCTCGCGTAGAACACGAGCGGCGAAATGGTCAGCATTGCGTAGAAGGCACTCGGAATCGCCAAGTGTCCCGCGCGCAGACCACGCGCCAAACGCGAGCCCTCACTGACCAAGAAATGCGCCAAAAAAGCCGCGGGGAGCAGCCACGAGTTGTGCTTGGTGTCGAGCAAGATCCCGTACAGGACGCCGGTCGCGAGCGCCCAACCGATGCTCGAATCGAGCGAGCGAAAATACGCGTAGCTCGTCAGCAGCAAGAGCGCGCTGACCGGCATGTCGAAGCACGCCAAGTGGCTGTGATAAAAAACCTGCGGCATGCAAGCGAGGGCGAGCGCTGCTACCAAACCGGCGAGCCGTCCCACTGCTTGGCGACCCCACAGGTAAGTTGTCGCCAACGCCGACGCGCTTACCACCATGCCCGGGAAGCGGTACGCGGTGCCTTGCTCGGCAAAGAGGTGATGCGCTTGCCACAGGTAGTGATGAGACAAGCCGAACAGTGCTTTCATGAACGAAGGATGCTCGTGGTTCGCCGACCAGTAACGATCGACGATCGCCGGCTCGAGCGCCGTGTGGGCGTGCTCGAGCAAGAGCGACCACCACGCCTCGTAGCTCTTCGCGGCCTGAAAGTAGAATCCCTCGTCGCGCGCGTAGCCGAGATCCTTGACGGTCGCGAGCAGCGCGCACAGATAGCCGAGGGAAAGACCTGCCGCGAACAAGCCGTCCCGCCAGTCGAGCTCTCGCTTTCCGCTGCTTTCGCCCGTACTCATCGCGCGGTTGAGCCTGCCACAAGCACGACAAAAGCGGTACGCTGATGGCAGATGGCCTCAACTCGCATCGACGACTATTTCCACGAAGCAACTCAGATCAGCAAGGCGCCGACGCGCTTTTCGCCGACCTCGCTCGTGGCGCGCGCAGCTGAGGTTTTTGGCTGATGCAAGCCGTGGTGCTGGCTGGAGGCTTGGCTTCACGCCTCGGCGCGCGGAGTGCACACGTTCCCAAATATTTGTTGCTCATCGCCGGCAAACCGTTCGTCGATTGGCAGCTCGCAACGCTGGCGCGTGCCGGGTTCTCGAAAGTGCTCTTGTGCATCGGGCACTTGGGCGAGCAGATCCGCGCGTACTGCGGCGATGGCGCTCGCTGGCAACTCGCGCTCGAATATGCCGAAGACGGCCCGCGCCTGCTCGGAACCGCAGGC
>DASXKQ010000357.1:0-7689 GCA_036496745.1 Polyangiaceae bacterium
ACGACGGTGCATGCGACGGACCGGAATGGCGCACATCTTGGCCCTTGACCATGAACACCACCATTTCCGCGATGTTGGTGGCGTGGTCCGCGAGGCGCTCGAGATACTTGCCGATCGAGAGCAGGCGCGTGGAGGAATAGACCAAGTTTGGGTTGGTCATCATGGCGGTGACCAGCTCGGGGAAGAGCTGTGCGTAGTAGGCGTCGACCACACGATCGCGCTCGATCACTTGCTCTGCCTTGTGGAAATCGCCAGCCACGAATGCGTCGAGCGAGTCGTGAATCATGCCCAGTGCGACCTCCGCGATGCGCTTGATCGGGTCGTTCTCGTTGGGTCTCGGGTCGGAGCCGAGCTCCACTACGCGCTCGCACAAGTTCACGCCCAGATCGCCCATACGCTCGAGATCGGTGACGAGCTTCAAGATCGTCGTGATGAACCGCAGATCGGAAGCGACCGGTTGGCGGCGCGCCAAGATCTGTAACGACATTTGATCGATCTCGATTTCGAGCTGATCGATGATGCGATCCAGATCGATGGTGCTCCTGGCTTCTTCGATGTCGCGCGCCAAATAGGCGTGCATCGAATGGTTCAGCATTTCCTCGACGCGCGCGCCCATCATCAACACGCGCTCGCGCAGCGTTTCGAGCTCTCCCTCGTATTCTCGATCCGTGTGTCGCCGATCCATCTCCGATGCCCTCAGCCGAAGCGCCCAGTGATGTAGTCTTCCGTGCGTTGCTCTTTGGGGCGCGTGAAAATGACGTCCGTGCGGTCGTACTCGATGAGCTTGCCTAGATAGAAAAATGCCGTGAAATTGGCGACGCGCGCCGCCTGCTGCATATTGTGCGTGACGATCACGATCGTGTACAGCATGCGAAGCTCGTGAATCAGCTCTTCGACGCGCGCCGTCGCAATCGGGTCGAGCGCCGAGCACGGCTCGTCCATCAACAAGACCTCGGGCTCGAGGGCGAGCGAACGCGCGATGCACAGACGCTGCTGTTGGCCACCCGAGAGGCTCGTGCCGGCGCGGCCGAGGATGTCCTTCACTTCATCCCATAGCGCCACGCGCTGCAGTGCTTGCTCCACGATGGCGTCCGGATTGCCGTAGCGCACTCCGTTCAGGCGCAAACCAGCGAGCACGTTGTCGCGGATCGACATGGTCGGAAACGGATTCGGCTTCTGGAACACCATGCCGACGCGACGCCGCACGCGCACCGGATCGACGTCTCGGTGATAGATGTCTTGCGCGTCGAGCAGCACCTGGCCGCTTGCCCGCGCGCCTGGCACGACCTCGTGCATGCGATTCAAGCAACGAACGAAGGTGGACTTGCCGCAACCGGAAGGTCCGATCACGGCCGTGACCTGCTTTTCGGCGATCGGCAGCGAGATGCCGCGCAGCACCTCGGACGAGCCGAAGTGCGCGTGGAGCCCGTCGGTCCGCATCTTGGGTACGATCTTGCTCACGCTGAGCTCGTCCCAGCGAGGCTTGCTGCCGTTTTCGGTTGGCGGCTCACTCGCGGGGGATTGGGCGGTCGTCTCTTGACGTCGGCTCATGACATCCTCGGCTGAAGAAGAAGGCGCGGAAACAGCCGGAATGGCTCGCGCAAAGGATAGGGCATGGGTGGGGCTTTCGCTCATCTGGCACCGACTCGGTTGCGCACCAACAGGCGCGCGGAGATGTTCAGCAAGAGGACCATGATCAGCAGCACGAGCGCTGCGGCCCAGGCCTGCGCGTGCCAGTCCTCGTACGGAGAAACTGCATAGGTGTAGATGTTGACCGGAAGCGAGGCCGTGGGTTCGTCCACGCCGTTCGACCAGAAGCGGTTGTTGAACGCCGTGAACAGCAGCGGCGCGGTTTCGCCGGCCACGCGTGCAACGGCCAGCATCACGCCGGTGGCGATGCCCGGCGCGGCCGTGCGCAGCATCACGCGCAGGGTCGCGCGCCATTTGGGCACGCCTAGCCCGAGCGCGGCCTCGCGCAGCGACTCAGGCACGAGCTTCAGGAGCTCCTCGGTGGTGCGCGTGACGGTGGGCAGCATCAGCACGGCCAGCGCGACGCCGCCGGCCCAAGCCGAAAAATGCTTGGTCGTCAGCACAATCAGCGAATACACGAAGATGCCGACCGTGATCGAAGGCACGCCGGACATCACGTCCGCGCAAAAGCGCACGACTCCGCCGAAGCGGGAATGGCCGAACTCTGCCAGGTAAACGCCGGCTAAGACACCCGGCGGAATACCGAACACACAGGCCAAACCAACCAGCTTGAGCGTGCCGACGATGGCGTTGGCCATGCCGCCGCCCGTTTCGCCAACCGGCTTCGGCAGCTCGCTCAGGAACGCCCAGTTGAGTCCTGAGATGCCTCGCTCCGCCACGTAAAAAAGCACGCTGCCGAGCGGAATCACTGCCATCACCGCGGCGAGTACGCACGCTCCGCGCACGAGCAAGTCCGTGACCTTTCGGCGGCGATAGGCGTCAATCACTAGAGCCTCCCGCCTTCGGGCAAGCGGCCCACGCGCCACACGAGCAGGCGCGCCACGACGTTGAGCAGCACGGTGACCAAGAACAACAGCAGGCCAATCTCCGCGAGAGACGAGAGATACAGCTTGCCGGTCGCTTCAGTGAACTCGTTGGCGATCACGCTGGCCATCGTGTAGGACGGCGCGAACAGGGACGTGCTGATCTCCGTGCGATTGCCGATTACCATCGTGATGGCCATCGTCTCGCCGAGCGCGCGACCGAGGCCGAGCACGGTCGCGCCGACCAAGCCGGAGCGCGCGTACGGCAGTACGGCAAAGCGCACGGCCTCCCAGGGCGTCGCGCCGAGGCCCAATGCGCCTTCACGCAGGGCGCCCGGCACCGCGCGCAGCACCTCGCGGCTCACCGACGAGATCGTGGGCGTTATCATGATCGCCAGCACGATTCCGCCCGCCAGCATGCCGTAGCCGCGGGTAGGTCCTTGAAAGAGCGGCAAGAAGCCGAAAAATTTTGCGAGCAGCGGCTCGACGGTGTCGCGCAGCCACGGCGCGAGCGCGAAAATTCCCCACAGCCCGTACACGACGCTCGGCACGGCCGCCAAAAGTTCGACGGTGAACGCGACCGGACCGCGCAACCATTTTGGCGCGAGCTCCGACAAGAAAATCGCGACCCCGAGCGAGATCGGAACCGCCAGGGCGAGCGCGAGCAATGACGAGACGACGGTGCCGTAGATGAACGGCAGCGCACCGTACGACTCGTGCACCGGGTCCCAATCGCGCGAGAAGACGAAGCCCAGCCCGAATTTGGCGAGCGACACCTGCGACGACCTGCCCATTGCCAGCGCCATCGCGACCAGGGCCACGATCACGAACAGCGCGACGAACGCGGTCGCGCGTCGAAACACGAAGTCGCCCCAGTTCACTTCGTGCCCGAAGCGGGCCAAAATTGTCGATCGTCGCCTGACGAGCGAGGCTGCCTCTGGCGAGGACATCAACGGCTCACGCTCCCGACAACAGCTTCTTGTCGCCCGAGCGAAGCTCCTTGAGCCGCGCTTCGACGCGCGTCACTACCGCCGCCGGCAGCGGTGCGTAGTCGAGATCGTTGGCGAACTTTTGACCGTCGTGCGTACCCCACCAGACGAACTTCGCGAGCGCCTCGCCTTTGACGTTGTCCTTCGCGTTCTCGTACACGAGCAAGTAGCTGTAGCCGGTGATTGGATAGGCTTTTTCTCCGGCAGCGTTCGAGATCGACACGAACAGCTCGTTCGGCATTTCGACGCCTTCGGCCGCGGCCGACATCGCCTCGATCGTTGGGCTCACGAATTTGCCGGCTAGGTTCTTGAGAGCCGCCATCGGTAGCTTGTTCTGCGACGCGTAGGCACGCTCAACGTAGCCGATCGCTCCGGGCGTGGTCTTCACCTGGCCGGTGACCCCCTCGTTGCCCTTGGCGCCCAAACCGGCGGGCCATTTGACGCTCTTGCCCGCGCCGACCGAGTCCTTCCACTCGCTGCTCACCTTGGCGAGGTAGCCGGTGAAGATGGCGGTGGTGCCGCTGCCGTCGGTTCGATACACCACCGAAATGTCGCTGGCGGGCAGCTTGAGATCCTTGTTGTCGGCCTTGAGCTTGGGGTCGTTCCACTTCTTGATCTTGCCGAGGTAGATCTGGGAGAGCACGTCCGGCGTGATGTTGAGCGTGCCGCTCACGTCAGGCAGGTTGTAGACCAGCACGACCGCGCCAATCGTCGCGGGAATGTGGAAGATCTTGGCCGGCGCCTGTTTGGTTTCGTCGTCGGTCATCGGCGCGTCGGTGGCGCCGAAGTCGACCGTGCCAGCCGTGATCTGACGAATGCCACCGCCCGAGCCGATCGACTGATAGTTGATCTTGATGGTCGGGTTCTGCTTGTTGTACTCGGCGATCCACTTCGAATAGAGGGGATACGGGAAGGTCGCGCCCGCACCGTTCAGGCTGATCGAGTCGTCGGGCTTGGGGGCAGCGGACGCCGAGTTTGCCGGCTTGGCGGCTCCGTCAGGCGTGGGCGAGCTCTTACAGGCAACGAGTCCGAACACAGCCAGGCCGAGGAGGATTCTGCGGGTGAACATCGTGGGTTTCACCTATCAGGGCGGGCGTCCTGATGCGCCACGCCTCGGCAACAGGTGTGTGACAGTTCAGTGACCAAAACGAGGTGTGCTTTCGAGGCGTTGACATAAGAATACTTAAAAGATAGACTAATTATAGAAACATGAGATTAATTCGTAAATACAACAGTTTAACGAGTTCTAAAACTCCAGTGTTTCAGTGGATTTTATTTGCGGCCCCTTTCTGGGTGCCCGCACTTGCGGTGGCTCAGCCAAGCTCGCCCGCATCGGTTCCGCCGACCCCACCGCCCTCTGCGGCGGCTGCGGCGACAGAGCCGAGCGCAGCCCCCGTTCTCGCCCCCGGCGCGGGCGACGCGGCCCAGCAGGATCTCGACCGCCGCTACCAAGAGTTGCTCGCTCGCCAGAACGCAACCGAGCAGCGCCTGCACGAGCTGGAGCTGCAGCGTGCCACGCAGCCTGCAGTGCCGGCTGCCGTCCCCAATGCGCCCGAAGCCCCGCTCGCCGGCTACTCCGACAAGAATTTCTTCTTGCGAGACGCGAACGACGACTTCGTGCTCATCCCGAAAGGTCGCTTGAACGTGGACACGTACACGTTCTTGAACCGGGGTGACAAGCCGGCGGGCGTAGTGGCCAACAGCAGTGCGGATCCGCGACCCAAAAATACGATCTTTCTCAGGCGCGCGCGCTTCGGTGTGGCCGGCACGATCGCGAAGGTGATCGACTTTCGCTTCGAGGCGGAGTTCGCGAGCCTGCCCACCGCCGGGCAATACGCGACGATGACGGACGCCTCCATCATCTACAACTCGAATCCGTATTTGAAATTCGAGCTCGGCCAAACGTACGCGCCGTTCTCACTCGAGAATCAGACCTCCGAGAACTACACGGACTTCATGGAGCGCTCCGCGTCCGTGCGTTTTGCGGTGCCGCTCACGCGCGACACGGGCGCCATGATTTTCGGCGAAGCGCCGCACAATATCGTTCGCTATCACGTCGGCGTCTTCAACGGTGACGGGCAGAACTTCAAGAATCTCGACAACCATCCGGCGTATATCGGCCGCGTGACGGTATCGCCGCTCGGCGCGCTGCCTGGGCATCCCGCCTGGCTCGACGAGGTTTGGATCGGCGGTTCGTTCTGGCGCCAGACCGCGACCAACATCGGCGGAGCCGCGGCGCCGTCGACGTCGGCCGCCACCCAGGGCGACTTGTCGAGCGTGACGACCCAAAGCGGGCTCAGCATCTTCAGCTCGAACTACTCGAATGGCGTAGACGCCAGCGCCAACGCGATTCGCTCGCATTTGGCCCCGGACGGCACTACCAGCAAGTACGCGCTCGAGCTCAACGTGCCGTTGTTCGAGCGGTACGGCGTGCGTGGCGAGTATCTGCATCAGTCGATCGAGCTGCGCGAGTACCAGGATACGAGCAACATGGGTGCGGTGGGACGGGCGCGTGGAGCGCGCGGTCGCTTCGTCGGCTCGGGCGGCTACGCGGAGATGTACGCGTGGCTCGGGGGTGACGTTCACGCGGATCATCCGGGGCTCTACGCGTCCCCGCATTGGAAGGGTTACAAAGCGCCGCCACCGGTGGCGTGGTCCGTGCTGCTCGCGGCGAAGTACGAACACATCGGCTTCGATGTGGAGGATCTGCCGACAGCCGCGAGCGCAACCGGCAAAGCGACGACCGATGCCGGCGTCGGCCACTATGGGCTCGACATCTTCGAGCTCGGCGCGAGCCTTTGGTATACGCGGCATTCGCGGCTAGCCGCGAACTACGTCCTCAACTACTTGGGCGCGGGTCACGACCGGGCCGCGTCCAGCGAGACGAAGAATCTGTTCTACAAAAAATCCGAGAATGAACTCTTGTTTCGCTGGGCAGTGAACTACTGACGAGGGACGCATCGTTCGCTAGCCTGGCGCCCTCGGCCACGTTGTGGGAATTTATCCGAGCCCTCTTGGATATTTTCCAGTCGATCGCAAGCAAGCCACGGTCGGATCTCCTGGATCCACCGAGTGAATCGCACACGCGACAGCCGGTCTCAGTCGGCCCGGATTTTGCTGACCCTGGGTCGATGTTGATCTCGGAGCAAGCGGCCCGCGCTCGCGATGCCGCGGGCAGTGAGCTCCGCCCGGCGCGTGCTGGCTCGCTCTTGGTCCTGCTCATGTTCGTAGCCGTGCTGGGCGTCACGGCGCTCGCCTACTGGGACGAGCAACGCGAATCCGCGTCGGCGCTGGACGACTTTGCGCGAGAGCAGAGCGCGCTCGCCAAGGGCGCGGCGCTCGCGCTGCGGTTGCGGCTCGCGAGCGCGGCGGATGCCCATGCGCTCCGCACCGAAGACGCGCTCGCGACGCTCGCGCCCATCGAGCGTCGGGGTCAGGTGCGCGTGCTGCTCGGGCCGCCGAAGCTCGCTCACTTGGCGGGCATCGACGGGCGCGAGCTCACGTCACCCGAAATCGAGCTCGGGCTGGCTTCGGGCAGCGCGACCGCGCGGCTCAGTCGTTCAGATGCCGCGTTGCTCGGCTTGCCTGCGCGCATGGCCATGGCCGGTCTCGCGATCGTCGACGGTGGAGAGCTCGGGCGCTGGGGCGTGGCGATTGTGAGCACCGCGGAACATCAGCGCGATCGCGCGCTGCGCGCGAAAGTTCGCTTGGTTTCGGCCGTGGTCGTCGCGGCGGGCTTGGTGCTCGCGTTCGGTGGACTGTCGCTGCGGCGGCAGCGGCGGCAGCTCGAACTTTCGCACGAACTCGAAGTAGCGGCCGTGCAGCGCGCCAAGAACGAACGTCTGGTCCAAGCCGACAAACTAGCGACACTCGGGGCGCTGGCGACCGGCATTGCGCACGAGGTGTCGACGCCGCTCGGAGTGATCTTGGGGCGAGCCGAGCAGCTCTTGCCGCGCTTTGCCGATGACGAAAAGGCGCAGCGCGCGGTGGACGCGATCATCGTGCAGACGGATCGCATCAAGCGCGTGATTCGCGGCTTTTTGGACCTGGCACGCGGCGCGACCCCGCGACTGGAACACGTCGAGCCGACGGCCATGGCGCGCCGCGCGAGCGGCCTCGTGGAGCACCGCTTCGAACAAGCCAGCGTTGCCTTGGTTCTTGATCTGCCGACGAGTACGCCGCTGGTC
>DASXKQ010000358.1:0-19455 GCA_036496745.1 Polyangiaceae bacterium
CCCACGCGGATGACGATCGTGTGGGCGCGCTGCTCCGGATCCGTGCGCAACGCGAGGGCAAAGAACGCGAGCGCCGCCGTGAGCGGCGCGACATAGGGCATGTCGGTCATGCTCTGGTGCGCGATCAGGTACCAGTACGGCATGGTCGTCAGCGCAAGGCCCGCGAGCAGACCCGCGCGTCGCCCGAACACCCGCGCGACCGCCTTGTACAAGACGTAGGTCGCAAACACGGACATCAGGACCGCGGGCAAGCGCGCGGGCCACTCCGGCTGTGGAAAGCGACCGAGCGCGGCTGCGCTCAGCATTTGGTCGGGCAGATAGTGCACGCCGGTGAGCGAAAACCCGAGCGCTTGCAGCCAGAAATCAAGCACGGGTTTCGACCAGAACCAGCCGTCCTGCGCCCACCAAAGTGAGATCCAGTCGTCACGCGCGAGCATCTCGCGGGAGACCTCGCCGTAGTGCGTCTCCCACGGATCGCTGAGAGAGTAGCTGCCGAGCAGGGGCACATAGAGCAATAGGTTGCACAGCACGAGCCAGAAGCCGTGCCGCGCCTTGAGCGAGCGCTCCGCAGAATCGGTCAACACGCCGAGCGCTTCCGCGACGCGATATAGGGAGATGACGCACCAGATCAGCCCGCCCGTGATCAGGATCGCGGCGCTGGCGATCGGAGCCGGCAGCACTCCGGCCACGGCCAGCCGCAGCGAAGCCACTAGTCCAACCAGCGCGGCCGCGAGCTCGATCAGTCGCGGCATCGCCTCGGACAGACTCGTACTCCGCTCCCCGTCGACCCGCGGATCGTCGAAGCAACCCAAGACGTCGAGCAGTGCAAACGCCGCGACCAGCAAGCCTGCAACCCCGAGCGGCACGCTGAAGGAAAAATGCCGATCGCTTGCCATCAGCAAGAACACGGGCAACAAGCCGAGCGCTACGAACAGCGTGCTCTTCAGGCGCAGCGGGTTGCCCGGCGGGAGGAGCGGCTCGGGCGCCTCTTCGCTCGGCGCTTTCTCGGCTTGTTCGCCTTCGGACGGCATGCGCGGCGCCGACTCCTAGCAGGAAAACGCTTCGCAAGCGCCCAAGGCCGCCAGCCGGCGCGCGTGCGCCGCCGCTCAGCCCTCGTTAACCACGCGATTTCGCCCGCTTCTCTTGGCGGCGTAGAGTCTGCGGTCCGCGGAGGCCACCAGCGCCTCCGGCGTTTTCTCGTCGCTTTCGCCGCACGACGAGCAGCCGACGCTGACCGTGATCGACAGCGAACCTTGCTCGGTCGCGATGCGCAACGCCTCGATGCGTTGCCGCAAACGCTCGCCTACGGCTGCTGCTCCAGCGAGATCGATGCCGCGCAAGATCAGGGCGAACTCCTCGCCGCCGTAGCGAGCGAATACGTCTTCGTTCCGTACGACTCCGCTGATCGTGCGCGCAAGCTCGACCAGCACGAGATCGCCCACGGGATGGCCGTAGGTGTCGTTCACCTTCTTGAAATGGTCGACGTCAAAGAGGATCAGCGAGACGTCGGTGCGGTGGCGCCGCGCATAGGATAGCTCCGAGAACAGCTGCGTATCGAAATGCTCGCGATTATTGGCACCCGTGAGGGCGTCGGTCACGCTCGCGTCGTACAGCTGGCGCAAGAGCGTCTCCTGGCCTTCGTCGGTGATCGTGTAGCGGAACGTGGCAGTGGGACCGAACTGCACGACGTCTCCGTCGCGCAAGGGTTGACGCTCGATGCGCTGTCCTTGCACGAACGTGCCGTTGGCCGACTCGGTGTCCTCGATCAAGTACACGGGCCCCTCGCATACGATGCGCGCATGGCGTCGGCTGACTCCGTCGTCACCGAGCCACAAGTCGGAGTCCTGACCACGTCCGATGCGAAACGGCTCGGGCGGAAGCGCCGTTATGCGGCCGAGCTCCGCTCCACGCACACGCACCAGCAGATGTCGGTCTTTTGCTTGCTGCTTACGCGGACTGCGTAGCTCGGCCAGGTTGACGATCGCCGTCCTCTCTTCGAGATCCTCGGAGCTATACGGCGCTGGGTCTTTGTCCTTGGGCAAGCTTCCCTCAACACATAAGAGTAGCAGATCCCGCTCCTCGCCCACGTTTTTTGGCCGAGCAAATTCTAGGGTTTTTGGGGACGCCTCGACCCGCTCGTCCAACCACCTCGTTCACTCGCTCGGTCCCGCCCCCCGGGTCGCAGGATGTGAGCGCCGGGCATACTCGATATTCGGCACGGGACCTGCCGGTGCGGGAACTTTGGGCGGAGCGTGCTGTCGACTCCTGTGACACCGAACGACGCCCTGCTTCGACGACTGATTCGCCGAGCAGTTGCCGCACCTTCGCGGCCTATCCCGAGTCGCTTCGCGTGCCGCAGGAGGTTTTTGCGTCATGGCATTCGTCCATCAAGAGTCCATCTTTCGTAACCCCGCACCCCCACCCCGTTTCGCCGCCGCTGCACGCGCGCTGGCGACCCCGCCGGGCGAATCGCAATACGTCCTACTCAAGAGCGCCGAGCTCGCGCCTGGAGAGTTCGAGCGCTCGCACGTCGACGCGCTCGAGATCATCGCGCTCTGGGGCTCCACGGTATTGTTCGCAACTCACCTCACACCGGCCCGCAGCTTCACGATCGGCGAGCCGACGCCGGAAGCCGCCTGCGATTTCACCATACCCGCCGAGCGACTCGGTCAAGCATCGCTGCGCCTGATAGAAGTGCGCGACGGGATCGCTCACGTCAACTCGCCGAGCCACGCAAAGATCCGCGTCAAGCAGGGAGCAAATGCCGACTTCGCGGCCGTCGAAGCCAGCTCGATCGCTCTCTTGTCGGGTACGAGCGCCGAGATCTCGTTCGGCGATCTGATCGTGCGCGTCGGCAACGTCAGCGCGGGGGCCACGACGCCCCGCGCCGATCTGGGCGGCGATCGTTCGGTGCTGGCAGCATTCGGCGTCAGCTTCGCGGCAGTGTCGGCGCTCGTCGCGAGCTTCGCGATGTTCATGCCAGCCTTCGGCTTGACCGACGAGGAAGACCTCGATCGGGATCGCTTGGTCATGATGCGCGACTATTTGAGTGCGCAAGCCGAACGGGAGCGCGAAAATCAGCCAGAAGACAGTAACCCCGGACAACCTAGCCGCGAGAACGGCGCTCCCGCCGAGGCCGCCAAGGGCGCGGCCGGCAAGATGGGCAAGGTCGGCGCACAGTCGGATCCCAAGAGGTTCGGCGTCGCCGGAGACTCACCGACCGTGGAGCTATCGCACCATCAGCTGCTCGAGCAAGCGAGCGTGTTCGGCATGATCGGCATGCTGAACAGCCTGAACGCGTCGAATACGCCGGACAATCCGTTCGGCGGGGACATCGCGCTCGGCCACGATTCGGTCGATGCCATCGGCAACATGTTCGGCGACACGGTCGGGCAAGCCGCGGGAATCGGCGGCCTCACGTTCTCCGGCACTGCCGAAGGTGGTGGCGGACGTGGCGTCGGCGTGGGGATGGGCGGGATCGGCACCTGCGGCTCGGCCAATTGCGGGCCCGGCGGCGGTTTCGGCGGCGATCACGGCCGCCTCAAGCCGGACCACGTGTCTCGCGTTCCGCACATTCGCCCGGACGGCACCGCCGTCACCAGCGGCCATCTACCACCTGAGGTCATTCAGCGCATCGTGCGCCAAAACTTCGGCCGCTTCAGAAGTTGTTACCAAAATGGCTTGACGCGGAATCCGAACCTCGAAGGACGCGTCACCGCGCGCTTCGTGATCGGTCGCGATGGCGCAGTGAGCAATGTGCGAAACGGCGGCAGCGACATCCCCGACAGCAGCGTGGTGTCGTGTGTGATGCAGCAGTACTACAGTCTGTCGTTTCCAGCGCCGGAGAATGGCATCGTGACGGTGAGCTACCCGCTGATGTTCAGCCCCGGCTGAGCGAACCGGGCGAATCGCAGCGCGGACTCGAGCGCCACATGAAGCGCTCGAGTCCGCAGTCTGCAGTGACTCACTCAACTCTTCTCGTCGCGGACCGCGAGTGGCGCCCAATTCAACTTGCGATTGACGCCATAGTTCCAAAACGTCACGACCACGATGGCAATGGCATTGGCAATGTAGCGATTCACGTGAGCAAAATTGAACAACACGTTCAGGACCAGTACGTTCCACACCAGGCCGATCGAGCAGATGGCGTTGAAGCCCAGGAACCTGCGGAGCCTGCCGGCGAAGCCCGGTTCTAGACGGCTGACGTCGCCGAACGTCCAGGCGTCATTGAGCAGGAAATTCGACAAGATCGCGCACTCTGCCGCCACCAGCTTGCTGCGTGTCAAACCGAGGTGGAGCGTGCTGGGATCGCTCAGGGCGAACAAGAGTCCCATGTCCACGAGCACTCCGCTCGCACCCACGATGCAGAACCGAAGGAGTCGCGAGCTCCTCAATGTCGCCCATCGCAACTTCAACAAGTGACCGAGGTACTGCACGTACACATGCCACGTGACCTTCGATTCGCCTCCGACGCGCTCGCGAAACACGTATCCGACTTCGCCAATCCAGCGAGGGTTCCCGCGCGCGACGACCTCGATCAATATCTTGTAGCCGAGTGGGTCGAGCTTTGCGCCAACGAGTAGTTCTCGGCGGAGCATGAAATAGCCGCTCATCGGATCCGACAAGCGCCCGAGAACGCCGGGCAGGATCAGCAGGCCGAGCAATTGCGCGCCGCGCGAAAGCAGGCGACGTACCAGGCTCCAATCGCTCAGTCCGCCGCCGGCGACGTGCCGACTCCCAATCGCCAGGTCCGCGCCGCGTTCGATCTCACGTAACAGCGCGAGGTTCAGCTCGGGCGGATGTTGCAAATCAGCGTCCATCACACCGATGATGTCGCCGCGCGCCACCTGCCAACCTCTAATCACGGCGGTGCTGAGGCCACGTTCTCCCTGGCGCCGCACGACGCGCACGCTCCGGTGATGCGCGGCAATTTCGAGCGCCACTTGCCAAGTTTTGTCCGGGCTATCGTCGTCGACGACGACGAGCTCGTATGTTGAGCCGAGCACGGGGTCGAACAATCGTTCGAGCTGCTCGATCAAGAGGCCGATGTTCTTCGCTTCGTTGTAGGTCGGAACAACGAGCGAAAATTTGATCTGATCATCGCTCCCGGGTTTCGCGGAGGGCAACAGCAATGGACCGCTCGGCGTCGGGACTAGGGCGGTTGACAATTTCCCTCTAGAGTGCGCGGAGCTTCACACGCCATACCCGCGCCAGCCAGCAAAATTTTCCATCCGTCGCGCCGGCATGGTCAGCAGAGTGTTGCAAAGCGGCGAGGATCGGGTGTTAGCTCGCGACCGCTGTGCCCAAGCGTCATTCTACAACTCCCCTGCTCGCCTCGGCGCTCGCGTTCGCGCTCATCCTCGTGCCGCGGCTCGCCCAAGCGCAGGACTACACGCACAAGAGCTTTCTCATCCCTCAGGGTGGAGTCGCGCTCGAAGGTGAGCCTGCTCGCCCGCTACTCGTCGACATCAATCTGTCGGAAAATAGCGCCGGGCGGCCCGTAACGATTCCGCTGAACGCGTTCTGGGGCGTCTCGGACGACGTTTCGATCGGCGTCACGCACCAGCGCGGCTTGTGTTTCAACCGTTGCGACAAGGTCTACAACGACGCGGGCTTCGGCATGATGGTCGGGCTCACGCACAGTCCGACGTTCGAGCTGGATCTCCACCTCGGCGTGCCGATTCATTCCGTTTTGGATCCGTTCTTGATTGGCACCACGGCGGGCGTGATTGGGCGCGCGAATTTCTCGAACGTCGCCTTCGTCTTCGATCCGGGCATCTACGTCGGCCTCAATCGACGGAATCGTGGCAATGGCGACGGGCTCTATCTTCCCGTGTGGTTCTATTTTCAATCGACCGAGACGATCGTGCCGTTTGTCGGCACCGGCGCCACCGGCCCGCTCAATGACTTCGCGGGCCAGTTCGCGGTGCCGCTCGAAGGCGGCATGCTGTTCTCGGTAGCGCACAATGTCGACATCGGCTTCATGTTGCGCTTCTTCAACGTCCTCGGACACGGTGGCAACCTGCGGGGGCGTGACACCGGGTTTCTCGGACGCTTCGTGTTCTGATGCGCGCGGCCTGGCTCGTCGCGATCCCGCTCACGCTGGCTGGTGTTGCGAGCGGCTGCGCGGCGCCCGCAAAAAAAACTGCTACTCCCGCGCAGCCGGTGCCCAGCGCCCAAGCGGGTTCGACCGTGAGTCGCTTGAGCCGTTTGAGCGCGCTATTGCGGGGTATCGAGCGGCCCGGACCAGTGCTCGATGCATTGCCCGCAAGCGCGGGCGCCGCATTGCGGGCGCGCTTGGCAGGCCTCGACGCGCAACGCAAGCTAGACGCGAGCCAAGAGGACGGCCCCCTCGCTGAAAGCATGCCGCTCCTTCATCTGGCGGCCGGCGGCAACTCGCCACGCGCGCTGTACGCTCTGGCCACGACGCCGGCGGGCACCGTCGAACTCGCGGGCTTGCTCGGTGCCGAAGCCGGCGCCAAGAGTTCGCCCGAACAAGCCCGCATCGCGACAGTCGCTGAGCTCGCGCGCCGCGCGGCGCTCCATTTCTTGCGCGACCGCGCGGCGGATGTCCCGGACCTGAAAAAGCCGAGCGCGCTCGTGTGTCGTCTGATCGAGCGGGCTGCGCGCACGGTCGATCGGCGTGACATCGCGCTCGCCGCGCTCGAAGCATTGGTGGAGATCGAGCCGCGCCTCGACAATCAACTCGATCTCGCGCAGGCGCGGGCGCGTGAGCTCGACGTCGTCGGCGCCAATGAACTACTCCACGCCGCTTCGAGCGATCCCAAGCGCTCCGCAAGTCCGTCCAAGTTGCGCCGCGTGTCACGCGAAATAGAGCTTGCCTCGGAGCTCGCGCGCGCTGAACCGAGCACGAACCTGCGGGTGCGAGTGCGCGCGCTCCTTCACCTCGGGCGGCTGTCCGAGCTGCGCCAGCTGCTCTCGGGCCGAAACACCGAGATCGAGAACGATCTCGGGCTTGCGAGTGCGCTCGCCGCGGCGCGGCTCGGCGGCGGCTCTTGTCCAGGATTGCCGCCGGACGTCGGAACGAGCGCCCTTTGCGCAACCGCATTTCGCGACAGCGCCGACGTCAAAGGCGCGCTCGCGCTGCTCGAGCGCGCTTGGCAAAGTGGGCAAGGGCGCGACGACGAGGCCATCGAGTACTACCTGGCGATCTCGCGCATCGTGCCTTGGATGCACCGCACTGCCAGTGCGCTCGAGCTCGGACAAACGAGCCCGGACAGCGGGGCCGCCGACGCCAAGGCACTCTCGAGCGAGCTCGACGCGACCACCGTTGCCGCGCCACGGCTGGCCAGCATGTCGTTGTTCGTCACGGCAATGAGCGGCGCGTTGGATCTCTCTCAGACGTCGAACGACGATGCGCTGTTCAAGAAGGCGCAGGCGATTGCCCAAGACGGCAGTCGCTTCAGCGAGCCAGGCGTGCTCGCGGTGGCGGCACTGCTCGCCCGCCGTCGCAACATCGCTCCGTTGCTGGACAGCTTGCCGAGTACGACGGAGCCGTCGCCCGCGCGCGTGGCCCTCGGCGCTTGGGTCGGCGTGACGCAGGCCAAGCGCGAGCGCATGGACGCTGCGCGTAGCGCGCTCGCAGAGGTCATGACGGACACCGGCGGCGCGTCGCTCGAGCGCGTGAAGCTCGTGCTGAGCATGGCCGAAGGCGATGCCGCGCTGGACGGCTCGGAGCGAGCGTATCAAGTGCTGTCGCGCGTTGCTGGTCAGCTCTTGTCGGAGAGCATTCCGCCGGATCTGGCCTTTCGCGCGGTGCTCGACACCGCGGGCTCGCTCAGCCGCGGAGGCCGTCGCGATCGCGCACTCGAAATCATGCACGACGCAGCGAGCGCGCAGGTACCCGCCGAGTTACAAGGCCTGCACGACCTCTGGCGTTTGGTCAAAGGTTACGAGCGCGTGCTCGAGCGCGCGAGCTCTCCGACCGAACTCGCGGCGGTGCGCAAAGAGCTCACCGAGCTCAGCAACCCGCCGATCGCGCCGAGCACGCAGCTGTGGCTCGAGCTGTGGAGCCACGAGTTCGATGCGCGCCTGGTCGAGGCCAAGTGTCCGCGCGGGTCGGCGACCTGTGCCGCGCAGGCCCGCAAGCTCCGCCGCATCGCGAAAGATGTACTCGCAGCGCGCGTCGGACGCGAAGCAGCGCCGCTGATCGAACGCGGTTGTCTGCCTGGAGGCAGCGTCAATTTGGCCTTCGGCTTTTCCGCCGAAGACGGACTCACGCCGCTCGTGAACTTCGACCCGGCGTTCTCGGCGGTCGAGCTGCCTAAGATCGAAACGTACTGAGCTTCAAGAAAGTTCGGCGATCAACGCTTCGCCGTCGACCAGATGTTGGCGCTTGGTCGAGAGAGTGTCGAGCTGTGCGCGCGCCTCAGCCACGACTTCTGGCGGCGCGCTCTCCGTGAACTTCGAATTCGCGAGACGCTTTTTCATGACATCGATGTCTTTGTCGACCTTTTTGAGCTGGCGATCGATGCGCTCTTTCTCTTTGGCCGGATCGACCAAGCCGCGCAGATGCACGAGTACTTCGATCCCACCAGCCGAGCTGGCTACGGCGCCGCGCGGGCGCTCGCCGCCAGGCCCCGCAATACGCGGCGCGCCTTCGCTGCGCACCAAGAACTCGATGAAGCGGCTGTTCGCCAACAAGGACTCACGCACGCCTGCACTCCCTGCGCGCAACTCGAGGAGCACCGGTGTGCTCGGCGGGATATCGTGCTCGCTGCGCACGGTGCGCGCTGCAACGATCGCGCCCATCAGCAGGTCCATTTCACGCTCGGCGTCCGCGTCGATGCGACCGTCGGTGCGCGTCGGGTACGGCGCGAGCGCAATCGAGATCGGTCGGCCTGCGGGGCGCGGGATCCGCTGCCAGAGCTCCTCCGTCACGAACGGCAAATACGGGTGCAGCGCGCGGAGCGCGGTCTCCAGCACGTGCGCGAGCGTACGGCGCGTTTCGCTTTGCTCGTCCGCGCTGCCGTTCGCGAAAATGGGCTTCGACATCTCCACGAACCAGTCGCAAAACTCGTCCCAGAAAAAGTGGTAGAGCGCGCTCGAGCCGTCATCGAGCCGATATTCGTCGATGCCGCGCGTGCTCGCCTCCACGGCGCTGACGAGCCGCGACAGAATCCACTTGTTGAACAGCAGCTTCGCTTCCGGCGGGCGGCCGTCAATCCGCGTCTCTGCCAAATAGCTTAGAGAGAAGCGCGTCGCGTTGTAGATCTTGTTGCAGAATTTGCGATAGCCCTCCACGCGCGCCGGTGAGAGCGCGATGCGCTTGGCTTGCGGAGAGTAACTGCACATCGTGAAGCGGAGCGAGTCTGCACCCGACGCGGCGAAGCCCTGTCCCATCTGAGTCACCGACGGGTACGCCCGTTTGAACTTGGCGAGCGCCTCTTCGACGGGCGCATCGGGCATGCTCTTTTGCACCACGGCCTTGAACTCGGCGCCGTGGACCAGATCGAGCGGGTCGAGCGTGTTGCCCTTGAGCTTGCCCATCTTGTCGCCGGTCTCGTCGACGACCATGCCGTGCAGGAGCACGCGTCGAAAGGGCACGTCCCCCATGAAATGCAGGCCCATCATCATCATGCGCGCGACCCAGAAGAACAGGATGTCGTAGCCCGTTTCCATGTCGCTCGTCGGGTAAAAGCGGGCAAGCTCCGGGGTCTTGTCGGGCCAGCCGAGCGTGGAAAATGGCCAGAGCCCGCTCGAAAACCAAGTGTCGAGCACATCCGGATCTTGGCTGAGCTCGGTCTTGCCACAGTGCTCGCACGCGCGCGGGCGGTCTTCACGCGAGACGGTTTGATGTCCGTCCTCACAGTAGAAGACCGGGATCTGATGACCCCACCACAGTTGGCGAGAGATGCACCAATCCTGGATGTTGTTGAGAAAGTGGTCGTAGGTCTTTTTCCACTCCTCGGGCAGAATTTGGGTGCGACCTTGCGCCACCGCTTCGAGCGCGGGCTTCGCGAGCGGCTCCATCTTGACGAACCACTGCGTGGAGATGAGCGGCTCGACCACGGTGCTGCAGCGCGTGCAACGCGGCAATTGTAGCTTGTGCGGTTTGCTGCCGCGCTCGAGCCCGCGCTCTGCGAGCGCTTTCTTCACCGCGCCCCGCGCTTGTTTGACGGTCAAGCCCTTGAACTCCGCAGCCTCCGCGTTGAGCGTACCGTCGATGTTCAAGATGTTGATTTCACGCAACTGGTGGCGCTTGCCAGTCGCAAAATCGTTGAAATCGTGGCCCGGCGTGACCTTCACCGCGCCGGTGCCGAACGACATATCGACCAAAATGGCGTCGGTAATGATCGGGATCTCGCGATCCACGAACGGGTGGCGCAACATTTTTCCGTGCAGGTGCGCGTAGCGCGGATCGTCCGGATGAACGGCGACCGCGGTGTCGCCCAACATCGTTTCCGGGCGCGTGGTCGCCACGACGAGCTCGTTCGGCCCGTCGCTCGAGGCGCCGCTCACGGTGTACGCGAACTCGTAAAGCTCACCGTTCGATTCCTCGTTCTCGACTTCGACGTCGCTGAGCGCGGTCTGGCAGCTCGTGCACCAGTTGATCAGCCGCGTCGCGCGGTAGATCAGCCCCTCCTGGTACAAACGTACGAACGCCTCGCGCACCGCGCGCACGAGCTCTGCGTCCATCGTGAACTTGGAGCGCGGCCAATCGGGGGAGCAACCGAGCACTTTCATCTGCTCGACGATGCGGCCACCGCTTTGCGCCTTCCAAGTCCATACCCGCTCGACGAACGCGGCGCGGCCAAGCTCTTGACGCGTCTTACCCTCGCGCTTGAGCTGGCGCTCGACGACCAGCTGCGTGGCTATGCCCGCGTGGTCGATGCCCGGTTGCCAGAGCACGTTGTAGCCCTGCATTCGCTTGTGACGAACGAGCACGTCCTCGATCGTGTCGCCGAGCGCGTGGCCCATGTGCAGCGAGCCCGTGACGTTCGGCGGTGGCAGCGCGATCGAATACGCCGGGCGCGCGTCGCCCGCCTCCGCGCTCGCGTGGAACACGTCGTGGTCGAGCCAGAACTTGTACCAGCGGGGCTCGACCTCCGCGGGCTCGTAGGCCTTGGGTAGCTCGCTCATGTTCGTGTCAGCTCAGCTTGGAGCGTGGAAATACCATCGCCGAGCCTGTCCGCCACAGCGACGCTGCATGTTTGAAATCCGAGCGTCGAAGATCGACCGGGCAGGTGGTTCGAAGGACGCGAAAGTGGTCCGCGAAGGTTGTCCGCGTGCATGCTCGCGTCTACCTTTGGTGACTTCTATCCTCAAGTGAATAATGGCTTTTTCCACGCACTCCTGGTTCCGCTTCTGGCCCGCGTTGGTGCTCGCACAAGCGCTCGTGATCTCGGCTCCCGGCTGCCAAGCACAGCTCGGTCGAAACGCGGGTAACGCGCCGGATAACGCCGGCGGCGCGGGACAAGCAGGCGGGCCGTCGAGCGGCAGCGCCGGGGACGGAAACAGCGCGGGCAGCGCGGGTAGCGCGGGCAGCGCGAATGCGAGCGGCGGGAGTTCAAGCGCGGGGAGCGGGGGCATCGCCACCGCCGGCGCAGGTGGCACCGCCGGCGCAAGCGGTAGTGCCGGCAGCATGAGCAGCGCGGGCAGCGCGGGCGCTTCGGGCTGCGGGACTGGGCTCACGCTTTGCGGCACGACGTGCGTGGCACTCGACGCCGACAACGAAAACTGCGGCGCCTGTGGCACGCCGTGCGCACCGGGCAGCTCGTGCAACGCGGGCAAATGCACGTGCGCGAGCGGCGCTCTGAGCTGCGACAACATGTGCGTCGACGGCAACACCGTCACGCATTGCGGGCAGTGCAGCACGAGCTGCGGCACCGGTCAGACGTGCGCCGGAGGCAACTGCGCATGTCCAGGTACGCAGAAGCTCTGTGTCAACGGGTGCACGGATACGCAAACGGATCAGCAGAATTGCGGCAGCTGCGGGAACGCCTGCGCCACGGGACAGAGTTGCACGGCCGGAAGCTGTCAGTGTCAGCCGGGGCTCACGCTCTGCGGCGGCGCGTGCGTGGACCTCACCTCGGACGGCGCGCACTGCGGGAGCTGCACCAATGCGTGCACGAGCGGCTACGTTTGCTCGGCCAGCAGCTGCTCTCTGAGCTGCGGAGCGGGGCTTACCCCTTGCAACGGCAGCTGCGTCAACCCAACGAGTGACGTCGCGAACTGCGGCGCGTGCGGCAACGCCTGCCCTGCCGGGCAAACCTGCTCCGGGAGTAGCTGCCAGTGCCCGTCCGGACAGACGCTGTGCAACGGCAGCTGCGTGGATACGAGCACGAGCTTCGGCAACTGCGGCATGTGCACCAAGAGCTGCGTTGCCGGACAAACCTGCCAAGGCTCCACTTGCTCGTGTCCGAACAATCAGACTTTGTGCGGCGGCCAATGCACCAACACCCAAACGGACTCGAGCAACTGCGGCACTTGCAGCACGACCTGTAGCGGCGGTCGTTCCTGCTCGCTCGGCAGCTGCGCGTGCCCTACAGGTCAACTCTTCTGCAGCGGGGCGTGTGTCACCACGGCGAGTGACCCCAACAACTGCGGCGCCTGCGGTGTCCCGTGCAACGGCGGCAGAACTTGCGCGAACAGCTCCTGCTCGTGCGCCACGGGCCTCACGTTCTGCAGCAATGCCTGTGTGAACACCAAGACCGACTCGGCCAATTGCAGCGCGTGCGGCAAAGCCTGCGGCGCCGGGCAAACCTGCAGCAACGGAGCCTGCGCGTGTGCGGCCGGACAGACCTCGTGCAACAACACTTGCGTCGACACGCAAAGCGATCCGAACAACTGCGGCACGTGCGGCAAGGTCTGCACGACCGGTCAGACTTGCAGTTCCGGCGCGTGCATGGGGGGCACCACCACCGGCAAGGTCTTCAGCCAGTGCCGCTTCCACTTCGGCGCGATAGACAGCTTCGCGACCAAGAATGGCCTGGCGGCGCAGCTCGACTACGCCACGCCCGGCTGGATGGGTACGAGTAACACCTTCGACCAAGGCAGCGTCTGTAACGAGTTCAAGGCCGGCGGTGCGTTGCAAAATCAGGTGCCGGTGATCGTCTCGTACGTCGCCGCGTTCTACTCCAAGCGCGTCAGGGGTCGCTGCGACTGCAACGTGACTACCTGTGGCGCGAACAACGACCTCTGTCACCAAGGCGCCGCCGACATTCAGAGCAACCTCAGCACCATCCTCGCCATCTACAAGAGCTACGCCGACGGCTACGCCAGCTGTTACGGCACGAGCAAGCCGATCGTGTTCGAAATGGAGCCTGATTTCTACCAGTACACGGGCTCGACAGAGGGTACGCCCTGGAGCGCCGCCACCGCCGCCAGCATCATGGGTCAGTTCGTCGCGACCATCAAAGCCTCCTTGCCGAACGCTATCTTCTCGATGGACATCTCGCCGTGGGTCGCGCCGAACAACGGCGGCGACAACGGCAAGACCTGGTACGGCAATTTCGACATGACCAAGTTCACGTTCGTCAACACCTCGGGCGGCAGCACGGACGCCACGAGCACCAAGATCCGCAGCGCGAACAACATGACCTGGGCCGGCGTGAGCACCGCCACGGGCAAACCGATCTTGGCGGACACCGGCTACGGCGTGAACGGCAGCCCCGCGGGCCACGACGCGAACTGGGACAGTGTGAGCAACATCAATGCGCGCATGGCCGACGGCGTCGTGTCGATTTGCCAGTACAATCCCAACTCCACTTGGGCCACGACGATTTCGAGCATTCGCGGCCAACTGAACACGCCCAAATTCTGTCCGTGAGCGCACGCCGCGCGCTCTCCGTCGCCGCGCTGGGACTATCGACGCTCGACGCCTGCAGTCGGCGAACGTCGACGGTCGCGCCAGAGCTCCCGCAGCTCGAGCTCGACGCCCTGCAGTTCGACTTTGGAGCCGCGCGCACTCACGACGAACTGAGCCATGCGTTTCGAGCGCACAACGCAGGCCGTTCGTCGCTCCAAATCACCAGTATCGAAGCCGCGCACGAATGCCGTGTAGACGCCGGCGCGCTCACCGTACCACCCGGCAAGAGCGCGGAGCTTCACGTGCAGTGCCGCCCCGAACAGCACGGCGCGTTTCTGGGCACGGTAGTCGTGAACTCGAACGATCCTCGAACACCTCGGATCGTGCTCGAGCTCTTAGCTCGAGTCACACCGCTGCTGGCTTGGGATCGTCCACTTTTGATCTTCAATCTGCCCTTCGGACAAGAACGAAAGGAAACGCTCACCTTGATCGGCGCGCGCGCAGGCGAGGCGCACATCAGCCTGGTAGAGCCCGTCGATCCCGCGCTCACGGTCGAGCTCGGCCACCCCGCGGCCAGCGACGCGCTGAGCGTGACCTGCCGTGGAGCGGCGGTCGGAATGCGCAGCGGCGAGCTGAGGGTTCGCACCGGCCTCGTGGATCCGAGTGAGCTCTCGCTGCCATTTTCCTGCCAAGTCACGGGCACGCTCGAGCTCGACCCGAGCAACCCGTATTTCGATCTGCTCAGCACCCGCGGCCAAAAGCTGGAGATCACCGTGAAAAGTGCACAGCCCGCCTTCCGAGTGCTGGCCGCGGACGTCCTGGACGGACCGTTTCGAGCCTCTTTGAGCGGCGTGCCTGGTGGCGCATATCGCGTGACGCTCACGTATTTGCCCGCGCAAGCAACACCCGATGCGCGCGGTGTACTCGGACACCTTCGACTGCGCAGCACGGACCGCAGCGAACCCGAGAAGACCGTGGATCTCTTCGCTTTTGGTCGCGCTGCACCCACCGCAAGTCAGTGACCTCTGCCAACGCGAATCATCGATCTAAACAACTGCCCAACAATCTTCTAGTCCGGCCGGAGTCGGTCCCCAAAAGCCCCCCTCGGATCGCCTTGCATCAGAGAAAAATGCCTGTATTGAGTGGAGCGAGCCCACTAAGAAGTGGCGGCAGAGGGCAGCAGCGCTCCTGGCTTCGTTCGCGCCGGCTCGAGGATGAACATGCAAAAGCTTTTGGCTTCATACGTAGTGGTTGGAGTCGCATGCGCGACGCTCAGCTGCAGTAGCAAAACGCCAACCGGCAACACCGTCACGCAAGCCGGCGGAGCCGCAAGCTCCAGCGCCGGGGCAACGAGCAGCGCGGGCACCGGCAACGTCGTGACCAGCGCAGGAGCTGCTGGCGGCACGGGCGGACCGAAGCTCGGAGTGCCGGAAGGCGGCAGTAGCGGCGGCGCCACGGGCGACGGTGGAACCGTCCCATCCGGCGATGTGTGCGGCACGATGTGCCCGGCGGATGTCGCGATGTGCTCGCCGGAAGTGTGCGACGGCATCGACAACAACTGCGACGGCATCAGGGACAACGTCGACAAGAACAGCGACGGCGTGTGCGACTGTTTGCTGATCGCGACCCTCGGCTATCCCGGCATGTGGGGCACCGGCGACGTCTTCCAAACCTGGCTCAGCGCGCGCAGCAACAACGGCGCGGCCGACCTCGGCGATCAGGTGCTGACGCCCGACTTGCTCTCGAAGTACCAGGTGATCGTCGCCCAAGACGTCGATTCCACACCCCACGGCGCAAAGGGCTCGACTCCCGCCTACTCCACCCACGTTTACTCGGACGCCGAGGCGCAAGCGTTGCACGACTGGGTGGCAGCAGGCGGCGGCTTCATGACGCTGATTGGTTACGCGGACCCGGGCGAAGAGACGAACGTCAATATCCTGCTCAACCGATTCGGCATGCACTACGGGGACGCCCAGATCCTACCCAAGGGTGGCGGCAACTCGACGGTGCCCATCACGACCTGGACGGCTCACCCGGTGGACACCGGCGTCACGGCCGTCGGCGTCGACACGGGCTGCGAGACGCTCGGTACGGGCACGGTGATCGCGACCAACGGCACCCTCCAGGTCGGCCTCGCGCAAGACGTGAGTCCTGGTCACGTCTTGATGTGGGGCGACGAGTGGATCACTTACGACTCTGAATGGACTCAGCACCCCGACTACCAAGTGGAGTTGTTCTGGGTGAACGCGATCAAGTGGCTGACCGCCACCGATATCTGCCAAGTTCCGGTCCCGCCCGGTCTTGTCAAATAGGCGCGAACACTGCGCCCGCGACGCGACTCGCGCTGGCTCACTCTTGCGTGAGCCGGCGGATCTCTTCTTTGATCAGGGTCTCCGCGAGAGTCGGCACGACTTCCCACACGACCTGCTCCACGACTTCTCGGGAGAGCGCGAGCACCGCGTCGACTTGAGCGGCGCTGAGGCCGAGGCCACCGAGCTTGCTCGCGAAATCGGCTGGCATGCCGTTGCCCGCTGCGGACGCCATCGGCGCGCTGGCGCGCGGTGACGATCCCATTTCCGGCGCGGGCGGCCGCACGGGGGCCGGCACGATCGGCGACACCGGCACGGCTGGCCGCACGGCTGCGGGCGATGGCGACGGCGTCGCGGGGATGTTCGGCGTCTGAGCCGCCCCGTAGGCGAGAGTCTGCACGCGCGGGCGCCCAATATCGGTCGCCTTGGGTACCGCACTGACCGTCGCGGGCACCGCGGCAACTGGAGCCGGCACTGCGGCGACCGGAGCGCTCGCCACCTTGCGCGCGATAGCCGTGATCTTGTCGAGCATCTGCTGCGTGTCGAACGGCTTGTCCACGAAGTCGTCGGCCCCCGCGGCTGACCCGCGCGCGCGATCGTACGGTTGCTGCTTGCTGGCGAGCATCACCACCGCGACGTGCGGCGCGCTCGCTTTGATTCGCTGGCACAGGTCATAGCCCGCAGAGCCGTCGAGCCCGGCGTCGACGAGCGCGACCTGCGGGCGTTCCGCGGCGAGCTTACTCAGCGCGTCATCGGCACTTGCACAGAGAACGGTGCGGAAATCTTCCCCAGAGAAGGTGATTTCGAACACCCTTCGCATGGTCTTGCTGTCATCAACAGCCAACAACGTGGTGGTCACGAGTCCTCCGGTATCACGAAAGGGCAGTGCGCGATCATCGGGGCGCCCCGAAAAACTGTCAAGGATTTCGCCCAGCTTCGAGCTCGTACCTATATAAGTCGCCCAGCGCACGGCCGCCTACGAGAAAAGCGGCCGGCCGGCAATTTTCCCGCATTGGGCGGCGTTTATCGCCACGTTTCGCCTGCCCGCAGTTTGACGAAGGCGCGGTTCGGGGGCCAAAATCAGAAAGGATTGCCCTTGAGCCAAGCGGCCCCGCTGAGCAAACGCGCACGCTCCGTTCTCTATGCGGTCGTGACGGAGTTCATCGCCACGGCCGAGCCGGTCGGCAGTCGCACGCTCACTCGGAAATATGCCTTCGCCCTGTCGCCCGCGACGATCCGAAACGAGCTCGCGGACCTGGAGGACGCCGGTTACCTCGAGCAACCGCACACGTCGGCGGGCCGCACGCCGACCGCGACCGCGTTTCGGCTGTTCGTGGACGCCTTGATGCAGGTGCAGAAGCTGCCCGAACAAGATGCCACGCGCATTCGCGACTGGTTCGCGCGCCTCGACGGCGACGCCGATATCCTGCGTGAGACCGGCAAGTTCCTGTCCGAGCTCAGCGGCGCGCCGGCGGTTCTCGTTCGCGCACGCACGGAGAGTCGCACGCTGCTCACGCTTCGCTTCATCGCGACGCGTCCGTTCGAGCTATTGAGCGTGATCGTTTTTTCGGATGGGACCGTTGAGAACCGTTTCATCCAACTGGAGAAGGCGCTCAGCGATGGTGAACTCGAGCGCGTGCACAACATGCTGGCGGAAGTCGTGCGCGGCCGGACGCTGCACGCGGTTCGCGACTACTTCGCGAACTCGCTCAGCGAGCGGCGCGACGAGCTCGACTCACTCAGACAGCTCGGTTTCTCACTCTTGCGCGCCGCCAGCGAGGGCACTGCTCGCAGCGTCGACGTCGTGATTCAGGGTCAGTCCCGGCTTTTGGAGAGCCCCGAGTTCGGCAGTGTCGAGCGCGTGCGCGAGCTGCTCGACGCGCTCGAAGATCGCGCGCGCCTGCTCGCCCTGCTCGATCGCACCCTCGCGTCCACATACGTGAACGTGTTCCTCGGTGAAGAGACCGAGCAGATGGTCGGCTTTCCGGTGAGTCTGGTAGCCGCGCCCTATCGTGAAGAGGGAGGCGAGCCGGGCGGCGCCGTGGGCGTGATCGGTCCAACACGTATGGACTATCCATTCGTGGTGCCGCTGGTTGGTGCGACCGCGAGCGCGATGTCAGCCGCGATTGCCCGCCTGCGCGATCCGAAACGGCAAGAATAGTGTTAGCCTCGGCGGGTATGGCCAAAGCGCCCACCGTCTCGACTCCTCCGCCGGAGTTACCGATCGATCAAGCGCTGTCACTCGCCGTGACCGGCGAGCACGAGAGCGCGCTGCGCTATGCCGCCGCGCTCTTGGAGGCTGAGCCTCGCAGCGCTTTGCGCCTATTGCTCGCGGCCTGGATGCTCGGCGCGCTCGGTGACGCGGAGGCCGCCAAGCGCGGACTGATCGTCGCAGTCGAGCGAGCGAGCGACGCGGGCAACCTGCCTCTCGCGGTTGCGGCCGCCTGCAAACTGCGCGACTACGGCGGTGATCACGAGTCGGCCCTAGGCCAAATTGCCAAGGTGTTCGCGCGCGGCTCGAGTCGCTTGCTCGACAAGCGCGGCGCGCCGCCTAGGCTGCCCGCTGGCGCGAGCGATTTTTCAGCGCTGGCCGATGCATTGAAGGGCAAAGCTTTGCTCGAAAAGGCCAACGCGCTGCTCGACGCGGCTTGTCAGAGTTTCGCCGACGATCGCGCAAAAGACGCGCCGCCGAAAGTGCACCCGCAGGCGCTCTTTTCGTCACTCGACGAGAATGGTCTGCGCGCCATGACGGAGATCTTCGACGCGCGGATCGTTGCCCGCGGCGTCACGCTGGTGGAGGAAGGCAGCGTCTGGGACGAAGCCTTCATCGTCGCGCGAGGCGAGCTCGACGTGCGTAAAGCCGCCAGCAAGGCCGGCGCGCCGCCGATCGCGCTCGCGCGCCTCGGCAGCGGCGCCCTATTCGGCGAGATGGCACTGTTGTCCCGCGCGCCGCGCACCGCCACCGTCATCTCGGCTCTGCCCAGCGTGCTCTTGGTGGCGAAAAAGGCGGACCTCGACCGCGTAGTGGGCAAGGTCCCAAGCGTCGGACGAGAGTTCGCCGAGTACTGCAGGCGGCGCATGCTCGATAATCTGGTGCGCACCAACTTCATCTTGGGGGCAGCGACGCCAGCGGAGCGGCCGGCTCTGGTCGAGCGTTTCTCGATTCGCACTTTTGAAGCGGGGGACAAGATCGTGACGCAAGGGTCCCAAGCGGAGGGCTTGCATCTGATCGCGCTGGGTGAGGTCGCCATCGTGCACGAGGCGGATGGGGAAACGACGATCGTCGCCAAGCTCGGTCCCGGAGAAGTCGTCGGCGAAGTCGCACTCGTGTTGCGCAGGCCAGCGATCACCAATGTCGTGGCTCACCATCCGACG
>DASXKQ010000359.1:0-7910 GCA_036496745.1 Polyangiaceae bacterium
TACTCGCCGAGCGCGCGGCGCATGCGCGCGATGGCTTGCGCGCGATCGGGCGCCCAAACCGAGAGCTTGGCCAGCATGGGATCGTAGCGATCGCTGACGCGCGCGCCTTCGTACACGCCGGAGTCGTCGCGCACGAACGGCCCGCTCGCCGCGCGCAGCCCGCTGATTTGGCCCGCGCTCGGCAGAAAGCCGTGATCCGGATCTTCGGCGTAGAGGCGCGCTTCGATGGCGGCGCCGCGGCGCGTGACCGCCTCGAAATCGAGCGGTTTGCCCTCCGCGACGCGCAGCATTTCGCGTACCAGATCGAGGCCGGTGCAAAGCTCCGTGATCGGGTGCTCGACTTGCAAGCGCGTGTTCATCTCCAAAAAGTAGAAAGATCCGTCGCTCGCCAGCAAAAACTCGAACGTGCCGACGGAAAAATAGCCGATCGACTCGGCGCCGCGGCGGGCCACGTCCGCCATTTGCTCGAGCGTCTCCGCGGGCAGCACTGGACACGGTGTTTCCTCGATGATTTTTTGGTGTCGGCGCTGCAGCGAGCAGTCGCGCTCGAACAGATGCACGATGCGCCCTGCGCGGTCGCCCAAGATCTGGAGCTCCACGTGTCGCGCGTCGCCGAGCGCGCGCTCGATGTACAGCGCGCCGTTGCCGAACGCCTTTTGCGCTTCGCTCGTCGTGCGCTCGAAGGCCGCGGCGAGCTCGGCTTCGCTGTCGACGCGGCGCATCCCTTTGCCGCCGCCGCCGTCGGTCGCCTTGATCAAGATCGGGTAACCGATTGCGCTGGCCGTGGCGCGCGCTTGCTCGAGATCGTTCGCGTCGCCACCGGGCACGATCGGCACGCCGGCCGCGCGCATGGCCGCGCGCGCGCGCACCTTGGAGCCCATTTTTGCGATCGCCTGCGCGGGCGGCCCGATGAAGATCAATCCTGCCCGCTCGCAGGCCTCGGCGAACTCGGCGTTCTCCGACAGAAAGCCGTAGCCCGGGTGAACCGCGTCGCAGCCCGCGCGCGTGGCCAGCGAGACCAGCGCTTCCGCGTCGAGATAGCCGAGTGGCGACACGAGCGCGAGTACGCGATCGGCGCGCAGCGCGTGCAGCGACGCGCGATCCTCGGGTGTCGCGACCGCGACCGCTTCGACGCCGAGCTCACGCAGCGTGCGCGTGATGCGGACCGCAATTTCGCCACGGTTGGCGATCAGGACGCGCTTGATTGAAGCCACGCCGGCATGATGCCTGAAATCAAGGACCGGCGTACACGCAGGCCGCCGCGTCGCCGGCGCTCGGCTCGATATTGGCGGAGTCCGTGTAGTAGCTGCGCATGAAATCGCTGCCCCAGCACTCGCTGGCGGTCACGGTGCCGATCGTGGCCGGCACGTCGCCGCCGCTGATGGTGATGTCCGCGCGGCCCGCGCCGTCGGCGCGGTAGCGGCTCTCCACTTGCACGTCCTCTAGCGCGGTCGTCTTGCTCGCGTCGATGTCGGCGTGCGCCGTCACGTGCAGGCTACCCGTGTGATCGACGTTGGCCTGCGATTCGATGGCGTAGTGGCTCTCGCCCTGAGGCACGACCGTGGCGCTGATGGTACGCGGCAAGGCCGTCAAATCGTCGTCGATATTGGCGGGCAACTGGTACTCGAAGGCCACCGAGCCCGAGTCGTTCGGGTGTTTGTATGGATCGAGCGCGCGCGCCGCGTCGAGATCGACAGTGAACGCGCCCTGACCGTGACGGGCATCGTTGCGTCCGTAGCCCTTGCCGCTCAGCACCGTCTGATAGTCCGCGTCGGAACTCGACGCCTTGGGACGCCCCTCGAGCACGTAGTCGTACTCGCCGGGCGCGACGCGCTGCACGCGCAAGCGGTAGCTCGCCGGGTCGAGCGCGTCGGTGTACGGGCCCCAAGTCGCCGAGTCCGACGTCGTCGAAGTCGGCTCGCTGTGAACGATCAGCGAAACCCCACCGAGAATCGCGAGCGTTATCGAGTTGACCCCGTCGCGCTCGTCGCGCGTGAAACCGTACCACTTGGCGTAGCCGCTTGGATCGGGCGTGCCGGGCGGCGCGCTTCCGAGCGTGTGCGCTTGGGGCGCAGACGAGAGCGCAGCCGTCGAGCTCGTGCCGTTCGCGCTACCTGGACCGTCGATGTTCACCGACTGCGCGCTCGGCACCGCCTCGCGGTATTCATCGGCCGGGTCCTCGTGCTTCAGCGCACAGCCCGTGGCGAAGACGGTAGCGAGTAGCGGCAAGCAAAAACCCAATCGGGTCCGAATCTGCATGGCTCGATGATCCTCCGCCGCCCTCTACTTCAAGGATCGGGCCAACCGAGAAACTGCGGGATTTCTCGGATCACGCGTGCCGGTGCGAACGGGCGTTGCGGTGGGGCGTGAACGCGGGTTCTCGGCCGTTGAGAGCGAGCTTTTGCGGTCGTGCCGTCGCCGCTAGTGCACCGCAAGTGAGATAGGCTCAACTATCGCTTCGCGATAGTGCCGCTTCGCGGCCTTGCGGTGCCCTAGGCATCTCCTCGGGGCTTCGCCCCGAAGCCCCGCGCCTGCTGCGCAGGCTCGCTAGCGCACCGCGCGAGGCGCCGCACTGAAACTTGATCGTATCTCACATGCGGTGCACTAGTCGGGCGCGCGGGCCTCGTCAGACCGAGCGGCCATCCGCATGGACGGACGTAGTGCTAGGCGCCACTGTTCAGAGCAACTCTGTCCCATCTAACTTGGCAAGGTGGCGGTCAAAGGTGCCAAGGGGCAAGTGACCGGCTTTGCGGGCGACTTCGAGCACCATGCAGTCGGAAAACCCGACCTTTGAACGTTTCCGGAAGCGGGCGAGGGCGGCCGCAACGACGTCGGGGTCCTGCACCACGAGATCACGATGATTGAGGAGCATTTCGACGGCGGTCGCGATTTGTGTATGCGCAAGCGAGAAAATTGAGTCGAGCACCCAAACGGTCTCGAGCAGCACGAGATGGGAGATCCAAGCGCCTCGACTTACAAACTCGTCGGCCGCAGCAGCCTGCGCGACATCGTCGCGAGCGATGAGTCGAACGAGCACGTTGGTGTCAACGGCGCGCATGTCGCTTGCGCACTGCGGCTCGAACGCCGTCTTTGAGATGCGATAGACTTTGCGCCCCTGGGCGTTTACCCGGGAACAAGGCGGCATGAAGCTCGTCGGACGTGTGCTTGCCGGCGCGACGAACGATGACGTGCCCCTCCTCCTCCTCCCATTCGAGTACGGAACCTGGTGCGAGACCAAGCTTCCGTCGAACCTCCGCGGGCACTGAGATTTGTCCCTGAGCAGTCAACTTGGACGACGCGAGAATCATCCGGTAACATTACCCCAGTAATGAAGCGCGCGCAATGGGAGGCGAGGCTATGCGAAGGCGAGCAAAGGTGTTCACGACGCGACCGACCAAGCCCGTCAGCTGCAACGCCCGGTTGGGTGGCCTTCTCGCCGGGCGGGCTAGCGTAGGAGCCAGATCTGATGCGTCGACTCTGGGTCTCCGGAAGTCTTCTCAAAGCCCAGAGCCAGATAAAATCGATCCGCGTCGGGCCTGTCCGTTCTTAAGCGAACTCTTCGAAAATTGGGGGCGGCGTGTGCGAGCAGGATAGCGACCAGGCCACGGCCGACACCGCAGAGTCGATAATGAGGCATCACGTACAGATGCCGCAGTCGGGCCACCGTATTGACGTTTGCATATGGGTCTCGATTCAATCCACAAATGCCCACCAAGTCTTGGCCAAGATGTGCTTCGAAAAGTGCCTCGCCGGACTCTCCAAAGCGGTTGACCCCTCCGTCCCATTCCTGGCGCATGCGCTGGAGCGCATGGAAATCCTCACGCAGGCTCGCAGCGATCAGCCTGTCGAGATCGGTAGGCAGTTTCTCAGTTCGGCAAAGCACCAACGAGTCTTCCACGCGCTGTCCGCCTAACGTATCAGGTTGCGTGGTCCCGAGCGAAGCGAGGGCCATGTCAGCTGCAAACCGCAGTTAGCCGGCGACGTTAGCGAATTGGGGTCGAGTGCTGCATACTCAGCACCGCTGCCAAAGTGAGGGCAACGATGGCTAGACCGTATGTAAGAAGATTGGCTCTGATTGCCCAACGCCGTGCCAGACGCGCGGGAAGGTACCGGCGAACGCCCCACGTTTCGATGAAGACGGAAGCGACGCCAAACGGCACGCACAGGATAGCCGCCGCGCCGTAGATCGGCGAGGCCGTGCGCACGGGTCCGAGCCAGGCCGAGAAGAACGGCGCGGTGAGCACCTGACCCAACTGGCTAGGCTCGAGCTTGAAGTGCGACAGCGTCCCGCCCAGAAAGATCTCGAGAATGACTAGGCAAAGCCAAACCAAAGGGATTCCCAGAAAGGTGGACCAAAGGTTGGCCTCAAGCGAGAGCCAGAGGCATGTGCGTAGCGGCAAAAACGCGAGCCGACGAGCGACGATAGCTTCGACAAATACGATCGGTACCAACGCTAGCCACGAAGAAGGCCAAACAATGGCCAACATCGGGATGCCCGCATCGGCCCTTGCGATCGACGGGCAACCAATAACGAGCGCCGCGAATAGTGACGCTCTCAAAAGAACTCGCGGTCGGATGTTGTTCAACCCCGCTCGCATTGGCTTGTCGCTCACGTCCGGCTAACGTAAAGGCGTTCAGCTGCGGGCGCCAGAGGGAGCCGCGAGCGAAGCTCGCGTGCGACCGACAAGCCCGTCAGCTGCAATGCCTTGTTGGGCGGTGCGCCACGCTAGACTCAAAGATGGCGCAGGCAGCCCATACGACCCGTCTCCACTGCCACATCAAGACTTCTCACGCTTGCGACTCGATCGTGCCATAGACAAGGAGCTCACCTCGCGCATCCTCGCTTTTGCCGGAAAGTCGCAGGCCAGCACTCTCTGCCACTCGAATTGACGCGTGATTCCCCGACCTGATGGTCGCATATATACGATGTCCCGCACGGACAGCGTTTTGAACGGCGGCTGTCACGGCCTCTGTCGCAAAGCCTCTCCTCCAGAACCGAGCGTGAACGACGTAGCCGAGCTCAAGCTGCGACTCGCGGGGGAAGAAGCCACAGAGGCCTATCATCTCTCCGTTCGCTCGGTTGTCGATTGCCCACATACTCATTCCATGACCACGTTCATCTGCGACCCGCCGCTCAAGCCATATCTTTGCATTTTCGCGAGTATGTTGACGCCAGGAGACGTCGGCCGTCGTCGTTTCGTCCGTCAGGATTCCGAACACGGCTTCGAGATCCATCTCAGTCAGTGCACGCAGAACGAGTCGTTCAGTCACTATTGGCACCAAAGTCGCACTGCTTGGAATGGGCTCACTCACTGTCAATCCGCCCAACGTAAATTGGATCGCTTCCCCCGTCCAGGCTCTCGCGGCCTAACGACGCTGAGAAATGCCTTGAAGGCAAGCCGATCTCGTACGCGATTCGGCCAGTGCCCGGTCTGCCTGAGGTGCGAAACCCTGGTCGGCGTTTTCGAGGTTCGTTGGTGACGGTCCTTTCGGGAGCTTCTCCTCGCAGCGCGGCGATCGGCTTTACCGTGTGCAACACCTTGCACACAGATTTCGCTACGCGTCGCGAGTGTGCAAGGCCGTGCACTCGGCGGTTCGCCTGTGCGCGAATCAGCGGCATTGGGGCTCGATCCCAGGCTGGCACGTGGGTTGCTCTAGAGCTCTGCACAACGCGCTGAAGATGACCTGAAAGCCAGTTGGCTGGGTCGCCGCGTTCTTCAACCAGTGAGGAGAACTGTCCCTATGGCACGCTCATATTTGCATACGTCGTTGTTCATGGTTGCCTTGATTGCGGGTTGCGGCACTGCTGGGCAGTCTGCATCAAGCGGCGCGGGTGTGCCGGGGATTGCTGATCCGAACGCGGCGGCTCAGCCGAAGAGTGACGGGGACGCGGACGGGGTGAGCGCGGACCAGGACTTGTGTCCGAATACGCCCGCGGGTGTGGCGGTCGACGGCAATGGTTGCTCGGCGACTCAGCGCGCCGCAGACAATGCCACGCCCAAATCAGGGAACGATCAGAGCGGTACGAACGGTACCACGGGTAGCGCGAATGGCAACGCGGGCACGGATGGCGGCGCGGGCGCGGCCGGCGGTGGCACGGGAGCTGCGACGCAGGACGGCGCGGTGGCGCCCAACGGCTTCGCCGTGTTCGTGCTCGATCCCAAGGGCGCGGTACCGGTGACGCCGCGCACGCTCGCGAGCAACGTCGAGGATCTGCCGACCGGCGGCTTTTCACTGAAGGGCACCGTGTTGATCGACGCGCCCGGCAATGCGCACATCACGCTCGCCGAGGCGAAGCTCACGCTCAGCTACGACGCGAGCAAGGGCGAGGGCTTGCAGGGGTTCGACGGCTCGGTGCGGTTGCCGCTGCCGAATCTCGGCTTTCTGCAAGGCCTGAGCGTCGACAACGCGGTGTACGCGGCGGTAGGTTACGATCTAGGCGCCAATATCCAGAACGTGGACGCGCCGATCGAGGCGGACCGCAAGTACCTGTACTTCACGTTTTCGGCGGGATTTTCCGCGAGCGTGGGGCAACTCACGATTTCGGCGGCGGATAACCAGAGCGTGACGATGACGCTCGATCCGTCCGATCCGTCTTTCTTCTTGAAGGCGTCACTCGGAGGCTTGATGGGTCCGGTGAACGAGGCGAGCGTCGGCTTTTCGATCGGCGGGCATCTGCCGTTCACGCCGACCAACACCTGGGGCATCGACGCGAACGCGGCGAGCTTCGACGGTCACATGTGGATCGGTGGCCAGATCGATCTCAACGATCTGAAATTGCCGGTCGCGATCGGCGGTAACACCGTCGTCAACCTGGACCCGGACGGCGACGGTAAGACGTTTTTCACGGATCCCGCGGGCGGCTTTCAGTTTGGTTCGAACTCGGAGCTCGACATCAGTATCTCGGCGGGCGTGATCGGTCTCCAGATCCCGGTCGCTCAGAGCACGATCGTGGGCACCATCGTCGGTACGAGCGGCGCGGCGTACTACAGCGGCACGGTGACCGCGGGCAACGGCTGGATGCCCGACTCGGTCCCGCTCAAGAACACCGCGCAGCTCAAGGCCGCTGGGCACGCGAGCACGGCGCTCACGGACACGTACTTCAAGGCGCAGGGCGACCTCTCGCTCGACGCGAGCAAGCTCGGCCAATGGACGGGCCTGAACTTGACCGATTCCTAGCACGGCCCACGCGCGACGCGGACGTTGAGGGCAGCCGATTCAGTTACAGGGCATGACGCGCGCGATCGTAACCGTGGCGGAGGCGCTCGCGACGCCGGCCCAGGCGACGCTGCCGTCGGGGAAGGCCTTCCAGGATTGCCAGGGATGATCGGGCGCAGCGATCGTGAATTGTGCACCGACGGTGGCGCCGGTGCTGGTGTCGTAGATCTGCGCGGCCATGCCGGTGCCCGAGCCCCAGCTGAGCAGCATTTTCCCGGTGCCATAGGACACGAGGTGGGGGTTTTGGGTGTTGCCCGCGGTGGTGACGGTCTGGTCCGAAGCGCCGGTCGTGAAGTGCTCGAGCTTGATCACGCCGCCCTGGCTCCACGCCATCCAATAACCGGTGGTGCCGGCGAGGACGACGTCGCCGCCGAACAGGGTGCCGTCGCAGGTGCCCGTGGCGATCGTGCGGTATGGATTCGGCTGCGCGACGCGACAATTGTTGTCGGTGGTGCACACCATCACGAAGTGACTGGTGCGCGGATCATAGACCATGCGCGTGACCCAGCTGTGGCTGCAACCGACGCCGAAGCTGTCGTGGCCCGTGAGCAACGTGCCCGTGGGGCCGACGACCTGCATGCGATCGCCCTCGTGAATATCGACCTTGCCGGCGCCCCCGGCGCAGCTGCTCGTGTTGTTGGTGACGGTGATGGCGTCGCAGAAGTAGCCGGCGTAGTTGGTCCCATCGGACG